>NC_016835.1:0-300000 GCF_000241955.1 Rahnella aquatilis CIP 78.65 = ATCC 33071
ACAGAAACGGACATCGACCTTATGGGCCTGGGTTTCCTGCAACGGAAATGGCTAAGGGCGGTAGCGTACCCAAAAAAGGAACTCAGCATGGAACATCAGTCAGCCGTATTACTTCGCCGCTTAAACCCGTATTGCGCCAAAGCACTGGAAGCCGCCGCAACGCTCTGCCAGACCCGCGCTCACAGTGAAATTACCGTCGAGCACTGGCTGCTCAAATTGCTGGAACTGGGCGAAGGTGACATTACCGTACTGGCCCGCCGCTACGAGTGGGATATGGACACCTTATGGCAAAGCCTGCTGGCGCACCTCGACGCCCTGCCTCGTTCCGTGCATTCCCGCCCGCAACTTTCTCAGGATCTACAGGCACTGATGAAAGCGGGCTGGCTCGCAGCGTCACTTCAGGATGACAATCAGAACATCCGCAGCGTCAATCTGCTGGAAGCACTGATAGAGCAGCCGCGCCTGCTGCATTGCGAAGGATTATGGCCGCTGTTCAGCCTGAGCGAAGAGCATATCCGACGCCTTAAACCGGTGCTGGATACATTGTCCGAAGAACGTCCGGAGCTGCAACAACAGGAAAGCCTCAAGCGGATGTCATCGTCGCTCTCCGATAATACTGCCATTTCTAAACATGATGCAGGTATGGGCGGCCAGTCATTAAGCGAAGCGCTGCAGGCCGCACTGGATAAATTTACGCTGGATGTCACCGCAAAAGCCAAAGCCGGGCAGATTGATCCGGTATTTGGCCGCGACAATGAAATCCGTCAGATGGTCGATATTCTCTCCCGCCGCCGTAAAAACAACCCGATTCTGGTCGGCGAACCGGGCGTGGGGAAAACCGCACTGGTCGAAGGCCTGGCATTACGCATTGCGGAAGGCAACGTGCCGGACAGCCTCAAAACCGTTAGTTTGCGCACGCTGGATTTGGGTCTGTTGCAGGCCGGTGCCGGTGTGAAAGGTGAGTTTGAGCAGCGTCTGAAAAATATTATCGATGCCGTGCAACAGTCGCCAACGCCGGTTCTGCTGTTTATAGATGAAGCCCATACCATTATCGGTGCCGGTAATCAGGCCGGTGGTGCAGATGCCGCTAACCTGCTAAAACCGGCCCTTGCCCGTGGCGAGCTGCGCACTATCGCTGCCACCACCTGGTCTGAGTACAAACAGTATTTTGAGCGCGACGCTGCCCTTGAGCGCCGCTTCCAAATCGTCAAAGTCGATGAGCCGGATGACGAGATGGCCTGCCTGATGCTGCGCGGCCTGAAATCCCGTTACGCTCAACATCATGGCGTCCATATTACTGACGAAGCGGTAAAAGCCGCCGTCAGCCTTTCCCGCCGTTATATCACAGGTCGCCAGTTACCCGACAAAGCGGTCGATCTGCTTGATACTGCGTCTGCGCGCGTGCGCATGAGCCTTGATACTCTGCCTGAAGATCTGATACGTCTGAAAGCGCAAATCACCGCGCTGGAAATGGAAGAACAAGCACTGCTGGAAGATATCGTGCTGGGCAATAAAACGCACGGCGACCGTCTGGAACAGATTGAACAACAGGCTGACAACTTATGCGAACAGCTTACTGCGCTGAACACTCAGTACCATGCGGAAAAAAACCTGACACAACAATTGCTGGAGACCCGTCAGGACATCAGCCGTCAGGAAGAAATCGCCAGCCTGCAAGAACAACTGAGTGATTTGCAGGGCAATACGCCGCTGCTGTCCCTGGACGTTGATGTGCGTACCGTCGCGAACGTGATCGCTGACTGGACCGGCGTGCCGCTCACCAGCCTGCTGAAAGATGAGCAGACTGATTTACTGCAACTGGAAGATCACCTGAACAAACGCGTCGTCGGGCAGGATCATGTGCTGACCGATATGGCACAGCGTCTGCGCGCCGCTAAAACCGGCCTGACATCCGAGAATGGTCCGTTGGGTGTGTTTCTGCTGGTCGGTCCGAGTGGCGTGGGTAAAACCGAGACCGCACTTTCCCTTGCTGACTGTCTGTTCGGCGGCGAGAAATCCCTCATAACCATCAACCTCAGCGAGTATCAGGAAGCGCATACCGTTTCCCAGCTGAAAGGTTCACCTCCCGGTTATGTCGGTTACGGTCAGGGCGGCATTCTCACCGAAGCCGTGCGTAAACGCCCCTACAGCGTCGTGCTGCTCGATGAAGTGGAAAAGGCGCACCGCGACGTCATTAACCTGTTTTATCAGGTATTCGACCGTGGTTTTATGCGCGACGGTGAAGGACGTGAAATCGACTTCCGCAATACCGTGATCCTGATGACCGCCAATCTCGGCAGCGACCACCTGATGCAACTGCTGGATGAACGGCCGGAAGCCACTGACAGCGATTTACAGGAACTTCTGCGCCCGATCCTGCGCGATCATTTCCAGCCCGCCCTGCTCGCCCGTTTTCAGACGCTGATTTATCGTCCGCTGAACGCCGTCGCACTGCGCACTATCGTTGAGATGAAACTGGCACAAGTCGCGAAACGTCTGAACAAGCACTATGGCCTGACCTGCTCCATCGA
The DNA here is from genome assembly GCF_000241955.1 of Rahnella aquatilis CIP 78.65 = ATCC 33071. NCBI lineage: Bacteria > Pseudomonadati > Pseudomonadota > Gammaproteobacteria > Enterobacterales > Yersiniaceae > Rahnella > Rahnella aquatilis. The sequence continues at coordinate 2,532 of NC_016835.1, forward strand.
AGAAAGTCTGTACAACACGCTGGTCACCGCCTGCCTGCTACCTGACACCGGCGCGCGCAACATCGACAGCCTGCTAAATCAGCAGATCCTGCCGGTGCTGAGCCAGCAATTGCTGCAACGCAAGGCCGGACAACAGTGCACAACGGCACTGGCACTGGGCTGGGATGAAGAGGAAGGGATCACACTGGAATTTGACGGAGAAGAGTAATGAGTACATCCGATGTTATCAACAGATTGCTCAATCAGTCCCGCTACCGTCTGGACGTTTCGCAAAGCCCGGCCTTTCTCGACGTGTTGCGCTTCGAAGGGGAAGAGCAACTTAGCAAACCCTTTGAATACATTATTCATGTCACCAGCACGGCCACTGATTTAACCGCTGAACAGCTGGTTCTCAAACCGGCTACCTTTACCATGCAGGCTCCTGTGTTTGATATTGCAGGCGTTGCGGAACCGGTCCGCGCTGTACATGGTGTTATTCAACATTTCTCCCGTATCTCTACGTCAGCGGATCAGACGATTTACCGGCTGGTTTTGGTGCCGCGCGTGGCCTTACTGGACCACACTGCAAAGTGCGCACTTTATTTAAATCAGTCAGTACAGGAAGTGGTTGAAAAGGTTCTTCGTGCGCACGGTCTGGAAGGCCCGGACTTCGAATTCCAGCTTTCCAGGTCATACCCGGCACGTGAGCTCATCACCCAATGGCGGGAAACAGATTTAGCTTTCATCCAGCGTTTACTGGCGGAAGTCGGGATCTACTGGCATCTCGAGATGGACACCCGCCTTGAGCATGACGTCATCATATTTGCTGACAGCCAGCAACAATATAAATTTGGAATCCGTTTACCCTTACGCAATCAGGCGGGCATGAGCGACAGCGGTACCGAAAGCGTCTGGGGGCTGAGTACGAAGCATCAGGTCGTCACGCAACAGGTTTCTACCCGTGATTACAACTACCGGGAAGCGTTGAGTCCGATGGACACCACTGCCAGTGCGGCAGGAAGTGATGAAACCACTATTGGCGAGGTTTACCAGTACGCGGAGCCTTTTCTGCAATCCGGATCAGAAGACGGGGTAGAAACCGGTGCATTTTATGCCCGCCTGCGTCATGAACGCATTCTGAATGCTCAGAAGAGCGTCACCGGTCACAGCAGTTGCCCGCATCTGGCACCGGGTCAGGTGCTGGAAGTCGATGGCACACTTCCTGCTGTGTTAAATGAAGGCATCCTGCTGACGGGGATAAAAACCTACGGTTCGCGCAAGAGTCGTTTTACCGCGCATCTGACCGGTCAGCCTTACAGTGAAACCGTCTGCTTCCGCCCTGCTCTGCCGCAGCGCCCGGTTATCGCCGGTACCCTTCCTGCCCGGGTAGAAAGCACCACCAAAGGCGATATCTATTCCTGGCTGGATAATCAGGGCAGATACCGCGTGAAACTCGATTTTGACCGCGACGAACAGGAACAGGGCTACGCCTATCTCTGGCTGCGGATGGCAAAACCTTATGCCGGTGATACCTACGGCTGGCACGCGCCTTTAATCGATGGCACTGAAGTCGCTATCGCTTTCGATTCCGGCGACTGTGACCGGCCTTATATCGCGTATGCCCTGCATGATTCAGCACACAGTGACCACGTCACCGACGATAACCATACGCGCAACGTTCTGCGCACTCCGTCTTTCAACAAGCTGCGGATGGAAGACAAACGCTCAGAGGAACACATCAAGCTTGCCACCGAGTTTGGCAAAACGCAGCTGAACATGGGGCATCTGGTGGATGCGGGACGCGCACAACGCGGTGCCGGCTTTGAAATCAGAACAGATGAACACGGCGTGATGCGTGCGGGAAAAGGAATATTTGTCAGTGCAGAAGAACAACTGAAGGCACAGGGAAAAGTGCTGGATATGGATCCGGCCCTCGGTCAAATCCATCAGGCCAACAATGAGATGCAGGCTCTGAGTGACGCCGCCACACAGGCTACCGCGCTGGCATCAGATATTCAAAAGCAGCTCAGCTTTGTCGATAACCGTCTGACGCAGTTGCAGTCCGCCGCCATTTTAGCCAGCGCCCCGATGGGTGTGGCTCTTACCAGCGGTGAACATTTACAGCTGGCAGCCAGACAGAACCTGATGGTGAACGCCGGTAACAATGCCGACGTCGGCGTCATGAAAAACCTGTTCATCGGTGCGGGAGAAGCGATGAGCATGTTTGTGCATAAACAGGATGCCACGCTGATTGCCAATCAGGGACAGGTCACTATCCAGGCGCAAAACAACGTCATGTCCCTGACTGCCAGACAAACCCTGACCATCACCAGCTCGGACGATGAAATCATCATCACTACCCCGAAAAAAATGACCCTCAACGGCGGCGGCTCTTACCTGACGCTGGAGGCCAGCAAAATCGAGCACGGGTCTTCCGGGGATATGACAATTAAGTGCACGAACTACCTGGTGCCGATGGTGGGGGCAGTATTGGGTTATCACGTACCCAGCTTTAGTAAGGTGAACTTGTCTCTGAACTCCCCGAACGATCAGAGCAAGCCGGATGAGCAGAATGAGCAGGACAGCCAGAATACCGGTAATCCTGCCTCTGAATAACAAGGAGCTGTTAACCATGGCTGAAACAACGTCGCCCGTCATCCCTAAAATTAGTTTTCCGGTTCCTGCCGGTGCCACCGGTACTGAGTTTTCCACCGCCGCCGACCTGCTGCAGAGACTGGACAGAGAGGCTTCCGGCCTGTATCTGGTCGGGGGTAAAGGCATGTGGCACGGCGGTATTCATATCACCGATACCACCGCGCCCTGGTGTGCACTGACGGGCAATGCTCCACCAGAGCTGACTTACGCACCTACTCCCCATAAAGGGGAGCAACACCTGCGCTGTATGGCCGACGGTGATATCGTCGCGTTCCGCGTATGCAAGGAGTACCCGACCATCCCCTGGGAAAAAGGGACGCTTTATCTCTCCGGCTCTTTTGTCCTGGTGCGCCATTATGTTCAGCCAGGCACCACAGCAGCCAGCGGTCTGACGTTTTATACGCTGTATATGCATCTTGCCCCCTTCTCTGCCTATGCGTCGCAGACCGGCCCGCGGCAGCGAACCACCAAAGGCGGCGTTAAGTTTTATCTCACAAAAGAAGATGTTGCCTCAAATAAGGTGGCCGGAAAATTTTCCGCCGGAAACGTCGTCACACTGTGTGATGAAACAATGGTCAGGCGCAGTGATAACCATCAGTTCAGCCAGGTCAAAATGCAGGATGGCAGGCTGGTATGGACCGTTTCCGACGGCGGTTTTCTGAAAATGGCCGACAGCACCGGAGCAAGCCCCCCGCCCTGGTGGAGCCAGTGCTCACCGGCTTATCCCGTGACACCTTCAACGGCGGCGGTATACAAAAACAAAACGGCCCTGAATTACTACCGCTGCAGTGAAGATGTGACGTTCGAAACCGTTGTCAGCGGACAGAACAAAAAATGGGGAAAACCGGCCGGTAAGCTGCTTCCTGTCAACACGCCCATGACCATGGAAACCGATAATGCCGCACAGACAATAACCCGCCCCGATAAGCGGGTATTTAAACTGATGACCATGACCGCTGACGTCGCAGGCACGCCGCTCAAACGCGGTGAGCGCGTCTGGGTCGTCGCCGACGGCGGGAACCTCGAGGCCGTTGCCGCGCAGTCGGGCTCATCACCAAAATTTGACGAGGTGATAACTGACCAGACAATTCCGGTTCAGGCCGGTGCGGCGCTCGGTCACCTAGGGTTCTTTCAGATACCCACCGAGACCGGCTTCCGCTCGCGCTATATGGTGCACATTGAATGTCTGACGAGCGACAGCAAAGTGGCCAGTTTTCTCACCAATCCGGAAGCCGCCGGTCGCGAGAGTCCTGCCTTCCTGAAATATCCGGCAGACGCGAAGCTTTTCAGTAAAGATGCAAAAGGTGCTATGGCAGAAAGCACGCGCAAAACAAAAGCACCGGGAATACTGACATTGTCTAACGTACCGGCAGTGTCTGCAGACGGAATACCCACACATTATCAGATACGCCCGGAGGGTGGTTTTCTGGCCGCAGCTTCCGTCGAAGTGCTGTCACAATTTGACCTCGGCAAGCTCGGTTTTTCTATCATCAAAGACGACCCCGAAAGTTTTCAGTTGCTCGACGCCGAGAACCAGCCGCAGAACGTGGTAAAAGGGATTTTTGAAAAACTCAAAGCCGCGGCAGAGGATGACCCGGTGTTCAGCAACGTGCTGGCCAGCCACAAATACAAACAGCTGCTCGATGTTATCGACCAGAACCATGACGGGTATTACTCCGTCGACGAATACCGCAATGCCGTGCATAACCCGGCCTATCGCGACCGGCTTTATCAGCTGATAGTGCAGCACCCCAGCGAATGGTATTACGAGAAAACGGACGGTAAGTGGACTAAATATCTGGAAAAATTAGAACCCGATGCCTCGAAGTGGAAGAAATACACCGAGGCCTTTCTGGATAAGATGATCTGGATGAAGAAAGTCGCGGGCATGGGCCCAGCACCCTGGCATATGCATCCAGTGATGTTTATGGGGAATTTAGTTGGTAAGCAAGAGTTAATTCGAGTCGATGAATTTATGGCGGGATATGAAAAGTTACATTCCTCATTCGCCCCTAATACTCCCCCATTAAAATCAGTCTCTAAAGAAAATCTGAGGAAAATAGTAAACCGATTAAATTCCTTTTATGCTGAACAAATTGAGTATAAACCTAACTTATATAAGCTGGCATACATGCTAGCCACAACCAGGCATGAAACATATCACTTTACAGATCAGGAGTACTTTAGCGAGCAACCAGAGGTGGGCAATGAAGCATATTTTAACAAGTATGACCCTATAAGAGCAGATACACAAATCAGAAAGGATGCAGCGAAGGCAAATGAGAATACAGTAGAAGGAGATGGATTTAAATATCGAGGTCGTGGCTGTGTACACTTAACATGGAAGATAAATTACCGAAAAGCGATGGTTAAATACGGAGTTAATTTCGTTGCAACTCCGGATCTTGCAGGAGATTTTAACTATGCTGTCCCAATAATGATCTGGGGCATGGAAAATGGTGTATTTACAGGAAGAAAACTTTCAAGTTACATTAATGAAACCACTATTGATTACCTGAATGCTAGGAAAATAATCAATGGAAATGATCAAAAATCACTAATAGCTTCATACGCCGAAAAATTTCAACTTATCTTAGAAGAAACATCTTCTGCCCCACAAGGATTTTAGTATGCTCAAAATAATCCTCAGTTCAATTCTTCTTATGGTTTTTCAATTTTCCTATGCTGCGAATTCTCCTGTCTCCTATGGTTATGATAAAGATCATAAACAAATTTATGCAAAAATCGGCAGCGATAAAAAAACACTGTACTTTGAAGAAAACTATACTGGTAACCCGATAGTTATGTTTAGCTTCTTCAATGGCAATCCGTCAATCGTTCTCTCCGGTCGTTCGGTAAATGATTATACAGCATATGCAACGCTGAATTACATTAACGATACATTTAGCATCGATTGCATTTATATTGACATGAAGAGTAAAGAAAATGGAATTTCATCGAAAAACGGCATTTGTGGATTGGATAAAAAAATCACTGATGAGTATCAAGATGTTATTGAGGGTTTCGTTGAAGACAAAGGAAATCGCATAAATAATATAGAAACCTCTTATGTTATAAATGGAGGAACAAAAAAACTACCAATTTTAATTTTTAGGAATAATGATAATTTTTTATATCAACTCTATAAAAATAAAAATGATTTCCTAAATGATAAATATTCGATATTATCGATTTCAAATAAAACAACATGTCAATCTTATGAAGGAACTGTTTGGGTTGTTGAGAACTTTTCAAATAAAGGTTTGCCACAGGTTTTAAACGAAATCACAAAGAATGGAGTTGTGTTTTTAGAGGATGCCATTACAAATTCGCATAGACCTTCTGAAGAAGGTAGTTGCCAATCATTCCAGATGTTTAGCGTTAAATCTGAAAAGTCATTTTTTTATAACGAGAATAATGAAATTAAAAAATCATATTTGGTGCATGGGGACTTTGTTAACTTACTGAATATGAGTGAAGGAGAAAAATGGTGTGAAATAAGTTATCTTAATAAGGCTAATAAAAAAGTTAATGGTAGGGTTTTGTGTGCAACATTAAAACTTTAACTTCACAACATTAATTCCCCACCCATACATGGCGGAATTTTCCCCACCCATTCATTCAGTGGATTGTGAGATAATGTCCCACGAGATAGACTTTAAGTGAAGAGATGGCTTGCATGATAGAAACTAAATTTATTATATGTGTTTCCATATCACTCTTGCCAATAATGAGTTACGGGGGATTTAATAAACCTGAGAGCAATGAACTACAAGACAAACCCTGTCCATCACCAGCTCGGATGATGAAATTATCATTACCACTCCGAAAAAACTGACCCTCAACGGCGGCGGCTCTTATCTGACGCTGGAGGCCAGCAAAATCGAGCACGGGTCTTCCGGGGATATGACAATTAAGTGCACGAACCACCTGGTGCCGATGGTGGGAGCTTCAAAACCAAGCGATACACCTAAATTTCCTATTGTCACGATGGAAAACTTGACTGAAGAGGATGGGAAGGATTTTTCTGGATAAGGCTAAGCTGCTCGAGAGATGTCAGTGTTTGACTTGCTGTGTAAAAAGAATGGGTAAAAGCATGTTGACTCGAAGTAACATGAAAATAAGTTGAACATACTTCGTGAGGTATAAATGAAAAACAAAACCATTTGGAAATCATTCTTATATTTATCAATGCTAATCCTATTACCATTCGGCGTTAATGCATCTGCTAATATAAAAGAAGATCCCGTAAAAATAACACAATCATTTTATACACAATATATGCAGTTGTATTTCAAAATTGTCCCACCTGAAGCCCCTGCATTTAAAAAATTAATGCAGAATAATATTACGCCAAGCTTTTTGAAAAAAATAAAAAGTGCAAAAATTTGCCAGGAAGGAAAAGACCCCGTTTGCACAATCGAAGAGGTTAGGCCAAAAGATGGGTATGTTTATATTATAAGGGCTCAAGATGCCTACGATGACTGGACACATGTCATTGTAGAACCGATAAAAATCAGTTCAGGCTTATCGGTTGTAAAGGTTTCACTAGGAGGACTCCATGAAAAGGCCCATGTCCTGACGGTCTCGCTTAAAAAAATCAATACGCACTGGAAAATAGACTCTGTATCCGATCTTAGTCCTGCTAAATATCGCTTTCAATAACTGAGTAATATCTACTATGTTGAATGTAGAATCAGCACTAGCCCATCTAAATAGTAATGCATCCGAAAAAAGTCATGGTAACTGTGCCAAATTTGTGAGGCTTGCAATTAAGGCTGGGGGAGTTAATATTATTTCTCCACCACTTCGTCCAAACTATGACTATCCTGCAGCGGCAGATTATGGTGCCTCATTGTTGGCTAAAGGATTCACCATCGTATTTACCCATAATACTGGCGGGTCAGAACTGACAGATACAACCACCATACCTGGCCAGCAAGCTGGCGATGTTGTCGTAGTTCAAGATATTCCGGGTCATCGGTATGGTCATATGGCCATGTTTAATGGAACTCAATGGGTCTCTGATTTTAGACAACCAATGGGGTTCTACCCGGCAAGGGCTTATAGTTCATTAAAATCCGCGTTCAAGATGTATCGCTATGGAGAGACGGAAAAAAATACGCCCTCTGACCAAAGCAGCGCTGACAACAAAGACCTCCACATCTGCTACCCCATTACGAAAAACCCAAAGGGCAATGAATTCGGCAACGCTGAAGAGATCCTTGCGCATCTCGGCGGAGAACCCGCAGGGTTTTATCTGGTAGGACGCAACGGTATGTGGCACGGCGGCATTCACATCAGTTCTGTCACCACCCCATGGAGCGCATTAAGTGGTAAAGGTACTTCTGAGTCTGTCGATTTTCCTGTTCCCTACAAAGGTGAGCAGCCTCTGCGCTGTATGGCAGATGGCGAAGTCGTTGCTTATCGGGTATGTAAAGATTATCTCGAGGCTCCCTGGACTTCTGGAATACTAAGTTACTCAGGTTCATTCGTCCTGATACGACATTATCTGCAACCCGGGGATGACAAAAAAAGCAGCCTTACCTTTTATACTCTTTATATGCATCTTGCTCCCTGGTCAGCTTATCAGGCTGGTAAAGGCGAGAAAACATGGAAAGTAAACGAAAGAAAAGGCCTGTCTGCTTACGAGGATGCCGGCCGGACTGTACGTAAAGGTACACTTCCTAATGGGACAAAAGTGCGCTGGGATGAGACGGATGAAGGATTTAAGACTCAGACAGACAAAGGACGAATATATGGCAATGTTACCCTTGAGGAGGATGTGATCGTCAAGGCGCGAGGAAATACCCCTGAGAAAAAACTGTTTAGTCAGGGCGATCAAGTATGGGTAGTTGCTGACAGAACTAATCTGAAAACAACGGAACCCGTCGTCATTCCTCCAGCCTGGTGGGCGCACTTCCAGCCACAAATCGAAGAGAAACTCGAATTTGAACAGGTCACATGCCCTGTCCCATTCCGCATAAACGCAAAAGATCCCGTCGGACATCTTGGCTATTACCAGAACCCGGTTGCAATGGGCTACGTACCGCGTTATCAGTCGCATATTGAATGTTTTAGCATAGATGAAAATCTCCCCACGTTCCTGACTAACCCGGAAAAGCTTGAACAAGAGGATCGTCCGTTATTTTTGAAATATACACCGGGTCTGCCGCGATATAATAAAAACTTGACTACTGGTAAGTTTGTCAAGGAGGCTGAGGCGACCCGTTCTACAGGTATTGCCACCTTAAAGAAAGTGAAGTCAGTAAATGAGAAAGCTGCAGATGATAAATCAGCGGAAACGTATTTTCAGATCTATCCCGAAACTGCGTGGTTGGCAAAAAAAGATGTTAAGTTGTTATCGCGGTATGATCTTGCTGAACTTGGTTTTACGCTCACAGATGATTCGCCGGGCAATTTTGATAAGCTCGATGGCAAAACACCTCCTGAAACACTGATCAGGAAAATACTGGATATCTTACATAACGCGGCGAAACAAGAAACTCGGGTCGATTACGCACTGATACCCCAAAATTATCAGCGTCTGATTGACATGATTGGCACAAACCCAGACGGCCATTACTCACCTGATGAATACCGGCAGGCAATCCATAATCCAGTTCTAAGGGATACACTATTTAGAATTATTGCAAAGCACCCCAGTGAATGGTTATAACTTTAGAGGGAGAGGGTTAATTCAAGTTACCGGTTATGAGAAATACCATGGGTTTATGGGAGAGTATAATAAATATTGGAAAGGTGATATTCCTGATACTGTTTCGGAACCAGAAAAAATAAATGAAATGCCTTATGCAATTCGTAGCGCATTATGGTTTTGGTTGCACTATGAAGTATATTTATTTGATCATGGTGAAGGTTACAGTGATGTAGTTGGTGTTACTAAAAGAGTAAATGGTGGGAGTATGGGGCTAGATGAACGCCAAACGGCTTATACATTGTGCGAAAAGGTATTTTTATGAAAAAAATTAGTGTATTTTTATTTGGGGCACTATTTTCATTTATGTCCATAGATTCCATGGCGTCTGGGGGAAACTCAACTGAGATTATCTCTTGCACGTTACCTGGAGAATTATCTAGGAAGGTATCATTATCTATAGACAATAAAACCAAAGAAATAAACTACAGTTTTGAAAAAGAAGGCAAGGTAGAACTGGCCGTGTTGTTTAATGAAGAAAATAAATTGAAACGCCTTACAGATAGTAAAATGGGAGTTACATATTATGGGTTTAAACGGGGGGCGTACAGTTATATTGTTGATATAATTAATGGGGCTGAACAGGAAGAATACACAATATCATTCGATATTAAAAAAAATAACAAAGTTGTACAATCTGATGATTGCCTTCATAGCTCATTCAGGAGTGCTGACATCACAAGCAAATATATAAGCGATGTTCCATATGTCGATGATGATAATTTCGCATTCCCGTAACTTCGTCTGAATTGGGTTCATATAGTCAGTATATTAGGGCAGATTTACCTCCAGGTAAGATATGGACAACCAGCCAAATCAATGAGTGAAGCCCTTTATCTCTACGAGAATTATCTCAAAGAAGAGTTGTCTGGTTCCACCGACTTATACTTACCTAAAGGGTATATAAATGATATTATTAGGAGCGAGAATGCATAAAATTATTTTTTATTTACTCATGGCGATATCATTTAGTTCTATGGCAAGCTCTGATGTTACAGGAAGGTGGAGTCCCTCATGTGATGATGAGGAAGGAATTACATTGACGAATGGTAATAGTCCAGTATTTTTTGTTGTAAATCACAACCAAATAGTTATTTCCATGCAAACAAAAACCACTAAGGAGTCTATCGACTTTTTTTTGGTTAAGCCCGTCGATCTGGGTTCGGGTGGAATGAAGCTAAGTTGGAGTAATTTTTCAAAAAAATCAAAAATAGCCACATTGAAATTGCATGAGCAGAGTGCGAATTTTGAATGGTATGGTTTTTATGATGAAATAAAAAAAGTACATTCTTGGGTTAATGACCCAGATATTATAATAAATAATGAGATTGTTGGTGGAGGTGTTGTCTTTTATAGATGCATAAAATAATGGCAAGGCATCGACTAAAGATGGGGGTAAAAATAACTCCCAATATTAAATTCGCATTTAAATTCTGCTCAGTTTTGGAGTTTGTTTGCCCGACCATCCCCTGGGAAAAAGGGACGCTTTATCTCTCCGGCTCTTTTGTCCTGGTGCGCCATTATATTCAGCCGGGCACCACAGCAGCCAGCGGTCTGACGTTTTATACGCTGTATATGCATCTCGCCCCCTTCTCTGCCTATGCGTCGCAGACCGGCCCGCGGCAGCGAACCACCAAAGGCGGCGTTAAGTTTTATCTTACAAAAGAAGATGTTGCCTCAAATAAGGTGGCCGGAAAATTTTCCACCGGCAACGTCGTCACACTGTGTGATGAAACAATGGTCAGGCGCAGTGATAACCATCAGTTCAGCCAGGTCAAAATGCAGGATGGCAGGCTGGTATGGACCGTTTCCGACGGCGGCTTTCTGAAAATGGCCGACAGCACCAGAGCCAGCCCCCCGCCCTGGTGGAGCCAGTGCTCACCGGCTTATCCCGTGACACCTTCAACGGCGGCGGTATACAAAAACAAAACAGCCTTAAATTACTACCGCTGCAGTGAAGATGTGACGTTCGAAACCGTCGTCAGCGGACAGCACAAAAAATGGGGAAAACCGGCCGGTAAGCTGCTGCCTGTCAACACGCAGATGACCATGGAAACCGGTAATGCCGCACAGACAATAACCCGCCCCGATAAGCGGGTATTTAAACTGATGACCATGACCGCTGACGTCGCAGGCACACCGCTCAAACGCGGTGAGCGCGTCTGGGTCGTCGCCGACGGCGGGAACCTCGAGGCCGTTGCCGCGCAGTCAGGCTCATCACCAAAATTTGACGAGGTGATAACTGGCCAGACAATTCCGGTACAGGCCGGTGCGGCGCTCGGTCACCTGGGATTCTTTCAGATACCCACCGAGACCGGCTTCCGCTCGCGCTATATGGTGCACATTGAATGCCTGACGAGCGACAGCAAAGTGGCCAGTTTTCTCACCAATCCGGAAGCCGCCGGTCGCGAGAGTCCTGCCTTCCTGAAATATCCGGCAGACGCGAAACTTTTCAGTAAAGATGCAAAAGGTGCTATGGCAGAAAGCACGCGCAAAACAAAAGCACCGGGAATACTGACATTGTCTAACGTACCGGCAGTGTCTGCAGACGGAATACCCACACATTATCAGATACGCCCGGAGGGTGGTTTTCTGGCCGCAGCTTCCGTCGAAGTGCTGTCACAATTTGACCTCGGCAAGCTCGGTTTTTCTATCATCAAAGACGACCCCGAAAGTTTTCAGTTGCTGGACGCCGAGAACCAGCCGCAGAACGTGGTAAAAGGGATTTTTGAAAAACTCAAAGCCGCGGCAGAGGATGACCCGGTGTTCAGCAACGTGCTGGCCAGCCACAAATACAAACAGCTGCTCGATGTTATCGACCAGAACCATGACGGGTATTACTCCGTCGACGAATACCGCAATGCCGTGCATAACCCGGCCTATCGCGACCGGCTTTATCAGCTGATAGTGCAGCACCCCAGCGAATGGTATTACGAGAAAACGGACGGTAAGTGGACTAAATATCTGGAAAAATTAGAACCCGATGCCTCGAAGTGGAAGAAATACACCGAGGCCTTTCTGGATAAGATGATCTGGATGAAGAAAGTCGCCGGCATGGGGCCAGCACCCTGGCATATGCATCCGGTGATGTTTATGGGGAACTTGGACCGTAAGCCTACCAATTTAGTTTCCTGTTCATTCTGCCAAAGTGGTATAGAAATAAATCCAGAATTACTTATTCACTGCTTTGGAATCAGCAAAGAGAAAGCGGATCTTTATGCCCCATTGTTAACTACCGGCTTTATAAAATATGAAATCAATAACTGTTTAAGAATATCACACTTTCTAGGTCAAATTGGTATAGAGACTCAAAGACTTACAAAGTTAAAAGAAAGCTTGTACTATACAAACGGTGACAGATTATGGGGAATATACTATTCACTACTAAACGCGGGCCTGAAAAGGCGATTCCCAACCTATTCTGAAGAGCAAAGAAAACAATACACAAAAGATCACTTGGTAAGAAATGAAGATGAATTAGCACAAACGTTATTCCCAAGTAATTATGAGGGAATGGATTACCGTGGAAGAGGGTTGATACATTTAACGCATGAGGAAAACTATAATAAATACAAAATATTCAGTGAAAATGACGTCATAACAAACCCTAAAATAATAGAAACTAATTCTGCATTAGCTGTTGACTCTGCATGCTGGTACTGGTCGAAGTTCGCCAATATCAATCCCTTGGCTGATGCAGATAATCTAAGCATGGTAACATACAAAATCAATGCAGCAAGATTAGAAATGGCGGCTAGGGGTACCATTAAAGATCTTGCAATTAACTATATAAAACAGAACAATATAGGATGTAAAAAATGATTTTAAGAAAACTAGTGTTGCTGATAGCTCTTATTTCAGGAAATTGCCTAGCATGTGATAATGGCAAAATAAGTGATTATATTAATAACAACCAAGGGTTTCTTGTCCAAGCCTTAAGTTCAGATCGCATATCATCAGGCAGTACCATTTTTTTCCACTACACCTCTAAAAATGATGAGCATCCAGATATAATAGCATCCTATGCTTCCGATAGGTGCGTAGCAAGCCAAAGTATAACCTTTGACACTTACTCTTATGATGGCAGCGTGGCAAATATAGAATCTGTTTTCTGGGGGAGAGGAAAGTATAAAAAAAACTTATTCATAATTGTCAGCTGGAATTATAACGCAGATGGCGTTAGCACAGTAGGGAAATATTATAGTGTATTTGCTTATGATTACGAAAAAACAAAAATCACAAAAAATGAGAATTTAACAATTAAGTTTAAAGAAGGACATGATGGATTTGTTGATGGGAAAGTGGTTAAGTATAGATTTAAGACGGCAAGCGATGTTTTATCTTATCTGGAAAAAAATTAGACCCTTAGAATAATAAAAACATGAAGCCGGAAGTTAATTATAGCGTGGATTTAGTTGCAATATAGGATATTGTCATGAATTCTTCCTCCGCTGCTTCAATAACTTCCTTAGATATGAGACTAATTTATATTTAGAAGAAAAAATTTCAATTTATATGAGTGGCGCTCCCGCTGCAGTGAAGATGTGACGTTCGAAACCGTCGTCAGCGGACAGCACAAAAAATGGGGAAAACCGGCCGGGAAGCTGCTGCCTGTCAACACGCAGATGACCATGGAAACCGATAATGCCGCACAGACAATAACCCGCCCCGATAAGCGGGTATTTAAACTGATGACCATGACCGCTGACGTCGCAGGCACACCGCTCAAACGCGGTGAGCGCGTCTGGGTCGTCGCCGACGGCGGGAACCTCGAGGCCGTTGCCGCGCAGTCAGGCTCATCACCAAAATTTGACGAGGTGATAACTGACCAGACAATTCCGGTACAGGCCGGCGCGGCGCTCGGTCACCTGGGGTTCTTTCAGATACCCACCGAGACCGGCTTCCGCTCGCGCTATATGGTGCACATTGAATGCCTGACGACGGACAGCAAAGTGGCCAGTTTTCTCACCAATCCGGAAGCCGCCGGTCGCGAGAGTCCTGCCTTCCTGAAATATCCGGCAGACGCGAAGCTTTTCAGTAAAGATGCAAAAGGTGCTATGGCAGAAAGCACGCGCAAAACAAAAGCACCGGGAATACTGACATTGTCTAACGTACCGGCAGTGTCTGCAGACGGAATACCCACACATTATCAGATACGCCCGGAAGGCGGCTTCCTGGCCGCGGACTCTGTCGAAAAGTTGTCACAATTTGACCTCGGCAAACTGGGGTTTTCTATCATCAAAGACGACCCCGAAAGTTTTCAGTTGCTGGATGCCGAGAATCAGCCGCAGAACGTGGTGAAAGGACTTTTTGAAAAGCTCAAAGCCGCGGCAGAGGATGACCCGGTGTTCAGCAACGTGCTGGCCAGCCACAAATACAAACAGCTGCTCGATGTTATCGACCAGAACCATGACGGGTATTACTCCGTCGACGAATACCGCAATGCCGTGCATAACCCGGCCTATCGCGACCGGCTTTATCAGCTGATAGTGCAGCACCCCAGCGAATGGTATTACGAGAAAACGGATGCGAAGTGGACGAAATATCTGGAAAAATTAGAACCCGATGCCTCGAAGTGGAAGAAATACACCGAGGCCTTTCTGGATAAGATGATCTGGATGAAGAAAGTCGCCGGCATGGGGCCAGCACCCTGGCATATGCATCCGGTGATGTTTATGAATACTATCCGTGATTCTGAAAACGATGAAATGGATACTAAATGGCTAAAAGTTCCCAAAGGACAACTCACGTTTAATGTGGAGGGTAATGATATTGAAAACAGTATTTACTTCTCACGCCATCCACATGTCCCGAATAATAAAGGTGTTGTGATCGGGATCTCTGGAGTTACATTTGGTCGAGGATTGGATTTGGATCAACAGTCAAAAACTTATATCAATACACTTTTTATGGATATGGAGAGAGATGCTAAACCATTACCTCCAGCTTTACAAAAATGGCTTCTGGGCAGTGTGGGATTAAAAGGGTCAACAGCACTGACCTACTGTCTTGATATTGATAAGTTCGTGCCCAGAACTGAACAATATTTAACCAGGAAGCAGCAGCACTTTCTCTTCAATGCAGTTTATGAGAATTTGTACGATGTAACAAAACGGGTAATATCCAATGGCGCAAAAGTTGATGGTGTACAAATTTCAGCTGAATTGGGTTCATATAGTCAGAAGGTCCAGGATGTATTGGTTGATTTAACGTTCCGAGGAGATAACTCTCCGAGGACAAGGCGCTATTTCATGAAAGATCTTAAAGCTGGAGAAGATCAATTTAAAAGCAACATTTCAAACTCTCACTGGAAGTCTTCTTTTGGCGTACCAGAGCAGAGATTCAATGAACGGAAAGGATATTTATAATGAATAAGTATTTTGCATTGATGCTAGCTGTTTCTTCACTTTCAACAGTTGTGTATGCTGATTCTTCAAGTGAACAGGGTAATTATCTAAAAATTAAAAGTGAATATGCTAAAGCAGATAGTGAGCTAAATAATATTTATAGACAGCAAATTCTAGAGTATAAGAATGTAGGTGCTGAATTTTACGGACAAAGGGAGTCAAAAGATATTTACCTTAAAAAATCGCAAATTGCGTGGATTAAAATAAGAGATGCCGACTGTGATTATGAAACCTATGAGTCGAGGACTGGAACTGCGTTTTCAAGTATATATGAACAATGCTTGTTAGATAAAACCAGCGAGCGCATTAAATATCTAAATGAAAACAACTAGCAATAAAAACTTAAGATCGTCAATCAATAAAACCTTTACTGATGCACTATCTCCATCTCTATGTATATATAAGTATGAGTGTTGCTCCACCACATTTGCCGGAAAATTTACTGCCGGCAACGTCGTCACACTGTGTGATGAAACGATGGTCAGGCGCAGTGATAACCATCAGTTCAGCCAGGTCAAAATGCAGGATGGCAGGCTGGTATGGACCGTTTCCGACGGCGGCTTTCTGAAAATGGCCGACAGCACCGGAGCAAGCCCCCCGCCCTGGTGGAGCCAGTGCTCACCGGCTTATCCCGTGACACCTTCAACGGCGGCGGTATACAAAAACAAAACGGCCCTGAATTACTACCGCTGCAGTGAAGATGTGACGTTCGAAACCGTCGTCAGCGGACAGAACAAAAAATGGGGAAAACCGGCCGGGAAGCTGCTGCCTGTCAACACGCAGATGACCATGGAAACCGCTAATACCGCACAGACAATAACCCGCCCCGATAAGCGGGTATTTAAACTGATGACCATGACCGCTGACGTCGCAGGCACGCCGCTCAAACGCGGTGAGCGCGTCTGGGTCGTTGCCGACGGCGGGAACCTCGAGGCCGTTGCCGCGCAGACGGGCTCATCACCAAAATTTGACGAGGTGATAACTGGCCAGAGCAGAATGGGGATGCGGAGGCTCCGGTTGCTATATGATTTCATTTATTAATAAGCGTACCGGTCATGCGCTTCATGAATCCTTTACAGCCTATGGCGCAGAGTTAGAGGGCTCTAAACCCGTCGGTGAAGAGATACTCTATATCAATAAAGCCAGCAAACTTCTTGTGACCTATGAAATAAATGAATACTCAAGAAAACATTTTTACAACTATTATGCATTACAAAATCAAATTCTCACTCTTATTAAAAAAGTTCCCAGCGGCAAGCTGCATTAATTATTCAAATTCAGAATCTCTGAGAACAATATAAAACATTTTTATTTCTAAAAGGACTTAATCATGCTTCCTATTATCCGTATCGGCGATAAAACAACACACGGCGGTGCAGTAATGACCGGTTCCGGCACCATGAGTTTTGGTAATATTCCCGTTGCCCGTAAAGGGGATAAAGTCTCTTGCCCTATCCCATTCCATGGTCCGACCTTCATTACCGAAGGCAATCCCAATTATCTGGACAACGGTATTCCTGTCGCCTTTCACGGACATAAATGTGCCTGCGGCTGCACGCTAATTAGTTCTCTCGCAACGGCACAAGTAGGTTAATTATGCCGGTGAATCTTGATGTTATTCCTGATAAAGCGCCCGGCATTGCTCGTCCCCGTACCCGTCGCTGGCTTCTTTTCTTGCCATTTATGCTGCTGGCAGGGGCGACATCCACGCTTTGGTTTTGGAAAAATGAGCATACGGGGATTGCATTCTGGTTTACCGCCATAGGCTTACCCGCAGCGACCTGGGGCATTCTTTTTAGCCTGCGACGTATCGGCTACAAATGCGATCAGATCTGGGCCACTTCATGGAACAGAGAACGCGATCAGTTAATAGAAGAGGAGACCCAACGTGGGCAGCGCTATCTCTGGTGGCACGGCGGCGTTTCCTTTACCTCTGTTGGCAAAAGTACAGAAAAACTCCTTAGCGCTGTTTTGAAAAACACTCCGCTGATGTCATCTGTTATCCCCAGAGCCGGTGGCTTCGCCGTCAGACATACACGGCTGGGCAGTATAACAAATACGATACCTGTTCTGCTGCAGGAGTGGCATGACCACCTTAAACAGCGAATATCAGCCTTACTCGATACCCTGCCCGCCGGAATGCCCTGTTACGTTCTGCTGGATGTTCACATTGATCAGGATCCGCAAGTTAACGCAAAGCATGCACAGGAAGTCATGGCGATGTTTTCCCGTCCGCTGCGGCAAATTAATGGAGCGGGGTTTGTGGCGCTAGACCAATGGATTGATATGACCTGGGGTATCCCTTCTGCCTTGCTGGTGATCGGTACTCAGATAAATAACCGGCCTGAGATCAACAGCGGTGAAGCTGCAACAGCCATGCTGTTAACCAATTGTCCGATGCCTGATGAGCGTAAAACAGTGCGCATCCATCGTCCTGAGTGCGGAACAAACGCCGCGCTCACCAAAACACTTTCACGCGCGCTGCTATGGGCTAACGTCCAGCCAGCATCCGTCGCGCAGGCCTGGCTCACTGGCGGTGCATTGCTCACTGACAGTGAATGGAGCACAGCCTGTGAAAAAAACACGCTTGGGATGAATATCCAAAAGCAATGCAGTGTTATCGATAACGTTACGGGTTATACAGGATGCACAGCACCGTGGCTGGCATTACTCATGGCGGCCACACAATGCGGTGAAGATGGCATCACACAGACTGTCGCGGTTCAAATCGCCACAGACAAGATTTGGGTGGGTTGCGTTTCTGCGCCTGCCTCAGACATTCAGGACACTTCACTGTGACAATCAGATCCCTAATAGGCAGCGCCTTTCTGTTTTTAATTTTTACCGTCATCGTTGTGGGAGGCATCCTCACCTTCTATCCACAATGGGCGGCTTCCAGCGTCGGCGTCGGCCCGTTATCACCTTCCGGTATCTGGACACTTTGTCTGAGTATTGCCGCCGGGCTGGGCGCGATTTTTTGGCTGATCGAGCGTATGTTTGATCGCCTCGGGAAGGCAGGCGTTCGTATCCAATGGCGTAAACGAAAAAATCAGCAGACAGAGGCACCAACAGTCTCAGATACCGTGAATCCATCACCTTCATTTTTCACCGGTCTGGACGAGCAGATGCGTTTTCGCTATGGCCGGTTTTGGCGCAGGAAAGTGCAGATCCTCTGGCTGAACGGAGAAACAGAACTGGTTGAAAAGATTGTGCCGGGGCTGACAGAGCAAAACTGGCAGGAAGGTGACGATACCTTGCTTTTGTGGGGCGGCTTACCGGATGTGCCCGTTGATCCTGAACGTGCGATGGCCGCACGACAATTGCGTCCGCGCCGTCCGTTAGACGGAATTGTTCATGTACTGGATGGTAATCAGTTACCAGGCACCACCTCACTCGATGAAACCCTGCGTCAGCGCCAAAAAACCGATGCGCTGCTCGGCTGGCAGGCGCCGGTGTATTTTTGGGTGCTCGACACGTGTAAATGGTCGCAGGAAGGCCGGGAAACACAACCAGTCGGGTGCTTGTTATCAGGAAAAACTTCAGCAGAATCTGTAATTACCGCACTGGATGCGCTCATCCCAGCGCTACGTGAGCAAGGGATGTCCCAGCTTGCCCAGGACACCCGATATGACTTTTTATTGCGTCTTACTGAAAGATTGCGCAAAGAATGGCGCGCGGGCCTGAGTAATGTGCTGACCACGGTTTCCCGAGGTTCTTCTCCGATGATGTTGCGCGGGCTGATGTTCAGTCTGCCATCCGGCGCAGATAAGGGGTCTTCACATAGCTGGGGTGCTCTGCCTGAGTGGCAGGGCATTCTTCAGGATTGCCGGAATGCGCAAGGGAAACGAACAGGATGGCCATGGGAAAAAATATTGCAATGCGCCCTTCTGTCCCTTGCTGTAGTTTGGGGAACAGGTGTTCTGCTTTCGCTGTTTATCAATCAGCATCAGATTGCTGACTCTCATAAACAGGCCACTATCGCAGCCGATACGTCTCAGCCTCTGGCCTCACGCCTGAATAATCAACTGGCACTTCAACAGGAAATCGCGAAATTACAGTACCGGGCAACTGCCGGTTCTCCCTGGTATACCCGTTTTGGCCTGAATCAAAATACGGTGCAGCTGGCGGCACTTTGGCCTTTGTATCAGGCCAACAATAATGTGTTAATCCGGGATGTTTCTGCCACGAAACTTAAGGCGAAATTAACAGACTTTATCCGGTTACCACCGGGCAGCCCGCAGCGTGATGCCCTGACACAGCAGACCTATGCTGAGCTTAAAGCCTACCTGATGATGTCGCGTCCGGATAAAGCCGATGCACCGTTTTTAAACCAGACTCTGATGACCCTCTGGCCAAAACGCACCGGGGTTCCGGACGGGCAATGGCAACATGTCGGACCCAAACTGATCGCCTTCTGGGGGCAGAACCTGCCCGCGCATCCGGAATGGAAAATAGCGCAGGATAAAAACCTCGTCACCGCAGTCCGGCAGATCCTGCTTAAACAAATTGGCCAGCGCAATGCGGAAGCATCGCTGTATCAGGCCATGCTGAAGAAAGTGGCAAATAACTATCCGGATATGACCCTGACAGACATGGTCGGTGATACCGACGCTTCTTATCTGTTCAACACAGACGAGGTCGTACCGGGAATGTTCACCCGTCAGGCGTGGGAAGAGCAGGTTCAGGATGCGATTGATCAGGTCGTTACTACCCGACGCAATGAAATTGACTGGGTTCTGACCAGTAAATCCCAACCCGCTTCTGAAGACATCTCCCCGGAGGCGCTAAAGGCACGCCTCACCGAACGTTACTTCACTGATTTTAGCAATGCCTGGCTAAATATGGTTAACAGCCTGCGCTGGCAGGAGCCCGGATCTCTTTCGGGGGCTATTTCCCAGCTCACGCTGATGGCAGATGTACGCCAGTCTCCGATGGTGGCATTGATGAATACGCTGGCCTGGCAGGGGAAAACGGGGCAGAAAAACGAAGCTCTGGCCGATACGCTGGTGAATTCAGCGAAAGTTCTGGTGGGTAAAAAACAACAACCTGTTATTAAACAAACAGGCGGACCACAAGGCCCCCTCGACGCCGCCTTCGGCCCCCTACTAACCATCATGGATGGCAAAAGTAACGGGTTAAATAATGGCAACCTCAGCTTTCAGGCCTATTTAACCCGAGTGACACAGGTCCGCCTGAAACTTCAGCAGGTCACTACCGCACCGGATCCGCAGGCGATGACACAGATGCTGGCTCAAACTGTCTTTCAGGGTAAAGCCGTCGATTTAACCGACACCCGTGATTACGGCAGTCTGGTTGCAGCCAGTCTGGGTCAGGAATGGAGCGGCTTCGGGAAAGCGATGTTTGTGGAACCTATGGAGCTTGCCTGGCGTCAGGTATTGCAACCCGCCGCCGGCAGTCTGAATGCGCAATGGCAGAGCACCGTGGTGAACCAGTGGGATACTTCTTTTGCCGGACGTTATCCGTTTGCCAGTACGGGCAGCGATGCATCCTTACCGGTCGTCGCGCAATATCTCCGCTCTGACTCCGGGCGTATCTCACAATTTCTGAAAACTCAACTCGGTGGCATCTTACACCAGGAAGGTAACCGCTGGGTGCCGGATGCCATTACCAGTCAGGGGCTGACCTTTAATCCGGCATTCCTTGATGCCATCAACCAGTTAGGCCAGTTATCTGACATCGTATTTGCCGAGGGAGATGCAGGCCTACGTTTTGAACTGATGGCACGCCCGTCAAAAAATGTTGTCCGCACACAGCTCGCTATCGACGGGCAAAATCTGGATTATTTTAACCAGATGGAAAGCTGGCAGAGCTTTAAATGGCCGGGAAACTCCTACTATGCCGGTGTGCAACTCAGCTGGCGCAGTGTCAGTTCCGGTATGCAACTGTTTGGCGACTTTTCTGGAAACTGGGGATTAATACGTTTGCTTGAAAAAGCCCAGGTTACCCAACTCGACAGCAGCCGTTATCAGCTGGTCTGGAAAACCCCTGATGGTCTGCCATTGAAATACATACTGAGAACAGAAATGGGCAATGGTCCGCTGGCATTGCTGGCTTTACGTAACTTCTCTCTGCCCAAAAAAGTATTTTTAGATGATGCACCTGTCTCTTCTGTCGTTGCCGCCGATCCCGGACCCGTACTGACAGACGATCAGGATATCCCCGCAGGAACGGGCTCTGCCGGAGATGAGTAATACCCTCCCCTTGTGGTGTCAGTGTGTGAACACAGGCATCACGCTTTCGTTATTTTTTTATTTTCAACACCACTGAAATTTTCAGTCAGGAATCTGTTTATGGATGATTTAACCCTGCGCTATTACGAAGCTGAGATGCGTTACCTGCGCGAGGCCGGGCGCGAATTTGCCCATGCCCATCCCGACCGGGCCGCGATGCTCAACCTGGATAAGTCCGGGGCGCGCGATCCGTACGTTGAACGTTTATTTGAAGGTTTCGCATTTCTGATGGGGCGTCTGCGGGAGAAACTGGACGATGACCTGCCGGAACTCACCGAGGGACTGGTCAGCCTCTTGTGGCCACACTATATGCGGACAATCCCTTCACTGGCCATTGTTGAATTGAAACCTGATTACCGGCAACTCAAGCAGGTGGAGATCGTGCCCCGGGGCTTCTCTGTCCTGTCACAGCCTGTCGGGCAAAAACACACCTGCTGCCAGTATCAGGTGACGCGGGATATGCCACTTATGCCGATCAATATTTCACAGGCGAAGTTGCATACTGAAACAGACGGGCGTTCAACCGTACGCCTGCGTTTTGACTGCGGTCCGCTGGCGGACTGGCGAAAGATAGATTTAAGCCGCGTGGCAATCTATCTCGATGCCGACAGTCCGGTTAGCAGCGCTCTGCATCTGGCCCTGACCCGCAAAGTTCAGGCCATGTATATCCGCCAGCCGGAGTTGGGTCAGGATCGCCGTGCGATAGACGGCTGGTTCAAGCCCATGGGATTTGAAGAAAATGAACGCCTGTGGCCTAAAGGAAGCTCAGCGTTCAGTGGCTATCAGTTGTTACTGGAATATTTTACCTTCCGCCCTAAATTTATGTTCGTTGAGCTGAACGGACTGCAAAATGTCCATTTGGTACCGGGAACGACATGGTTCGAACTCGATATTGTCCTGAGTGAGCTGTGGCCTTACGACCTGCCGTTTGATACCGATACCTTCCGGTTACACTGCGTTCCGGTCATTAACTTGTTTTCACTGGAAGCCGACCCGCTGCAAATTGATCCGCTGGCGAATGAATATCTTTTGCGGCCACTGCGTATGCAGGATGGCCACGTAGAAATCTACAGTGTTGATCAGGTACACGGTTCCGTTAAAAACGGCAAACACGACTACGTGCCCTTCACCAGTTTCCGTCACCGCGGGGGCATGATGCGTCATGATGCCCCCGAACGCTATTTCCACACACGTGTTAAGCGCGGGCCTTCCGGCCTTCATGACACATGGTTAATTCTCGGCGGTAAATCTTTTGAAGCAGAACAGCTTGCTGAACAACGCGAAGCACTTTCACTGCGTATTACCGGCACCAACGGCCAGCTTCCACGTAAGGCACTGGAAAGTACCCTGCTCAACCGGGTTGTGAAAGCCGGCAAAGTCCCGGTACAGGTTCGCAACCTCACCACGCCGACCATGCCGGTATACCCGCCTGCCAATGATCGCTTCCACTGGCGGGTGATGAGTCACCTGGGTTCAAGCTTCCTCAGCATGATGGATAACCCCGAAGTGCTGCGGGGCACGCTGGCGCTGTATGACTGGACCGATGATGAAATGAACTGCCGCAGGCTCGAAGCGATTGTTGCCGTCGAACACCACCTGATCCAGCGATTTGAAAAAGGGTTCATGCTGCGCGGTGTCGATATTGAAATCACCCTGAATACAGACAACTTCGCGGGTGAAGGGGACGTCAATCTCTTTGGTGAAATGCTGCACCGCTTCTTTGCCTTGTACGCCGATATTCACCTTTTCAACCAGCTTACGCTGGTGTTGCAACCGACAGGAAAACGCCTGAGATGGAACGAGAATCACAGCCAACACGTACCGGGCTGATCGATGCCCTGAGTCCGCGGGCGTCCTACCTGAATTTTTACCGGTTTTGTCAGCTTCTGGAACAGGCTGGCGGGGATGCTCCGCTGCTCGGTACAACCAGCACTCCCGCAACAGATCCAATACGCTTTCGCCCGCATCCGGGCATGGGTTTTCCTGTCAGTGAAATACGCGTCATTGAAGCCGACCGGGAACATGTACACGCCACACCCACCGTTCGTACCACCTTTATGGGGCTCTATGGGGTAGATGCCCCCTTACCCACAGGCTATCTCGACGATATCAGCCAACGGCGGGAAGGATACGAAAGCGTTGAGCATTTTCTGGATATTTTCAACCACCGGCTGATGACGCAGTTCTATCGCATCTGGCGTAAATACGCCTACCCCGCTAGTTTCCAGGCTGGCGGAACGGATGAGACATCACAGTGCCTGCTCGGTCTGATTGGTCTGGGGATACCCGGCACGGCCAAACATATCGCGACGCCGATTTCCCGATTTCTTGCGCTTTTAAGCACTATGCGTTTGCCGACACGAACGGCAGAAGGGATCCGTGCGCTGGTGAATCTGCTGGCACCCCTGACGCAGGCTTATATTCAGGGGCATGACCCGGTGTCAGTGGAAATGCGCAGTCGTAGCGGGTTTTGCGCTGAAAACCGTATTGCGCTGGCACAGCGCAGCGTACTGGGTCGCAAAGGAAAGGACGGTAATAGCCGGGTACTGGTGAGTCTGATGACCTCCGATCCTGAAGAAGCTGAAGGATGGTTACCCGGCGGCCATTTGCATACCGATTTACTCGTGCTGATGCGGGTATATCTCGGCTACCGGTGCAATGCCCGTCTGCAACTCACCGTCCCTACCCGCTTGCTGCCGGAACCCCGGCTCGGCGGGTCCCGACGGATACAGCTCGGGCGCACCGGTGTACTGGGTTTACAGGAAAGCAAACGTGACAGCCTGCCGCAAAGTCTGACCGTCAGCCTCGGCACCTATCAGGGTGTACATGAGGAACCCTTATTACCCGCTGAGTCGGGAGAATACCGGTTCCGTTAACCCTGCAATCAAGACATTGCAGGGACACTATATTTTTTGCGAATGAAGAAAAAGGATGCCCTGATGGCAAAAATAATTCCCTCACATACAGGATGGCAGTATGGCAGCCTGTTTCTGCTCGTGGTTCTGCTTAGCGGCTGTGGCCTGACTCAGAAAGTGGTCGATGGCACCAAAGGCGTGACCAAAGCGATTTTCTATAAGCAAATTAAAACACTGCATCTCGATTTTTCCCCGCGCACTTCTATGAACACAGATGAAGGCGATCAGTCATCGCTCGCCACCATGGTTCGTGTTTATCAGCTTAAAGATCGCAAAGCTTTTGACGCCGCGGATTATGAAAAGCTGCTGCTTCAGTCCGACGACCTGTTAAAAGCCGATTCCCTGGCCTCTAAGGAAGTGCTGGTGATGCCGGGCGGTGATGTATCACTGGATATGCCCATGGAACCCGATGCGCAGTTTGTCGCGGTGGTGGCGTTGTTTCGCAACCCGGACCGACAACATGACACCTGGCGGGTGGTGCTGAAACGGGAAGAGTTTGATCCCGACAAGCCCCGCACGCTGGAACTCAGTAACGGGCAGCTTACGTTGTTACCACTCAAAGATTAAATGGAGGTTTCTGTGGTTGATATCCTGAAAAATCTTCTCCCTGATGCGGCAGGTTTGTCCCGCTACTCACTTGCTATCTGGAACAGCCCGTACGCTTTGGACGTGCTGAATTTTCGCGGCGAGGAACAGCTCAGCGAGACTTTTTCCTACACCGTTGACGTCACCTGCCCCGAACCGGATATCGATGCCGCACAGATGCTGCGCCAGTTCGCCAGCTTCACGATGGGCACGCCTTTCCAGCCTGAACGCGCCGTGTACGGCGTTATTCGTGACTTTCAGCGCCTCTCCACCTCCGCCGATGAAACCCTGTACCGCCTCGAGCTGGTGCCGCGCCTGCGGCTGCTGGAAAACAGCACCAACAGCTTTATTTTTCAGAACCAGTCGGTGCCTGAAGTGGTGGAATTTATTCTGCGCAAACACGGGCTGGAGGGGCAGGATTTTGAGTTTCGCCTCAGCCACACCTACCCCGACCGCGAGCTTATCACCCAGTGGGGCGAGACCGACCTGCAGTTTATCAAACGTATTCTGGCCGAGGTCGGTATCTGGTTCCGCTTTGAGGCGGACACCCGCCTGACGTGTGAGAAAGTGCTGTTCGGCGACGGGCCGGAGCAGTACCGGTTTGGCGTCACCCTGCCGTACTGCGAGCCGTCGGGGATGAGCGACGCCCACGCCGAAAGCGTCTGGGGACTGAAAATCCACTGGAACGCCGTGACCGGCAAAATCTTCAAACGCGATTACAACTACCGCGAGGCGACCACGCCGCTCGATACCAGCGCGCAGGTGCGCAGCGCCGCGCCGGTGACCGGCGAAAGCTACCTGTACGCCCGACCCTACCGCGAGGCCGGTGGAGACATGGACGCCGCCGCCGAAACCGGCGCGTTCTACGCCCGCATCCGCCATGAACGTCAGCTGAATCACCAGTGCCGCATTTTTGCCCGCACCACCGGCAGCGGACTGGCGCCGGGTCAGGTGCTGGAACCGCAGGCCTACCCGTTCAGCGACCTGCCGGACGGCATCCTGATTACCCGCATCGTCGCCAAAGGCTCGCGCACCGACCACTTCCGCCTCAATATCTGGGGCATGGCCTACCGCGAAACGATTGGCTTTCGCCCCGAACCGCCGGCGCGGCCGGTGCTCAGCGGCACGATACCGGCGCGGGTGGAAAGCCCGGCCAAAGGCGACACCTATGCGTGGCTGGATAATCAGGGGCGTTACCGCGTACGGATTGACGGCGACCGCGCCTCGGCCGATGCCGGTTATGCGTACCTGTGGGTGCGCCTCGCCAAACCCTACGGCGGTGACGGCTACGGCTGGCATATGCCGCTGACCGACGGCACCGACGTGGCCATCGCCTTTGACGGCGGCGACCCCGACCGGCCGTATATCGCCGCCGCGCTGCACGACTCTGAACATCCTGACCACGTGACGGAAAGGAACCACACCCGTAACGTCCTGCGCACCCCGTCAAATAACACGCTGCGGATGGAGGACCGGCGCGGTGAGGAGCACATCAGGCTCGCCACCGAATACGGCAAAACCCAGCTGAATAGCGGGCATATCGTCGATGCGCAAAACGCGCCGCGCGGGCAAGGTTTTGAGCTGCGCACCGACGAACACGGCGCCCTGCGCGGCGGTAAGGGCGTCTTTCTCAGCGCGGACGCCCAGCCGCAGGCGCAGGGCCAGGTGCCGGATAACCGCGCGGCGATGGCTGAAATCGAATACCTGCAGGGTCAGGTGAAAGCCCTCAGCCAGGCCGCCGCGGAGGCCAAAGCGCTGGAGGCCGACATCGCGGCGCAAATCGCCATGTTCAGCGAACGGCTGAAGCCGATAAATCAGGTGGTGCTGGCCAGCGCGCCACAAGGCATGGCGCTGACCAGCGGCGAGCATCTGCAACTGGCAACTGGCAGCCGCCAAAAACATGATACTGAACGCCGGTAACAATGCGGATATCGGGGTGATTAAGAACCTGACCGTCAACACCGGTGAGAAAATGGGCCTCTTTGCGCTGAAGGGTGAGATGAGCCTGAAGGCCAGCGAAGGCAGGGTCGACGTTCAGGCGCAGAACAACCGGCTGGCGCTTGCGGCGGGCAAAAAAGTGAGCATCACGGCGGTGGACGGCGACATCCTGTTCAGCGCGAAAAAGCGCATCACGCTGATTGGCGGCGGCAGCTACCTCATCCTGCAGGACGGCAAAATCGAGTACGGCACGGCGGGTGAGTATTTCAGGAAAACGCCGCACACGGTGCTGACGGTGGCGAATACCATGGCGGCAGAACTGGCCGCCATGACCGGTGGCGGAATTTGCCTCAGTTGCCTGATGAAAGCGGCAATGTCGGGCAATGCATTTGTTATAAGGGGAGAATCATGAACACTGCCGCATATTCCGCCGTGATGAATCAATTAATATCTCATCCTGAATGTGGAGGTTTCGCTTTGGTAGATGGCCTGCAATATGAACGTCACTTTGGTGAAGAGATAAAAACTGAGAAAGGGATCGTTGCACCTCTGTTTGATAGTGGTCCTGACTCTCGCATTCAGTTTGCAGGCCCCTGGCTGTTCTCATTGAATACAACCATTGAGTATCGTGAAAAATTGCAACAGCTGGAGTGCATATATCCATCAGTTTCATGGTTCCTTTCCTGCTGGACTATGGAGAATGTTGTAAATCATTTTAAACCTTTTTTAAATTTACAGCTTCCGGACGGGCGTGGAGCATTATTTCGATTTTATGACCCTCGAATCCTTAAAGATATCGAGCTTCTTTTGGCTGAAAAAGATTATGAGGAACTTATTGCTGGTATTGAATGCTGGTTTTTGACACTGAATGGCGAAACTTACGATATAAAATCCAAGGGAAAGTATTTTTGGGACTAATGAAGTTTTCTTCAGGTAGAAAAACATTATGGTAGTAAAAATATCTACAGAGCAACTTTCAAACCTCAGGGAGTTAGAAAGCAATAATTATATAAACAGTCTGCACCAAATAATTATTAAGCACTCTCCTTCCCTTGCCGATGATGGGGGGTTAAAATTTCATCTTATTGATGCCGAGCAATTTGTAAATGAGAACGGCTTCACTGATAAAAAGATAAAGACAGAATTTTTAATAATGAATGCTTATGAACCTGGTTTTTACAAAACAAATACGATGCAGAACTGGATTTTAAATGGTACGGAAAGTCCTGAACGTGAATATGTAAAATACCAGCAAATCAGGAGCAACTTTTTAAAAAGAAATTCTGGAGTTGAAAATGAGTAATGTTGGAGCAACTATGCCAGTCCCAGCTGGCCGCACCGGGACTATACCCGGGACCAGAGGACGTCTGGGGGGCGTTGTTGGTATTCTTTCAGATCTTGAAGCCCATAGACAGGAATATTTAGCCTATATGGCTGAAATGGAGAATGTTAAGGAAGAAGCAGCTAGTTTGACCAAGGAGTTAAGTGAGGAAGGATGTGACCAGTGCGTCTATACTCAGGGTGAAGTGACACTCCAGAATATTAAAGGCTGGTCCGATATCAGCATTGCATATCAGTTCTACATCTGTAAGCTCCCAATCCATTTTCAGGTAATGAAAATAATGGAGTGGACATATGGGGTTGCATTCGATGGTTTTGTACCTAAAGAATGCCTGCTGATTGAGACGAAAGCTAATTACGATCAATTTTTTGATATGAATGAAGAGCTTAAATTTTTCATGAACATAACTAAAGGAACTGACGGACTTTTCCTGAAGCAAGCGCGTTCTCAAAACTCTTGTGCATTGAAGGGAATGCCACCCGGTCGTTTACATTGGTATTTCATGCAACCCATTAGTGCCAGATATGCGCGTTCAGAATTTGCAGAAGAAGGGTTAGATATTTCAGTAATTGATAAGCCAATGCCCACCGAGTATGTCCGAACAATAATCACAAACAAACAATAGGTGTAAATATGTTTTATAAAATACAAGGTTTAATTTACAGAAAAAACAAAGTAACATCGGAAAATATATTCAATGAATTGATTAAATTCATTAATACACTACCAAACTGGAGTGAAAAACCGAAGCTATGGTTTATAGCGACTCCCAAAGGGAGTGTCAAAGGTATCGAAAATGGTCAAACATCCCAAGATGCACTTAGCTATGTCGATGAAATGATAAAATCAAATAATAGTATTAGTGTCATACTTGCTGATGAAAATGAAGATGATAGTATACTAACGCTATGGTTTAAAAACACCCAAGCAATATCTGAAGACAGGTATACATTCTCACTTACAATTAAATCACTTTCAAAACTAAATGATTTTAATGTTTTTCTTGATATATTTAATAAATTAACATCTTTAGACGAATGGAAATTCAAATATATTTTTCTAGATACAGAACAATATAGAAGAAAAGAATTATCTGTTTTCGAAGATAGATTGGCGGTTGGTTGGATTCTGTTTTTACCACAATTGATTTCATCAGAACATGCCCGATCGGCATTTAAAGTCATTCAGCGAAAAGAAATAAATGGAACAATAATTATCTCAAGCGAGATTTTTGATGGTAAAAACCCTCTCCACATCTCCCATGCTAATAATGTAGAGATAGAGCTTGCTGCTGATGGATTTTTGCCTTTACTGAAGGGATTATAATTATTGTCTTTACTAGTATATCAACAACCTCCAACTCAATAATCGACATTAATAAAATAAAGAACCAGAGTTATTCCTGTCATGGATAATGGGCGGCAAAGAGGAACTATTATCGTTTCAACTGAGGAACTCTTCGATGGTGAAAATGAAGAACATATTACAAAATCTAATGATATTGAGATCAAACTGTTAGACCTTGGATTTTTGCCGCTAATGACAGAACTCTAGCTGTGATTACATAGGGTCTCCTGAGAGACTCAAACATGTCGTGATTAATAGAGAAGGGAAAGGTCTCTGATGGTAGGTATTCTGGTAGGAGGCATGCCGGTGACCAGCGGTACGCCGGCCCCTACCGCGAGGCCGATGAGGTCGTGGACGCCGCCGCTGGCGCCGGGTCAGGTGCTGGAGCCGCAGAACCACCCGTTCAGCGAACTGCCGGACGGTATCCTGATTACCCGCATCGCCGCCAAAGGCTCGCGCACCGACCACTTCCGCCTCAATATCTGGGGCATGGCCTACCGCGAAACGATTTGTTTTCGCCCCGAACCGCCGGCGCGTCCGGAGCTCAGCGGCACGATACCGGCGCGGGTGGAAAGCCCGATCAAAGGCGACCCCGACCGGCCGTATATCGCCGCCGCGCTGCACGACTCCGAACATCCTGACCACGTGACGGAAAGGAACCACACCCGCAACGTTCTGCGCACCCCGTCCAATAACAAGCTGCGGATGGAGAACCGGCGCGGTGAGGAGCACATCAAGCTCGCCACCGAATACGGCAAAACCCAGCTGTATAGCTATGAGTTTAATGTAGGGTTGGCAAAAAAAGCTGCCCCAACCCACAATAATATTATTTGGAATATTTTAAATCTCCTCTTGCTTGTGTATTTCTTGCTACTTAATTTATTTTTTTCATCAGGTTAGGAATTTTAAACCTGTATAAATTTTCACTTTCCAGTACCGCCGCATTAAATGCCATAACGAAAAGGAATGTCTCATGGCCACATTACACACCCTGTTAGCGCTATGCCCACAGGAAAACCCAGATATATTGATGCAAAAGGCCAAAGTGCAAACAGCACTGTGGGAAAAATGGCTAAACCCGGTTAGCAGCGATAACGCAACTGGTGAAGATCCCGGTTATGACGATGACTTTCAACGTATGCGTGAAGAAGTTAATAAGCTTTCAGGCGCGGATACTGAACT
Organism: Rahnella aquatilis CIP 78.65 = ATCC 33071; assembly: GCF_000241955.1. Classification (NCBI taxonomy): domain Bacteria; kingdom Pseudomonadati; phylum Pseudomonadota; class Gammaproteobacteria; order Enterobacterales; family Yersiniaceae; genus Rahnella; species Rahnella aquatilis. Next base: position 33,851 of record NC_016835.1, read on the forward strand.
GGTGTGCCAACTGGCGGAGAAATTACTGACCACTGTATGCAAAGACGTAAGGGTAGCCACTTATTATCTCTGGGCACGATTGCATCGCGACGGCGAATCGGGTCTGGCCGAAGGGCTGGAACTGTTGAGCGGACTGGTCTCACGCTATGGCGACCAGTTGTTGCCATCACGAAAAAATAGCCGGCGGGCTGCCATGGAGTGGCTGGCAGGCAGTAAAGTTCTCGACAGCCTGTCGCTGTATCCCGAAGTCGATAAGCCAAAATTTGAACGCATTTTGGCTGCACTCACACTGTTTGAAGACGTTATTACATCATGGGAGGACGTAAACCGACCACAGTTGGGCGGACTTTATGATGCCCTAGAATCCCGACTGGCTCAGTCTGGTGGCTTCGATGCCGTTGTTCCGCAAAACAGCGGCGGTCAGGCGACGTCTGATTCGCGCTCCTTATCGCCGGACATGCCGACATTAAAGGTAATACAGTCTGGTCGTGAGTTACTCGATCAGGCTAAGGCGTTAGCTCAGTACCTGCGAGACCAGCCACAAGGCTGGTTATCAGGGCACAGGTTGATGACTACGATACGCTGGGACACTGTCGACCAACTGCCTCCGCTGGATGCCAAGGGTTGTACTCGCTTGGCCCCCCCAAGAACTGAATATCGTGCCCAACTCAAGCGCCTGTATTTGCAACAAAGCTGGACCGAATTATTGGAAAACGCCGATCGAATGTTTACCGAAGGCGTGAATCATTTCTGGCTGGATATCCAGTGGTATTTGCACCAGGCGCTCAGCAAGTCGGGGGCTCCTTATGATAGCTGGGCAGAATTCATCGAGCAGGATCTGCGTTTATTGTTGCTTCGTTTACCGGGACTGGAAACGCTCGCCTACAGTGACGGTACCCCCTTTGCCGACGAAGTGACCGCAGGCTGGATCACACGTGATATTCAGGACAATGACGGACGATGGCAATCTGAACCCAATGCAGTCTCTGCAAGTGGCGATGAAGATGTCCTTCAGCTTGAAACCGAAGCACTGGCGCAGGCAGACAGTGAAGGTATAGAAGCTGCACTCAATTGGTTGCAGATTCGCCCGGGGATCACTACACCTCGCCAACGTTGGCTAATACGGCTGCTCATGGCTCGTGTTGCTGAACAATATGGAAAAAATGAAATGGCACTCCACTTACTTGGAGAACTGGACAGCACAGGAAATCGCCTGACGCTGAAACAATGGGAGCCTGCCCTGCTGTTTGAAGTAAAAGCACGACGACTCAAACTGCTGAGAATGCAATTCCAGCGCGGCGATACTGATAAAGCCAAACTCACACTTGAAATGGACAAACTGCTCGCCGGATTGGTTTCTATTGATCCTGCACGCGCGGCTGTTCTGTGTGCTTAAAAAGGAATTTAAACGCGAATGAACTCAAAATCCCCTTCTCTGTATGAAATCCTCACTGGCAATTTTGCCGGCGGCCTCGATCTGCACAACGTCAGCGAAGAGAATCAGGTGATCCTCTCCGTGCTCGACAACATGCAGCGTATTCTCAACTGTCGTGCCGGCACGCTCAGCCATCTGCCGGATTACGGCCTGCCGGACATGAGCAAAATCCTGCAGGGGATGCCCGGTACGGCACATTCACTGCTGGATGTCTTGTCAGAAACCCTGCTGAAATACGAGCCGCGCATCAAAAAGTTGCACGTTATTTTATTGCCCCAGTCCAGCCCCGGACATCTTGAATATGCCATTGACGCCGAGCTGAAAGAGCTTGGCTTAGTGCGATTCGGTACCGAATTTATGCCGGAAGGCCGCGTACTGATGCGCCATATGAAACAGCAGAATTACGTGTGACAAATTTAAAATATTTTAATCCCTATTTTTAAAATTTAATGGCAATCGGGAGGGGTAACCCACAATCATGAAATAACCTCTAAACAAAACAGATGATATGCATGGAAAAGCTAACCAGACGCATTGCCTGGTCAATTTAATTAACAAAGGGTTTTTATAAATGTTTAAAGGTATTTTTTTACTGACTACCGCCTCATTATTTTCTTTAAGCGCACAAGCGGGGCTATTTGGAGGCGAAGACTTCAAATGTGGTAGAAATGATGCTGTCAAAGCTGTTCAGGATTACATCAAAAGTGAAGCAGGAGCGAAACTGCAGAACGATTACATTACCAGCCCTGAGATATTTCATAAAAAGGACATTCAGGAATTTCAGAGTAAAATCGATTCAATACCCATGACGATTTCAAATGTCTCAACAACATCCACAACCGACGGAATGCTGAACTGTAGTGCAACAATAGCGGCACAACTTCCACCAGAAACCCTTGAAGTGTTAAAAAACAACCCGGAGTATCTGTCCGGTATCATTTCAGATAATGGAAAAATGAATAATGGCAAGGTTGTGTGGAGTAATTATCCCTACAGCCTCAGCCTGGCAGATAACAAAAAGGATATATCTGTAAACAGAATTAATTACATTCAGAACTCTTTATATCAAATGTCCACGCTCGCAGTGAATAAAGATTACATCATCACTTCTAAATTCACCGTAAAATTATCCAGCTCAAAAAACAATTATGCAAGAAGCGACCGAAATCTGAATGATATCTGGAAAAGCCTGCCGGACTCGATTAAGACATCCATGAAGAAATCACAACAAGCCTGGGTGAATGATAAAGCGCTTAAATGCGGAAAATTATCTGATGCGGATATGGAAACCACGCCGATTCAAAACAGGATTAATACTTATGATTGTCAGACAAAAATGACGAATGAACGTATCGCATTTTTAGGCGGGGATAATTATTAATTTACAATGCTAGTCAATGTGCACCCAGACAGTCGGGTGCACAAACTTCAACACCGAATAACGCTTTCTCAGGTAAGACAAAATGATGGCCCAAGACATAAACCGCCAGCTACGCACCGGGGGTGACCCGCGTGCGCTGGCTGATTACGCCGTTTTACGCGAAGAACTGAGCAAATTAACCCATCCGGCGCGTCCGGATGTGGACTGGAAAAAGGTGGAACAACTGTGTCTGAACCTGTTTCAGCAGAACGGTATCGAACTGCAAACGGCGTCGTGGTACACACAGGCCAGAACGCGGTTAACGGGTATGTCAGGATTAAATGAAGGGCTGGCGATCCTCGAGGCATTGATTTCACGGCAGTGGCCGGGACTGTGGCCGCAGCCGGTGCATGCGCGGATGGAAATACTCTCCGGCCTGAGCCAGCGTCTGCAACAGACATTGCGCAGCATGACCCTGGATTATCACGATCTGTCGCAGATCTATCAGGCCGAAAAACTGATCAATGCGCTGTGCGAGGTCTTGCAGCGTCTGGAGCTGAAGCATGTCAGCCAACTGGAAGCACTGAGCAGTTTTATGCACGGTGCTGCCGTGAGGCTGGAAAATATGCACGCGGCCAGCGATACGACAATCGTATTACCTGCGGCGGCAACAGAGAACACGGAAAAAAGATGGGCTACGCAAGCCCGCGAGCAGTGGGTGTATGTTGCACAGGCTGAGCCTGCCGAACCACAGGTGACGATTACGCCACCCGCGCCGGTGAAGCATCCGGTGCAATGGAAAGGGTTTATCGCCGGAATCATGGCAACGTTGCTGGCTGGCGGCGGAGTCTGCGCAGCTATCACGGCGTTTTATCATCCGCCCTCCGGTGAACAACTGATGGCGACGCTGCCGGTAATGCCAAAACCGCTGAATGCCCAGACACTGGAAACGCTGAAGAACCGGCAGGCTGAGATGCTGCACCGTGAGGCACCGGCGTATCTGGCCGCCATGCAGCAGCAAACGCGCCAGCTCGCCACCTTGTCGCCGCGCTGGGCGCAGGATACCGGGTCACATCTGGTCAGTCAGGCACTGATACTGTGGCCTGATAATCCGGCGACCGCTGCGCTGGCGAAAAGCTGGACGCAGCAACTGAACGCCAATGCCGTGCCTTTGGAAAACCTCAGCGGCTGGCAACAGGCCAATACTCAGCTGCAACAACTGGCGGACAAACTCAACGGGCTGGATGAGCAGCGCGGTAAATATATGACTGTCTCGCAGCTAAAATCCTCCGTTTTTGCCATCCAGCAGGCGCTCAACGGTTCACCGCCGGTAGAAGAATCGCTGCGTAAACTGGCGCAGGACAAACAGCAAAATAAGGATGTTTCACCGCAGTTGATGATGCAACTGGATAATCAGTTCACGCAGCTGCTGAACCGGTATGTGTTGCTTACTCAAACCTTACCGGCGACCGCCGGTAAAAATGGTCAGGCAGATAACTGACCAATGAATATGGCGACGTGATCAGAAAATGTGATGACGTCGGCCATCTTAAATACAGAGGAAGTATGTCAGCAAAAGAACGGTTCCTTAAAAAACTACAGGACAGCCAGCCCCGCACTGGCTCATTTGAAAATAAAGGTCAGGCGGATATCGCCGAATTCCGGCAGCGGATCACCCTGTTGCAGGAAAACATAGAAGAATGGCTGGAAGGCACCGGTATCCGGGTCGAAAGCACCACCGTCTCGCTGGTTGAATGCCTGATTGGCGGGAAATCGTTCAGCATTCCGGGCATCCGGCTGACCTATGAAGACAGCCAGGTGACCTTCACACCGGTGTTTTTATACGGACAAGGCGTCACGGGCTGTGTGGAAACCAGCCTTTGCACGCAAGGCCGGGTCACTGTTCTGTGCCGGTTATTTATGCGCGCGGGTGAGAACAGAGACTGGACATGGCGTCCCGCGAATCCTTTCACGGCGCAAGAGCGGACGTTTGGCGAAGAGCTCTTTTTTGAACTGATTGAAGGATTATTACCCTGACGCCTTCGGGCGTCTTTTTTTGTCGATCACCCCGATAAAGCGCAGCTCAAATGTAAAAAAATGCTACAAGCATTACCTTCCGGCTGCATTTTTGGCCAAAATCGATGACATAAATTTACATTGCATTAAAAATAAGAATGCGCTGCCACTTCTGCAAATTTAACTTTCTTGTTACCAATTTTGCACACAACAGGTCATTACCGGATGCAGGGGAATTACATTTGAAAAACATCAAAACTTTTTGATCCAGATCAATGCAACAACATGACCTCTCATTTTTTATGGTTAATTCTCTTCCCGTCGTTTTTCCGCGAATTTAGTTTTCCTGCCTGTAGCTTTTTAATCCCCTGAAAGTGTTTCAGCGACTCATTCCCCCCCGGAACCGTCCCTGTTCATCCCTTCGCGCGATGTGCTTAAATCGGCTCCTCGCGAAACCCTGGCAGTCCCCCTTTCATTCAAGACTTCACCTGCGAATGTCAGACATCGCCGGTTCCCGTACCGGCATTGCTGTTTGGAAGGGTAACCTGACACACAAAAAGAGGTTGTTATGTTTGGTCTTGATGCGCTAGAACTGGCCCGGATCCAGTTCGCCTTCACCGTCTCTTTTCATATCATTTTTCCCGCTATTACTATCGGGCTTGCCAGTTTTCTGGCTGTTCTCGAAGGCATGTGGCTGAAAACAAAGAAAGAGGCTTATCGCGACCTGTATCATTTCTGGTCGAAAATCTTTGCCGTTAACTTCGGTATGGGCGTGGTCTCCGGTCTGGTGATGGCTTACCAGTTCGGTACTAACTGGAGCATGTTCTCCTCGTTCGCGGGCAGTATTACCGGTCCGCTGCTGACGTATGAAGTGTTAACCGCGTTCTTCCTTGAAGCCGGTTTCCTCGGCGTGATGCTGTTCGGCTGGAACCGCGTCGGACCTGGCCTGCACTTCTTCTCGACCTGCATGGTGGCGCTCGGCACATTGATGTCGACATTCTGGATCCTCGCCTCCAACAGCTGGATGCAGACCCCGCAGGGCTACGAGATTGTCAACAACCTGGTGGTGCCGGTCAGCTGGATGAAGGTTATCTTCAACCCGTCCTTCCCGTTCCGCTTAATGCACATGACCACCGCCGCGTTCCTGGCTTCTGCCTTCTTCGTCGGTTCTGCCGCGGCATGGCATTTACTGCGCGGTCGCGATACGCCAGCTATCCGTACCATGCTGTCAATGGCCATGTGGATGGCGCTGATCGTGTCTCCGATTCAGGCATTTCTTGGCGATGCACATGGCCTGAATACCCTGAAATATCAGCCGGCTAAAATCGCAGCCATCGAAGGCCACTGGGAAAATAAAGACAACAAACCGTCCCCGCTGGTATTGATCGGCTACCCCGATATGAACCGTGAAGAAACCCGCTACGCGATTGAAATCCCGTATCTGGGCAGTCTGATCCTGACGCACAGCCTGACGCATCAGATCCCGGCGCTGAAATCCTTCCCGAAAGAAGACCGTCCGAACTCTTCGGTTATCTTCTACACCTTCCGCATCATGGCCGGTCTCGGCATGCTGATGATTTTGCTGGGGGTACTGAGCCTGATCCTGCGTCGTGGCGGCAAAATGTATACCTCTAAAGCGTTCCTGCGCTTTGCTTTCCTGATGGGGCCTTCCGGTCTGCTGGCGTTGCTGGCGGGGTGGATCACCACAGAAATGGGCCGTCAGCCGTGGGTAGTTTATGGCCTGCTGCGCACTAAAGACGCGGTATCCAACCATAACGTGCTGCAAATGAGCGTCAGCCTGATCCTGTTCATCGTGATCTATTGCTCAGTGTTTGGTGTCGGTTACGGCTACATGATGCGTCTGATCCGCAAGGGTCCGCAGGCGCACGAAGGTGAAAGTGTTGATCACGGGGGTCCCGGCCAGCACCGCACACCTGCGCGTCCGCTGTCTGCGATTTCAGAATCACTGACCGACGAAAATAAGGGAGCTTGATAATGGGTATCGACTTACCGCTGATCTGGTTTTTGATCATCATCTTCGGCGTGATGATGTATATCGTGATGGACGGCTTCGATCTGGGTATCGGCCTGCTGTTCCCGCTGGTGAAAAAAGAGCATGACCGTGACGTGATGATGAACACCGTCGCGCCGGTCTGGGACGGCAACGAAACCTGGCTGGTGCTCGGCGGTGCGGCACTGTATGGCGCATTCCCGCTGGCGTACTCGGTGATTCTGGATGCGCTGACTATCCCGCTGACCCTGATGCTGTTTGGTCTGATCTTCCGTGGTGTGGCGTTTGAATTTCGTTTCAAAGCCAGCCCGGCCAAACGCCACGTGTGGGATAAATCCTTCATCTGCGGATCAGTCATCGCCACCTTCTGTCAGGGCGTGGTGCTGGGCGCGGTGATCAACGGTATTCCGGTGGTGAACCGTACTTACGCTGGTGGCGCGCTCGACTGGCTGACGCCGTTCACGCTGTTCTGTGGTTTTGCGCTGGTGGTGGCTTATGCCCTGCTCGGCTGCACCTGGCTGATTATGAAAACCGAAGGCGAATTGCAGGAAGCGATGCACAAAATCGCCAAACCGCTGCTGATGGTATTCCTGCTGGTGACACTGGCCGTCAGCCTGTGGACGCCGCTGACCCACAGCGATATCGCCACCCGCTGGTTCTCGCGCCCTAACCTTTACTGGTTCCTGCCGGTGCCGGTGCTGGTGGTGCTGGTCTCGGCGTGGATGTACCGTGCCATCAGCAAAAATGCGCATCACGCGCCGTTCCTGCTGACGCTGGCGCTGGTGTTCCTCGGTTATACCGGTCTGGGGATCAGCATCTGGCCGAATATCATTCCGCCGTCTATCTCTATCTGGGAAGCCGCTTCACCGCCGCAAAGTCAGGGCTTCATTCTGGTGGGTGCCCTGTTCATCATCCCGATCATTCTGGTGTACACCTTCTGGAGCTACTACGTGTTCCGCGGGAAAGTCACACCGGATCAGGGTTATCACTGAGGAATCGCATTATGAATCTCATCAGAAAAATGGATGACAGCAACATCACTAAAGCCCCCTTTTTGAAGCGTGTCGGCTGGATGGCCGTCATCTGGGGCGGCAGTGTGCTGGCGTTATTTGTTGTGGCATCGGTGTTTCATCTGCTGATGTTTGCAGCGGGAATGAGAAGTCATTAAATGAAGAAGATCGGGAGAGGGTTTAGCAGACGACTCTGCTATATCTTCTCCTTTTTTATTTCTGCGGCACCAGCCTGACAAAATCCAGAAATAGCGGATTTCGGCAAGAAAAAAGCCCGCTCGGAAGCGGGCTAAAAACCACAAAACAGACTTTTGTCTCAACTTTCTTATTATCTCCCTGGTGCAGGATTTCTTATTCTTTCACCGTCTCCTCAAGCGTGAAACGCCCTAACGGATTCTGGTGGAAATCTTTGATATTTTTACGCGTCACGTTGCGATACGGGCTGTAATACAGATCAATCCAGTTCACGTCGGCTTTCGCCATTTTCTGCAAATCGATGTACATCTGTTCACGCTTCTTCGGATCCATCTCCACACGCGCGGCGGCCACCAGCGCTTTCACTTTGTCATTGTGATAACGCGTCATGTAATTCATGTTCGAGTCGTGGCCCAGCGTAAAGGTAGTTTTCTGATCCGGGTCGAGAATGTCGTTAGTCCAGTACATCACCGAAATGTCATAATCTCCCGCCACTAACATGTCCCAGCTCTGGCTCGGATCCACTTTCTGCAAGTTGGCGGTGATCCCGGCTTTTGCCAGTTGCTGTTGCAGCAGTACGGCAATCTGTTCATCCACCTCATCACCGGCATTCACCAGATATTTCAGGGTCAGGTTTTTCACCCCTGCCGCCGCCAGCAGTTGTCTGGCTTTTTCAGGGTCGTACGGGCGTTGCAGGTTACCGGCGTAATGATACAGCGCCCCGTCAGGGATGTAGGAGTTGGCGATTTTGCCGTAACCGAACGTCACGGTATCAATAATGGCTTTTTTATCGATGGCGAAGTCCAGCGCCTGACGCACCTCCACTTTGCCCAGGTCACCGTGCGAATGGTTGATCAGCAGGTGATCTTCACGGGTGGAGGTATCCAGTTCGACCGCCAGTTTCGGGTCTTTTTGCAGCGATGAAATGCGCGAGAACGGGATCGACAGCGCCGCGTCAATTTCTCCGGCCTGCACTTTCAGCATGCGGGTATTGTCATCCGGCAGCGTCAGCCACTCGACGCCATCAAGTTTCACTTTCGCGGCGTCCCAGTAATACGGGTTTTTGACCAGTTCGACTTTCTCGCCGCGTGTCCACTCTTTCACGCTGAACGCGCCGGAACCGACCGGGTGTTCCGCAAAGTCATCCGCACCCTGTCTGGTCAGCGCCTGTTGCGAAATCACCGAGGCATTCGGCAGCGCCAGTTGAGAAAGGAATGCCGCCGATGGCGTTTTCAGGGTGATAACCAGCGTATGGGCATCGGGGGCTTTCAGCGTATCGATAATGCTGTATGAATCCTTCCACAGCGATCCGGCGTCATCACGGATACGCGTCAGGCTGAACACCGCATCAGAAGCAGTCACCGGCGTGCCGTCAGAAAATTTCGCGTCGCGCATTTTCAGCGTATAGGTTTTACCGTCCGGCGAAATCGTCCAGCTTTCCGCCAGACCCGGCAGCAGTTGGGTGCCGGTATTGTCAACGCGCACCAGCGGATCAAAAACATTGGAGAACACCCAGTTATCGGCGTTTTGCGCTGACCTGATCGGGTCAAATGTGGTGCTGTCTTCACGACGACCAATGGTCAGCACCCCCGCCGCCTGCGCCACTTCGCTGACCAGACTCAACGCCAGCAGCACCCCGGCGGCCACAACGTTAAAATGCTTTTGTTTCATGTAACATTCCTTCAGTCATCGGATTGATCCCGTCGCTTTTGTGATTTTCAAGAACACAGGCGAAGGCATGGTCGGCAATATGCCGGGTTTCAGGTACTGCGCCATGCCTGCACTCAGGGAGCGCAAAGGCACAGCGTGGATGGAAAGCGCAGCCCGCAGGCAGCGAAACCGGGCTGGGTGGTTCACCCTGTAACGGATGTTCCGGCAGCGGCCGGTCGGGGTCGATTTCAGGAATGGCCGCCACCAGCGCGGCGGTATAAGGATGTCGCGGCGCGTTAAACACCGTTTGCGTCGGCCCGCTCTCGACAATACGCCCGAGATACATCACCGCCACGCGGTCACACAGGCGGCGCACAATCGCCAGATCATGCGCGATAAACAGGATCGCCAGCCCCATACTTTCACGCAAATCCATCAGCAGATTGATGATCTGCGCCTGAATCGACACATCCAGCGCGGCAACACATTCATCGGCGACGATCAGGCGCGGTTCGATAGCCAGCGCACGGGCAATACCGGCGCGCTGACATTGCCCGCCGCTCAATGCCTGCGGACGGCGTGTGGCATGTTCCGGGCTTAGCCCGACCAGGGTCAGCAGCGTATTAATCCGCGCGGGAATCTCCGCTTTCGTCACTTTCCTGTGTACCCGCAGCACCTCGCCGATACTTTCGCCAATCGTCTGGCGCGGATTGAGTGAGGAAAACGGATCCTGAAAAATCATGGCGGTTTGCTGACGCAGACGGGCAATGTCAGGTTTCATTCCCCCGGTGATCAGCTGGCCGTTAAAACGAACCCGTCCGGCGCTGACGTTTTCCAGCTGCAACATCGCGCGGCCAAGGGTACTTTTTCCGCTGCCCGATTCACCGACCAGTCCCAGCGTTTCGCCAGCGCGGATGTGCAGTGACACATCGTTCACGGCCTGAACATGGCGCTTTGTAAAACCCAAACCTGAGACGGGAAACGTCACGCAAAGGGCTTCCACTTCCAGCAGCGGATACGGCTGCGGCTTGAGATCAGGCAAATGACTCATTCTCCCTCCCGTGGATCAGCGGATGATGACAGGCGGTGGCATGACTGCCCGTTTGCATCGCGGGCTGGCTGTCCCGGCACAACGCCGTCGCCTGCGTACAGCGCGGATGAAAACGGCAGCCGGACGGGAATCGCGCCGCGACCGGCGGCTGACCGGGTAACGTGATCAGCCGTCCGGCGCCCCCCTCGCTGACCGGCTGGCAGTCAATCAGGCCGCGCGTATAAGGATGCTGCGCTTGTGCCAGGACCGGCCTTTTGTCGCCGGTTTCACACAAACGTCCGCCATACATCACCGCGATGCGGTCACAGGTTTGTGCCACCACGCCCAGATCATGCGTGATCAGAATGATGGCGATACCCAGCCGGTCACGCAGATCGCGGAGCAGATGCAAAATCTGCATCTGTACGGTGACATCCAGCGCCGTGGTCGGTTCATCGGCAATCAGCATTTTGGGTTCGCAGGCCAGCGCCACGGCGATCATTGCCCGCTGACGCATGCCGCCGGAAAACTCATGCGGGTAGTTATCTGCCCGTCGCTGCGGGTCCGGAATACCGACCTGACGCAGCAGTTCCACCGCCTGTCTCTGTGCCTCACGGCGGCTGGCCCCAAAATGCAGACGGCGGCTTTCAGCAATCTGCTGGCCGATGGTCATCACCGGATTCAGATGACTGGCCGGATTCTGGAAAATCATGCCGATCTCCCGCCCGCGAATGGCCGTCATGCGTTTATCGTTCAGCGTCAGTAAATCGGTGCCATTGAGGCGGATTTCCCCGGCGCGGATATGCAGCCCTTCACCGGGCAGCAGGCGCATCATGGCACGGCAACTCAGCGTTTTACCGGAACCGCTTTCGCCGACCAGTCCGAGAATATCCCCCGCATTCAATGTCAGAGAAAGCCTGTCCACCAGCGCCACACCCTGCCGGTCTTCAATGGTCAGGCCGGAAACCTGCATTAACGTCATGGCCGTTCCCCCAGTTTGTCACCCAGCCCGTCCGCCAGCAGGCTGAAACTCATCGCCAGTACCACAATGGCTAAACCAGGGAAGGTCGTTATCCACCACGCCGTGGTGATAAAGCTCTGGCCTTCGGCGACCATCACACCCCATTCCGCCACCGGCGGCTGAACGCCGAGGCCGAGATAACTCACCGACGCGCCGCTGAGTAACACCAGCACGCAGTCGGACATTGAGAACACCAGCGAACTGGTCAGCGCGTTGGGCAGCAAATGCAAAAGTAAGATACGCGGATGGCTGTAGCCCAGGCTGCGCGCGGCCAGAATAAAATCCCGGTGTTTCAGCGTCAGCACCTGCGAGCGCACCAGACGGGCATACGATACCCAGCCGACCATGGCCATCGCGATATAAAAACTGCCCAGTCCCGGCCCGAGAATGGCAATAATCGACAGCATCAGCACCAGAAAAGGAAACGCCAGCACCACGTCTATCACCCGCATGAAAAAGGTGTCCACTGCACCGCCGAGATACCCCGCAAACGCGCCGGTCAGCGTGCCGAAGGTAAACGGAAAAATGACGCCAATCAGACAGATTTGCAGATCAATCCGCGCACCCCACATCACACGGGAAAGAATGTCGCGGCCAAAGTTATCGGTGCCGAAAGGATGGGTGAATGATGGCGGTGACAGTGTCACTGTTGCATCCTGCGCGATCGGGTCAAACGGCGCGATCCACGGGCTGAGCAGCGCAATCAGAACCCAGACACTGAGCATCACAATCCCCAGCCGCAACGCCTGCTGACGCGGCAACCCGCGCAGATGAAAATATCCCATGCGTTGTGTCGCAATCTTTCCGGTCATGCTCATAGCTTCACCCTCGGATCCAGCGCCACAGTCAGTAAGTCCGCCAGCAAATTCACTGCGACCGTCGCCAGCGCAAACACCAGCACCACGCCCTGTACCACCATGTAATCGCGGCTGATAATGGCTTTCACCAGCAGTTGCCCCATCCCGGGAATGGCAAATACACTTTCAATCACCACCGTGCTGCCAATCAGCCAGCCGATATTTACTGCCAGCAGATTGACTGTCGGCACCAGTGAATTGGGCATCACATGTCGCCAGAAAATACGGTTTTCGTTCTGTCCCCGCGCACGGGCGGCGGTGACGTAATCATTCTGTAACTCCATCAGCAGACTGGCGCGCAGGTTACGGGTCAGTACCGCCGACAGCGCCAGCGCAACGGTCAGGCACGGCAGAAACAGATGATGAACCCGCTCACCAAAGTCGCTGCCATAGCCCGACACCGGAAACCAGCCGAGTGACAGGCTGAACAGCAAAATCATCATGATCGCCAGCCAGAACGCCGGTAATCCAAGGCCGATCGTGGAGAGCAAGCGGATCACCTGATCCGCCAGCCGCCCGCGATGTCGCGCCGCCCCGGCCGCCAGCGGCACGGTGAACAGCATCGCCAGCACCACGCTGCCGAGCACCAGATACAGCGTGGGTTCAATGCGCGACATGATAAGCTTTAGCGTATCCACGCGGTAAATCAGTGACTTGCCCATCTCGCCATGAAACAGGTTGCGCAGAAAATAGAGATATTGCTGCCAGACCGGCAGGTCCAAACCGTACTGCACCCGGATGCGGGCAATGGCTTCCGGTGTGCTGCGCACCCCGAGCAGGATCCGCGCCGGATCGCCGGGTATGGCACGCACCATCACGAAAGTCAGAATGCTTATCCCCAGCAACACCGGCAGCAGTTGCAGCGGGCGCCAGAGCAAAAATCGGTAACGGTGCATGACAATCCTCTTAATGGCAGTTTCTGGTGCAGAGCGAGAGTCTTTTCCCCTGTGGCTTTACGTTAGCCGCAGTCAGACTCCCCCGGTAGTTAGCAAAAATACTAGGTTTGCACCCGCAGCGATGTGGCACCGCGATTGCATAACTTTTCTTTAACACGTGGGATTGAGCAAAACCGGTGCCCGATCAGCCCATTCAGGCCGGTAAAGAAGTGATGCGGAGATAAATTCATGAAGCTCGCGGTACAAGAGAGTGCAGTGTCTTTGCGGGAAACCACCGTTGATGGTGCGTTTGATCAGCTTTTCGCCCAAACCTCACGCCTGGGGTTTGATGCCCTGATTTACGATTACACGCCGGTGCCGCGAACGCTCGAGGGCGAACTGATCACGCCGTCGCTGTTGCGGATGTGCAATGTGCCCGGCGACATGCAGCGGTTATGGCTGGAAAACGGGTATTATCAGGTCGATCCGGTGCAGCATTACGCCCTCGAAAGCTGCGCACCGTTTGTCTGGTCTTATCAGCGTCCGGACAATACTTCGCTGCAAAACCGCCTCAGCGATCTCAACAAACCTGTCACCCATTACATGTGCGATAACAACATGCCGAGCGGTGCAACGGTACCGCTGCACCTGCCGAACGGCGGCTTTGTGACCGTCACCGGCATTCATACCGGTGCGGGGCATGAGCTGGATATTCATGATGTACTGGCCGAACTGAGCCTGCTGGCGCTGACCTTTCAGGAGTGCGTGTTTCCGCTGTTCGACAGCAGTATTCTCACCTGCCGCCACGTGCGGTTAAGCAAGCGAGAACGTGAATGTCTGACGTGGGCGGCGGAAGGATTAACCGCTAAAGAGATCGCCCGCAAACTCAACCGGTCCATTGCCACCGTCACGCTGCATCTTAATACCGCCGCCCGCAAACTGGGGGCCAGCAACCGTGTGCAGGCAGTGGTGCGCGCGATGCATTACCGTTTACTCGACAGCTGATCTGCCCTGTTTTCTATCTTTTTTACTAGCTGTTCAGTGCCGCCCCGATGTTTACCCTGTTGTATATTATTCACCGACGGGGTAAACAAAATGTACAACATCACTGAAGGCTATGCGCCGTTTCAGGAATACCAGACCTGGTATCGCATCTGTGGCGATTTACATAACGGCAAAACGCCGCTGGTCATTGCCCACGGCGGCCCCGGCTGCACCCATGATTACGTGGATGCTTTCCGCGATATCGCCGGAACCGGACGCGCGGTGATCCATTACGATCAGATTGGTAATGGCCGCTCAACCCACCTGCCTGACAAACCGGCAGACTTCTGGCAGCCGTCGTTCTTTCTGGCGGAACTGGACAATCTGCTGCACCATCTGGGCATCGGACAAAATTACGCGCTGCTCGGCCAGTCCTGGGGCGGCATGCTCGGTGCCGAACACGCGGTCACGCAACCTCCCGGCCTGAAAGCGCTGGTCATCGCCAACTCTCCGGCCTCAATGGCACTCTGGCTGCAGGCCGCCGCCCGCCTGCGCAGCGAACTGCCGCCGGACGTTCAGGAAACCTTACTGGCACATGAAGCCGCCGGAACCCTCGACAGCGCGGAATACAAAGCCGCATCGCAGGTGTTTTATGCCCGTCATGTCTGCCGCCTCGATCCGTGGCCGGAAGAAGTAAAACGCACCTTTGCGGCGATGGACGCCGATCCGACCGTATATCTGGCCATGAACGGCCCGACCGAATTCCACGTTATCGGCAGCATGAAAAACTGGACAGTGATCGACCGCCTCCCCGCCATTAATGTGCCGGTATTGCTGATTTCCGGCCGCTACGACGAAGCCGCTCCCGAAGTGGTACAACCTTTTGCGGATTTGATCAAAGGCGCCGAATGGGTAATTTTCGAGAATTCGAGTCACATGCCCCACGTCGAGGAACGGGAAGCCTGTATGAAATGCGTGGAGGCATTTTTGGCGAGCCACGGTTCACTCTGATGATGCCTGCAGGCTGCGTCGCAACTATGCCGAAGCAGCCTGAAAGGGGGGTATTCGTCTGGCGTTGACCCGGATTGATTAACGGCTGGCACCGGGCGATTGCCCGGAAATGCGCTTATAAGCCCGGCTAAAAGCGGCCTGTGAGGTATAACCCAGACGAAATGCGACGGTCTCGATAGGGATCTTGCTGTCTGCGAGCCACTGCGTGGCGAGTTGCATCCGCAGTTCTGTCACGTAACGCAACGGCGATACGCCAATCATGGATTGAAAGCGCGCGGCGAAAACCGAGCGTGAGATGTGCGACTCTGCCGCCAGCTCCGCAACTGTCCAGTTTCTGCCCGGCTGCCGGTGCAGCGCCAGAATAGCCCTTGCCAGCCGGGGCTCCCGCAATGCCGCGGCAATGCCTGAGGCATTTTCACATCCGCATTCAACCCACCCGCGAACAATCATTGCCGCAGCAACTTCCGCAAGCCGGGCCAGAATGCCTGCAAAGCCAATGCGGCCGGAGCATATTTCACGTTTCATCGCATCAATTACCGGCAGCAGTCCGGGATAACGTTCGCCTTTGGCATCCGCCACCATGGTGTCCGGCATCAGTTTGCCCAGACTTTGCATTCCGCCCAGATCAAACTCCATGCAGCCATAAAAAAGAATCACGCCCGGTATCGTGTCCCTGCTCGGGCAGGTATCCACACCACTCACGGCGTCCCCCAGTGGCGCGACATCGAAATCGTCAATGTCCTGAGCGGTATTGTCTGGTTCAGAAAGAAGCTGATGTGCCATTCCATGCGGCATAAAAACGACATCACCGGCAGACAAGGGATGAAGCACGCCATCCCCGGTTTTAAGGACAGCAGAACCGACGGCAAGATAGTGAAAATAAGCATGGCCGGGCCTCGGTTTGAAAGCCATGCCAAACTCAGGGCCGGTCTGGATGCGACGATATTGCACACCGCGCAGACGCATGCCTGTCAGGAGTTCACTGATCAGGTCAGAAGAAAGGGCAAAGGGATCGTGCTGTGTCATTTCAGGAGTAATAGTCAAAAAACAAGGATTATGAATCATAGATCATCTCAACCATCCTGCCTAGAATTTGCGCTACGTTAATTTTCAGGAATGTTTGAAATGAATCATAAAACACAGGGCTCAACGCCCGCGATCCAACGAGATGTGCAACAGGCTCCGCCGGCGTGGATGGCCGTCTTCTCCCTCACCATGGGCGTGTTCGGCTTGCTCACGGCGGAATACCTGCCAGCCAGCCTGTTAACCCCCATGGCCTCAGACCTGCAGGTGACGGAAGCCTTAGCGGGTCAGGCGGTGACGGTCACCGCTGTTATCGCGCTGTTTGCCGGGCTGCTGGTCCCGGGCCTGACACGTAAGCTTGACCGCAGAACCGTTCTGTTAAGTTTTACCGTGCTGATGATCGCCTCAAACCTGCTGGTCGCCCTTTCCTCAAGCCTTGTCGTGTTGCTGGCAATGCGGATCCTTCTTGGCGTCGCGCTGGGCGGATTCTGGAGTATGGCCGCGGCGGTGGCGATGCGGCTGGTTCCGGAGAAATTCGTACCGAGAGCCCTGTCGGTTATCTTCAGTGGTATCGCCGTGGGAACCGTCGTTTCGGTGCCGCTGGGAAGTTTTCTCGGCGAACTCTATGGCTGGCGCAGCGCGTTCATTGCCGCGGCTCTGGTGGGAGGCGTCACGCTTGCTTTTCAGTGGTTCACATTACCGCGCATGGCGCCCCGTCAGGTTACGCATACAGAATCCGTCTTAACCTTACTGCGCCGTCCCGGCATTGCAACGGGGATGTTCGGTTGCGTGCTGGCACATACCGGGCAGTATGCCCTGTTTACGTATATTCGCCCTTCTCTGGAAAGCGTGAGTCATGTAGATGCGGGCGGACTGGCCCTGCTCTTGCTCGGATTCGGTGTGGCCAATTTTGCAGGCACATTGCTGGCGGGCTGGGTAATGACTTACAGCCTTCGTCTGACGCTCATTGTGATGCCTTGCCTGGTGGGCATCGCGGCATTGGGAATGATATTACTGCCCGTTCAGATAACCGGACTCACTCTGCTGGTTTTGCTGTGGGGGCTGGCATTCGGCGGTGTGCCCGTCGCCTGGTCAAACTGGGTAACCCGCTCAGTGCCCGATCAGGCTGAGAGCGCAGGAGGCATGGTAGTGGCTGCCGTGCAATCTTCTATCGCGGCCGGTGCGGCACTGGGAGGTGTCATGTTCGGACTGGGGGGGATTTCCGGAGTATTTATTACGGCGGGTATTGTGATGTTAAGTGCCGCGCTGATCATTGCCTTGTGCGTCAGGGTCGGTCTGCCCGGATACGGAGCAGAAACCGCGTCCCTTCAGCAAGGATAACCTCAGGGAAATCCGCTGATCATCATTCAGTAAATTCCTAAAAATAGCTAAATTTAATTCCGCACAAACATTGTTGCCATCGTGTCCGAATACTTAATTTATCATTATGTTAAAACTCTTTCCGGCTAATTTCATTGAACGGATTTGAGCTATAACAGTTATAGTAAAATTGAGTCTGCGTTTTAGGAATACGTTTTACTCCCGGCGGAGTAAAAGCAAACACATAAAATATAAATACATATAAATCAAGAAATTATATTTTACGGGTGACAATGTTTTCCATTTTTATAAAATCTGGCCGGGAAATAAAATCATTTTCGCCCCGTGAGCGGAGAAGACAACAACCCTTTGAATTATAATGATAAAAATGACAATCGCCCGAACTGTTATAGTATTTGATCACCAAACTGTATATACCCCTAAAAATAATATCAGTGCACAATCCTTGCGTGTTAATCACATATAAATCACAAGTGTACTATATATGTTAATTTTAATTAACTTGTCCCACTTTCTCCTGAGGGGATATCAGCAATGTTTGGATTAGATGCTTTTCACCTGGCAAGAATACAATTCGCATTCACCGTTTCTTTTCACATCATATTTCCTGCCATTACGATCGGGCTGGCAAGTTTTCTTGCGGTGCTTGAAGGGATGTGGCTGAAAACCGGCAACCGCAGTTATCGGGATCTGTATCATTTCTGGTCCAAAATTTTTGCGGTTAACTTTGGCATGGGGGTCGTGTCAGGTCTGGTGATGGCCTATCAGTTCGGCACCAACTGGAGCGGGTTCTCGCAATTTGCCGGCGGTATTACCGGCCCTTTACTGACTTATGAAGTGCTGACCGCGTTCTTCCTGGAAGCGGGTTTTCTCGGCGTCATGCTGTTTGGCTGGAACCGGGTCGGTCCGGGCCTGCACTTCTTTGCGACCTGCATGGTGGCGCTGGGAACGCTTATCTCCACCTTTTGGATCCTGGCGTCGAACAGCTGGATGCATACCCCGCAGGGCTATGAAATTGTGAACGGCGTCGTGGTGCCGACGGACTGGTTTAAGGTCATTTTTAATCCCTCGTTTCCTTACCGGCTGTTCCATATGTCCATCGCGGCTTTCCTCGCCAGTGCGTTCTTTGTGGGGGCTTCCGGTGCCTGGCATCTGCTTCGCGGCAACGATACGCCAGCGGTTCGGACAATGTTTTCCATGGCGTTATGGATGGCATTGATCGTCGCCCCCATACAGGCCATGGTCGGCGACGCTCACGGCCTGAATACCCTGGAACATCAGCCTGCGAAAATTGCGGCAATAGAAGGCCACTGGGAAAACCCGCCCGGAGAAGCCACACCGTTAATTCTTTTCGGTATGCCGGATATGGAACAGGAACGCACGAAGTATGCGCTGGAGATCCCGTATCTTGGCAGCCTGATCCTGACGCACAGTTTGCAGAAACAAGTGCCTGCGCTGAAGAGTTTCCCGAAAGAAGATCGTCCTTTCTCACCGGTGATTTTCTGGTCTTTCCGCATCATGGTCGCGCTCGGTCTGCTGATGATCACGGCAGGCGTGCTGGGTGCCTGGCTGCGTTATAAAAAGCGGCTTTATCAGTCCCGCCCGTTCCTGTGGTTTACGCTGCTGATGGGGCCTTCCGGTCTGATTGCCCTGCTGGCGGGCTGGTTTACCACAGAAATTGGCCGTCAGCCGTGGGTGGTTTATGGCGTTCAGCGCACCCGTGATGCTGTCTCCGCACACGGTGAAATGCACATGAGCCTCAGCCTGTTAGCTTTCCTGCTGGTTTATTCATCCGTCTTTGGTATCGGATACGTCTATCTTATGCGCCTGATTAAGAAAGGGCCGGTGACCGGTGAAGGCGATGAGGTTTCGCATGGCGGACCCGGTAAGAAAAGCACACCCGCACGTCCGCTGTCTGCTGCGCACGAAGGGCTGAGCAATCCTGAGGGAAGTAAAAAATATGATTGATTACACTATTATATGGTTTGGAATTATCGTATTTGCGAACCTGATGTACATCGTGATGGATGGCTTTGATCTGGGTATCGGTATTTTATTCCCGTTCAATAAAGATAAAACCGAACGCGACATGATGGTCAACACCGTTGCGCCGGTGTGGGACGGTAATGAAACCTGGCTGGTGCTGGGCGGTGCGGCCTTATACGGCGCTTTCCCGCTGGCCTATTCGGTTATCGCCGACGCACTCACCATCCCGTTAACCCTGATGCTTTTCGGTCTGATTTTTCGCGGCGTAGCGTTTGAATTTCGTTTCAAAGCCACCGAGAAGCACCGGCCGTTTTGGGACAAATCTTTCATTACCGGCTCTGTTGTGGCCACCTTCAGTCAGGGTGTGGCTGTCGGCGCGGTACTCAATGGTTTTGAGGTGACGGGCAGAACGTTTACCGGCTCCGCATTAAGCTGGCTGGCTCCCTTCCCCCTTTTCTGTGGCGTTGGCCTGGTGGTCGCCTACGCGCTGCTCGGCTGTACCTGGCTAATCATGAAAACCGAAAATTCCCTGCATCAGAAGATGTGCAGACTCGCTAAACCTCTGGTCATCACACTGCTGGTGATCATGGGTATTATCAGCATCTGGACACCGCTGACGCATGCCGATATCGCGCATCGCTGGTTCAGCATGCCGAATCTGATCGCATTTCTGCCGGTGCCGGTTCTGGTCTTAGCCAGTACCTGGGGAATTTTGCGGGCAATAAAAAGCAACGCACATTATATGCCGTTCCTGCTGACCCTCGCGCTTGTTTTCCTCGGGTTTTCGGGGCTCGGGATCAGTATCTGGCCGAATATTATTCCTCCGGCAATCTCGATTTGGGATGCGGCATCATCGCAAAAAAGCCTGGCGTTTATGCTGGTTGGCGCGGCGTTGATTATTCCCGTTATCCTGATTTATACCTTCTGGAGTTATTACGTGTTCCGCGGGAAAATCAAGGAAAACGAGGGTTACCATTGATCTGAATATTACCGGGCGGCGTGACGGCATTATTTTCGCCCGGTTATCACAGGAGGTCCTGATGAAGAGTCTGACCGTTAATAGTAAGAAGCCATTCTGGAAACGCGTTGTCTGGCTGATAATCATTTATACGTTAAGCGTTTTGTCACTGGCTGTGGTGGCATTCTTATTCAGAATGATGATGACGGCCGCCGGAATGAAATCACATTGAAATAAGAGATTACTTCCAGCAGCCTTTCTTACCCTTGCCCGAAAATCTTAATCACCGCATCCAGATGTTCTTTCATAGCTTTCTTCGCTGCACGACTGTCACGGGCTTCAAGCGCGGTCAGGATCTCAAGGTGTTCGATCTCAGAACGGTGCGGCATGTCCTGCGGCGTGTAGTGTAATTGCAGGCTGCGGAACATGGTGCCATAACGGTGGCCGAGCAGGTGGGCGATGATAAAAGCGTAAGCCGGATTTCCGCTGGCCTGCGCGATACGGATATGGAATAAACGGTCGCCGGGGTGGGTTGCCGAGCCATTGCGGTTATCACGACAGTTTTGTTCATATGCCTGCCTGATCGCCGCAAGTTCCGCATCAGTGGCGTTTCTTGCCGCCAGTGCGGCTGTTTCAGGTTCAATCAGACGGCGGGTTTGCAACAGCGAAAACGGTGGCAGTTCAGCGGTAAAATCCAGCGCGATATTCAGCTCGTCATCCACGTCCGTCCACTGATTGCGCCCCGCCTGCGACATTACCGGTTCCTGCGAAGGCGTCAGCGGAACGGCCGGGGGCTGACGGACAATCACGCCGTTTCCCACCCTCACATCCACCAGCCCGATCACTTCCAGCGCAATCAGCGCCTCCCGCACCGAGGCGCGGCTGACCTGCAACTGACTCGCCAGTTCACGTTCGGACGGCAGACGGCTGCCGGGCGGAAATTCTTTGTTATCTATTAACGTCTTAAGCTGATCAGCTATCTGCCTGTATATTCTGGGATTTTCTAATTTTTTTATCGGCATCGGACACCTGAGGTCAATTCTCATTAAGTGATTCAGCTAGCATTTTCCGGACAAAAATCTTGCTGATTTGTTTTATGCATGTAAAAAATTGGTTAACTGAAATGGCGTTTTAAGCAGAAGCTTGCCGGACATCTTAGCAAAAAGCACTGGTTTTAACGCATTTTTTTCACCTCCAATGGCCTGACCATTAGACCTATAAAACGCTATTTTATTGGGAGTTGCTATGAACCTGGCAGGGAAAAAAGTTCTGATCACCGCCGCCGGACAAGGCATCGGTTTCAACACCGCCACGCTGTTTGCCCTTGAAGGTGCAGAGGTGATTGCCACCGACATCAACATTGAGGCGTTACACAATATTCCGGGCATCACCCCGCGCCTGCTTGATGTCACCGACCCGCAGGCCATTGCCGCGCTGGCAGAAGAAACCGGCGCGCTCGACGTGCTGTTCAACTGCGCCGGCGTAGTACACAGCGGTGATATCCTGACCTGCACCGAACGGGAATGGCAGTTCGCGCTCGATCTCAACGTCACCGCGATGTTCCGTATGATCCGCGCTTTTCTGCCCGCCATGCTTGAGCGCAACAGCGGCTCGGTGATCAACATGTCGTCGGTCGCCTCAAGCATCAAAGGTGTGCCGAACCGTTTTGCTTACAGCGCCTCAAAAGCGGCCGTGATTGGCCTGACCCGCTCTGTTGCCGCAGATTACGTCACCCGCGGCATTCGCTGTAATGCGATTTGTCCGGGCACGGTGGAATCGCCGTCCCTGCGCCAGCGCATCGCGGCACAGGCAAAAGCCGAAGGCCGCAGCGAAGCCGAGGTGTACGCGGCGTTTGTTTCCCGCCAGCCGATCGGGCGCATCGGTAAAACCGAAGAAATCGCCCAACTGGCGCTCTATCTGGCCTCTGACGCCAGTTCATACACTACCGGCACGGTACAAATTATTGACGGCGGCTGGAGCAACTGACGCGACAGCGGCTTTGAATTCCTTATTTTCACCGACCTGACTTTCACAGAAGGACACTGACCCATGAAATTATTACGTTACGGCAACCCAGGTTCTGAGCGCCCCGGCCTGCTGGATGACCACGGCAAATTGCGGGATCTCAGCGCGCATGTCGCCGATATCAGCGGCGAATTTTTGCAATCTGAAACGCTGGATAAACTGCGCCAGCTCGATCCGCAAAACCTGCCACTGGTCAGCGGTGAACCCCGTCTGGGCCCCTGTGTCGGCAAGGTAGGGAAATTCATCTGTATCGGCCTGAATTACGCCGACCACGCGGCTGAAACCGGCGCGGAGATCCCGAAAGAACCGGTGGTTTTCAGCAAATGGACCAGCGCGATTGTCGGCCCCAATGACGATGTGGAAATCCCACGGGACTCGGTAAAAACCGACTGGGAAGTGGAACTCGGTGTCGTGATCGGCACCGGCGGGCGTTATATCAGCGAGGCCGATGCGCTGTCGCATGTCGCCGGTTACTGCGTGATCAACGATGTGTCCGAGCGTGAATTTCAGATTGAACGCGGCGGCACCTGGGACAAAGGCAAAGGCTGTGACACCTTCGGCCCGACCGGTCCGTGGCTGGTGACGGCGGATGAAATCCCTGACCCGCACCAGTTAAATCTGTGGCTGGAAGTTGACGGCAAGCGCTATCAGAACGGCAACACACGCACCATGATTTTCCGGATCCCCGAAATCATCAGTTATCTCAGCCGCTTCATGAGCCTGCAACCCGGTGACATCATTTCTACCGGCACACCGCCGGGCGTCGGACTGGGGCAAAAACCGCCGGTGTACCTGAAAGCCGGTCAGGTCATGCGCCTCGGGATTGAAGGTTTGGGTGAGCAGCGTCAGAAGACAGTGCAGGCATAACCCCTTTACGCTAAAGGAATTTTGCGATGACAACGATTACGGCTTTACGTGTTGAAGATGTGCGCTTCCCGACCTCGCTGGCGCTCGATGGCTCGGATGCCATGAACCCGGATCCGGATTATTCCGCCGCGTATGTGATTTTAGACACTGACAATCCGGCGCTGAAAGGCCACGGACTGACCTTCACCATCGGGCGCGGCAACGAAATCTGCTGCGTGGCGATCAAGGCGCTGGAACACCTGATTGTGGGACGCGAACTGGCGGCCATTATCGCCGATATGGGTCAGTTCTGGCGCGATTTTACCAGTGACAGTCAGTTGCGCTGGATTGGCCCTGACAAAGGCGCAATCCACCTCGCGACCGGCGCGGTAGTTAACGCGGTGTGGGATTTGTGGAGCAAAGCCGCCGGTAAACCCCTGTGGCAACTGGTGGCTGACATGTCACCGGAAGAGCTGGTGCGCTGCATCGATTTTCGCTACATCACCGACTGCATTACGCCACAGGAGGCGCTGGCCTTATTGCGGCAACGCGCTGACAACAAGGCGCAACGCAGAGAGAAACTGCTGGCTGAAGGTTACCCGTGCTACACCACGTCAGCAGGCTGGCTGGGCTATCCCGATGACAAACTGCGCCGTTTATGCCAGGAAGCGGTCAACGCCGGTTTCGATTATCTGAAACTGAAAGTCGGGCGCGACCTCGAAGACGACATCCGCCGCGTGCGCATTGCCCGCGAAGTCATCGGCCCGGATCGCAAACTGATGATCGACGCCAACCAGGTGTGGGAAACCGACGAGGCGATCCCGTGGGTGAATGCCCTCGCCTTTGCCAAACCCTGGTTTATCGAAGAACCGACCAGCCCGGACGACATCGAAGGTCACCGCAAAATCCGTCAGGGCGTTGCGCCGGTTAAGGTCGCCACCGGCGAAATGTGCCAGAACCGCATCATGTTCAAGCAGTTCATTATGCGCGAAGCCATCGACGTGGTGCAGATTGATGCCTGCCGTATGGGCGGCGTCAATGAGGTGCTGGCCGTGATGCTGATGGCCGCCAAATACAATCTGCCGGTGTGTCCGCACGCGGGCGGCGTCGGGTTATGCGAATACGTACAACACCTGTCAATGATTGATTATCTGTGCATCGCCGGTACTCATGAAGGCCGCGTCATCGAATACGTTGACCATCTTCACGAGCATTTTGTGCATCCGTGTGACATCCGTGGCGCGGCCTATATGCCACCGCAGGCACCGGGATTCTCTATCGAGATGCATCAGGCGTCGGTCGAAAGATACCGCCATCACACCTGACCTCAATGTTCGGAAAGCAGGAAGGAAAATGCCGATGATACGCATCGACAGCCACCAGCATTTCTGGCGCTACACCCCGCAGGATTACCGCTGGATAAGCGATGAAATGGCGGTGCTGAAACAGGATTTTTTGCCGGAAACGCTGAAGAATACGTTACAACGTCACGATATTCAGGGCACGGTTCTGGTTCAGGCGTGCCCTTCAGCCGGTGAAACCCGCTGGCTGCTGGAACTTGCAGAACACACTGACTTTGTGCGTGCCGTGACCGGCTGGGTGGATATGTCCTCATCCGCGCTGCAACGGGATCTGGACGCTATTTCGCACCCGCTGCTGCGCGGATTTCGTCATCAGGTTCAGGACGAACCTTCGCCCGCGCAATGGCTGGCGGATCCGGCCATTAATGCCGGTATTCGCCAGATTCAGCGGCAGGACTATGTCTATGAAATTCTGGTGACGCACCGCCATCTGCGCGATGCCGTGCAGTTTGCGGCCAGGCATGACGGACATTTTCTGGTGCTCGATCACCTCGGCAAGCCGGATCTCAGCCTGGGCGCGGCGTACTGGAAGAAACAGATTGCGCCGCTGGCGGCACTGGAACACGTCAGTTGCAAGCTCTCCGGGCTGCTGACCGAGCCACGCCCGGGGGGGATGTCAGCCCGCGATCTGTTGCCGTATTTCGATGCCGCACTGGAGGTTTTCGGCACCGGACGCCTGATGTTTGGCTCTGACTGGCCGGTGTGTTTACTGGCAGGCGGGGATGAAAATCCGTGGAATTTATGGCAACAGGCCACGGGGTCACTCAGTTCTGACGAGCAGGCAGCCCTTTATGGCGGCAATGCCTGCACGGTTTACCGATTACAGGAAATGACTGATGAATCTGCATCTGCAAAATAAAGTGGTGATGGTCACCGGTGGCGGGTCCGGCATTGGCGCGGCGATTTCGCTGACGCTGGCGGAAGAAGGCGCGATTCCGGTGATCATCAGCAATACCGAACCGGCCAATGAACTGATGCATAAACTGCAACAG
Source organism: Rahnella aquatilis CIP 78.65 = ATCC 33071 (assembly GCF_000241955.1). NCBI lineage: Bacteria > Pseudomonadati > Pseudomonadota > Gammaproteobacteria > Enterobacterales > Yersiniaceae > Rahnella > Rahnella aquatilis. The sequence continues at coordinate 59,838 of NC_016835.1, forward strand.
CTTTCGCCACAGGCCAGTTTTGTACTGACTGAACTGCGCGACGAAGCCAGTTGCAAGGCGGCGGTGAATGAGGTGCTGACCCGCTACGGCAGTATCGACGGGCTGGTGAACAATGCCGGTGCGAATGACAGCGTCGGGCTGGAGGCAGGTCGTGAGGCCTTTGTGCAGTCGCTCGAACAGAACCTGATCCATTATTACCTGATGGCGCACCTGAGCCTGAACGCCCTGCGCGCCAGCCGGGGAGCTATCGTCAATATCAGCTCGAAAACCGCGTTAACCGGACAAGGCAACACCAGCGGTTACGCCTCGGCGAAAGGCGGCATTCTGGCGCTGACCCGCGAATGGGCAGCGGCGCTGCTCGGTGACGGCATCCGCGTGAACGCCGTGATCCCGGCGGAAGTCATGACGCCGCTGTACGAACGCTGGATCAAAAGCTTCGACCATCCCGAAGAAAAGCTGCAACAAATCACCTCGCATATTCCGCTGGAGCAGCGCATGACCACGCCGCAGGAAATCGCCAACACCGTGGTGTTCCTGCTCTCTTCCCGCACCTCGCACACCACCGGCCAGTGGCTGACGGTGGACGGCGGTTATATGCATCTCGACCGGGCCTTAACATGAAACGCCGCTATTGTCAGGCGCTGGATCTGGCGGACGATCCGGCGCTTATCGAAGAATATCAGCGTTATCACCGCGAAATCTGGCCGGAAATTACCGCACATCTGCGCCGTTACGGCATCACAGAGATGGAAATTTACCGGCTGGGCAACCGGCTGATGATGGTGATGGAAACCACGGAAGATTTTGACAGCGGGCTGTTCGAACGCCGCAGTCTGGAGGATCCGAAAGTCTGCGAGTGGGAAGCCCTGATGTGGAAATATCAACGCCCCACGCCCTGGACGCCCGCCGGTGAAAAGTGGGTGGAAATGGAGAGGATTTTTTCACTGACTGAACAGAAGTAGTCTTATTGCTTTGATGCTGGATGAGAATTCAGTTTGCTCCCTCCCCTGCGAAGGGGAGGGTTGGGGTGGGGTATTAATGGCAACTCTGGATCTGAAGTTGCCTGCTAAACCCCCTCCCAGCCTCCCCCTTCGCAGGGGGAGGAGCAAAGCAAAACCCGCTCAACCCTGACAGTGGGGAGGAGCAAAAACTCCCTGCTATGAGGGAGTTAACCGTTTTTCACGTTATCTGACATAAAAAATCAGCCACCTGAGCTGAACCCCTACATGCGTCACCAGATACTGAGGAATACAACATGCTCGCCGATAAAACTGCCGCGCCCGCTTATGCGCAGCGCAAAACGACGTCCGGTTTCCGACTGGCGTTCATACTGGTCACCACGCTGTTTTTCCTGTGGGGTTTATCCTACGGGCTGCTGGATGTCCTGAATAAGCATTTCCAGGACGTGTTGCACGTCAATAAAGCCCAGTCCGGTCTGCTACAGGCCGCCTATTTCGGGGCGTATTTTATCATCGCCCTGCCTGCCGGTTTCTTCATGGACAGGTTTGGCTATAAAGCCGGGATCCTGGTCGGTTTATGCCTGTATGCCCTGGGCGCACTGTTGTTCGTGCCCGCCGCCTCCGCAGGCAGCTTCGGCATGTTCCTGTTCGCGTTGTTCGTGATTGCCCTCGGTCTGGGCTGTCTCGAAACCGCCGCTAACCCGTTCGCCACCGTGCTGGGCGATCCGGCCGGAGCCGAACGCCGCCTGAACCTTTCCCAGTCCTTCAACGGTTTAGGTCAGTTCATCGGCCCGATTATCGGTGGTTCACTGTTCTTCTCCGCCACACAAGGCACCACGACGGACGGATTGTCCTCGGTGAAAACCACTTACGTCGCCATCGCCGTGTTAGTGCTGCTGATTGCCTTCCTGTTCGGGCGCACCAAATTGCCGGACATCCGCGAGCAAAGCGCCCCGGAAGATCATGGTATCGGGAAAGGATTGTGGCAGCACGGCCATTTTACCGGCGGCGTCATCGCACAATTCTTCTACGTCGCGGCACAGGTTGGCGTCGGCGCGTTCTTCATTAACTACACCACCGAACACTGGCACACGTTGTCGAACCAGAACGCGTCGTATCTGCTGTCTGTCGGCATGATCAGCTTTATGGTCGGGCGTTTCTTCAGCACCTGGCTGATGGGCTTTGTCCGCCCGGTCACGCTGCTGGTGGTCTACGCCATCATCAATATTGTGCTGTGCGGCGTGGTGGTTGCGGGGATTGATAACGTCTCGGTGATTGCACTGGTGGCGATTTTCTTCTTCATGTCGATCATGTTCCCGACCATTTTCGCGATGGGCGTCAAGAACATGGGCAAACAAACCAAACGCGCCAGCTCGGTGATGATCATGGCGATTGTCGGTGGCGCGGTGATGCCGTATCTGATGGGCGCTATCGCCGATCACTACAACACCGCGGTTTCCTACGCCCTGCCGATGGTATGTTTCGCCGTGGTGCTGATTTATGCCGTGAAACAGCGGGCGAAAGCGGCGATCTGAGAACGTTGTCATAAAAAACAGTCTGACGGCTACACCTCACCACAACCCCTCCTTAATACCCTTCGGGTATTAAGGAGGAGCGGCAACTCTGAAAACCACACCCTGAGTTTTAACATTCCTGTCATCCCGGAGGGATCGCCTGGTACTGGGGCATCGGCGCTATTTTCATTCTCATGACCTGCACGATGTTATTAACGCTCATCGCACTGACGGGCATTCGCCGCAACGGTGATTATTTCTCAGATGTCGATGATCCCGGTGGCAATCTGGACCGCAGGGCGTATCGACAGATACGGCTACTCAAAGTCTGCGGGATCGCTCACGCGCTTCGGCTACTGCATCTGCCTCAAAAAGTACTGCGATCCTCTTTCTGATCCCTCATGAATTTCGTTCAGCATATTACCGGCAAAAATCAGGTGTTTCAGTCAGCACCGAAGTGTGTCTGTTACCTGCGGGCAGGAACGGCATCCGGGGAAGGCGTGATCATGAATTTGTCTCATGTTCTGTGAATTTATATCACTTTTTTTCACTCAATGACTCAGGCATAAAAGAGTCATCGCGATTCACTCTTAAAAATATGAAAACGACTGAAATAACGTAGATTTTTCAGCAGCCGGGACACCTGATAATAATGAATAAAAAACTGACATTTACCATTAAAAGCATCCGTTTCGACGAGAATTATAACCCCTCGGAAAATACGCGTATAACCACCAATTTTGCCAATCTGGCAAGGGGTGAAAAACGTCAGGAAAACCTGCGCAACACCTTAGTGATGATCGATAATCGCTTCAATTCTCTGGTGCACTGGGATAATCCTAAGAAAGACCGGTATTCTGTCGAACTCGATATTATTACTGCTCAGTTGAATATTGATGCTGAAGGCAAGGCCGACAGCTTCCCGGTGATTGAAATACTGAAGACAACTGTCGTTGATAAAAAAACCAACCAACGCATTGAAGGCATTGTAGGAAATAACTTTTCCTCCTATGTGCGTGATTATGACTTTAGCGTTTTACTGCCAGAGCATAATAAGAATCAACCTGAATTTAGCCTGCCGGATAATTTTGGCGAATTACATGGAAATATATTCAAACGCTTTGTCAAATCAGATGCTTACAAAGATAACTTCACTAAAGCGCCCGTTATCTGCCTGAGTGTTTCAAGCAAAAACACATACTATCGTACAGGAAATAAACACCCTGTATTAGGCGTTGAATATCAGCAGGATGAGCTTTCCCTGACTGATGAATATTTCGCAAAAATGGGACTGCGGGCGCGGTATTTCATGCCTGAAAACAGCGTTGCGCCGCTGGCATTTTATTTTTCTGGCGATTTACTCAGTGATTACACTCATCTTGAGCTTATTAGCACCATCAGCACGATGGAAACTTTTCAGAAGATTTATCGTCCTGAAATTTATAATGCTAATTCCGCGGCAGGAATACAGTATCAACCCAGCCTGAATTATCAGGATTATTCGTTAACCCGTATTGTTTATGACCGGGAAGAACGTAGCCATCTGGCTATTGAGCAGGGGAAGTTTACTGAAGAATGCTTCATCAAACCTTACCAGAATGTTCTTGAACAATGGTCTGCTCATTCCGCTCTCTGATTAACCATAAAAAATATAAGGTCACCTGTGTATGAAAAAATTATTACCGACATCCACTGCGGGCAGTTTGCCTAAACCTTCGTGGCTGGCACAGCCTGAGGTGCTCTGGTCCCCGTGGAAATTGCAGGATCAGGAATTAATTGACGGCAAACTGGATGCCCTGCGTTTGTGTCTGGAAGATCAACAACAGGCAGGTATTGATATTGTCAGTGACGGCGAGCAAACGCGTCAGCATTTTGTCACGACCTTTATTGAGCATCTCGAGGGCGTTGATTTCGAGAAACGTGAGACGGTTAAGATCCGTAATCGCTATGAAGCCAGTGTGCCGACAGTTGTTGGCCCGGTGAGTCGCAAAAAGGCCGTTTTTGTTGAAGATGCGAAGTTTTTACGCCAGCAAACGACACAACCGATCAAATGGGCTCTTCCTGGGCCGATGACCATGATCGACACGCTGTATGACAACCACTATAAAAGTCGCGAGAAACTCGCCTGGGAATTTGCCAAGATTCTCAATGAAGAAGCCAGAGAATTAGAGGCTGCGGGTGTCGATATCATCCAGTTTGATGAACCGGCCTTTAACGTGTTCTTTGATGAAGTGAATGACTGGGGCATTGCCACGTTAGAAAGAGCTATCGAAGGGTTGAAATGTGAAACGGCTGTGCACATTTGCTACGGCTATGGCATCAAAGCCAATACCGACTGGAAAAAAACGCTGGGCACAGAGTGGAGACAATACGAAGAGATTTTCCCAAAATTGCAGAAATCCAATATCGATATCATTTCACTGGAATGTCATCATTCGCATGTACCGATGGAGCTGATGGAGCTTATCCGCGGTAAAAAGGTGATGGTCGGTGCCATAGACGTGGCGACCAATACCATTGAAACCCCGGAAGAAGTCGCCGCCACTCTTCGAAAAGCGCTGCAATTTGTCGATGCCGACAAACTCTATCCCTGCACCAACTGCGGGATGATCCCTTTACCTCGTGGTGTCGCAAGAGGCAAGCTGGATGCGTTAAGTGCGGGTGCAGAAATCGTCCGCAAGGAACTGCTGGCGAAATAACGTCGCCTCCTCTGCGTTAACCTGAAAAATGCACCCTGAGCTGGCGATCGGATCGATCGCCCTTTCTTCTCCTTCCGGTATCATTATTTACGTCCGGACGGCAAAGAGCGCACATTTCACTTCCCGAAATGCGCCCTCCCTTATTCTTTATTCCTTCACCAGTACCGGCTGTTCACGATATTGCGCCGGGAAATACTGCTTCAAATATTTAATTTTCGGCAGATCGTTCACCACAATATACGGATAGTCCGGGTTATCGTTTAAAAAGTTCTGGTGATAAGCCTCAGCCGGATAAAAATGTGCATGACTTTCTACTTTTGTCACCAGCGGTTCGTTGTAACTGTGGCTGGCATCAAGCTGGGCAATATACGCTTTCGCCACCTCCGCCTGCGCGGCGCTTAAAGGGAAAACTGCTGACCGGTACTGACTGCCGGTATCCGGACCCTGACGGTTTAACTCAGTCGGGTTATGCCCCACCGAGAAGAAGATTTGCAACAGTTCGCCATACGTCACTTGTGTCGGGTCAAAGGTTACTTTCACCGATTCCGCATGACCGGTCTCGCCGGTACTGACCTGCTCGTAACGGGCCGTTTGCGCCGCACCACCGGTATAACCGGACACCGCGCTGGTCACGCCTTTTACATGCTGAAACACACCCTGGATCCCCCAGAAACAGCCACCGGCAAACAGCGCGGTTTCGCTGTGTGCAGTGCCTGCTGGCTCATCTTTTGCCGGTGCCGGGATCACTACCGCCGGTTCTGCCCCTGCGCCCCATGACCAGGCATTATTTTCGAACACGAACGCAGACGCCAGCATCAGCCCGGCGATCAGGCTGTAGTGGCGAAAGTTACGCCTGTTTTTCGATGCAAATTTCATAGTCAATTTCCTGACAGATTAAGCTTTAGGTGTGAACGTCATCGCCAGCCCGTTCATGCAATAGCGCAGACCGGTCGGCTGCGGACCGTCATCAAATACATGCCCCAGATGTCCGCCACACCGGCGGCAATGCACTTCATCGCGCACCATACCGAGTGAGGTATCCCGGCTGGTTTGCGCGGCGTTGCCCAGAGGTTTCCAGAAACTCGGCCAGCCGGTATGGCTGTCGAATTTGGTCGCCGAGGAGAAAAGAGCAAGATTGCAGCCTGCGCAGGCAAACTCGCCCACCCGGTGCTCGTCGTTTAACGGACTGGAATACGGCCGTTCGGTGCCCGCCTCGCGCAAAATACGGTACTGATCCTCGCTCAGGCGCTGATGCCACTGAGCATCAGTCAGCGTGATTTCAAATTTTTCAGATGTCGTCTGCGCGCCAGCGCTGCGGGAAAACAGTGACGGGACCAGCCCCATCAGCGCAGCGGCCGAGACCGCGCCACTGCCCAGCAGGAAATTACGTCTGTTAATCATTGTTGCCACCATTACGGTTGCTGTCGATGACATCAGACTACAAGGGGAGGGATTACGGAATCCTCGCGGAGAGTTAACGGTTTTGTGATAACTCGATTTGCAGTTGCACGGCTGGCTGGAGAGTTAGATCGTGAAAGTTTCGGTTTCTCACGTGCAGTGACTGCTCAACAATTGCCGCCGAAACCGACCAAAGAGGGCTATGACGAGCCCTCTTTGGGATCTCCACGTCTTAAACTGCGCGCTTCGCTCGTAGGCTATGTTCCAGCAACCACAGCGACAGGCTGGAAATCTTGCCGCTGCGCGGGGCCTTCATTTCGGGATTGCAGCCTCTGGTCTGCAACCTCTCATTCAGCAAGCTTTCTGAATCGCCCGTGGGATTTTAAAGAATGAAGAAAGTGAGGTTGTGAAGTATAAACCTGAGGCCGGATCCAAAATCACGCCGGAGGAGAGGTGTAAAACCGCGCGGTAGTTTGCGCGGGTTGTAACCCGAACGGAGGGCACCGCGCAGCGGCGGGATTTTGCGGCTATCACTGTGTTAACTGAAACATAGCCTACGAGCGGAGCGCGAAGTAAAAAAGCGGGGAGAGATCCAAGAGAGGGAAAGCACTTCCCTCTCTTGGGCGGTTTCGGCGCAGCGCGTTAAGCGATCACCGCTATTGAAAAACCGAAATTTTCGCCCATCTCTTCTGAACTGCCGCCCCGTTGCAGCGGCCATCTGCAACCAGATTACAAAATCGCCCGTGCAGTCGAGTCTGCACCTTCCCGTACAAACACAGGAATTTCACTCATCGGCGTAGCAACCGTGATTGTCCTCCCCCCTTCATAGCGTTCGCCATTCAGCGCCACCCACGTTTCTCCCGCCGGTAACCACACTTCCCGCTCGCGCTGACCGGCGTACAACACCGGGGCGACCAGAATATCTGCGCCAAGCATGTACTGATCTTCTACCTGCCAGCTTTCAGCCTGAGCCGGATATTGATAGAACATCGTGCGCATTACCGGATCGCCCTTTTCGTGCGCTTCCTGCATTACGCGACTGATGTACGGGCGCAGTTTTTCACGCAGGAATAACCCGTTTTTCATCAGTTGGTAATTTTCTTCGCCGTAACTCCAGACTTCATTTGCCGCGCCGCTGTTACACTGCGCGATACCGTCTCGCCACGGTTCCGGCGGCTGGATCTGTGGCTCACGGTAGCCGTGTAACCGCATCACCGGACAGAATACACCCCACTGGAACCAGCGGATCAGCAACTCCTGAAACGCCGGATCGTTTACATTACCCCCCTGAAATCCGCCGATATCCGTCGTCCACCACGGGATGCCCGCCAGCCCCATATTCAGGCCTGCGGCAATCTGATTACGCAGCGCGTGAAAAGAAGAATGGATGTCGCCCGACCACGCCAGCACACCGTAACGCTGGCTGCCCGCCCAGGCGCAACGCACCAGATTCACGATCTCGTTTTCGCCTTCCTGCTGTAAACCGTCGTAAAAGCCTTGCGCGAATTTCTGCGGATAGATGTTCCCGACTTCCAGCACCGGCCCGAGATGATAGCGATAGTTATCAAAATCATAGGCGCGATATTCCGGCTCAGCTTCATCCAGCCAGAAGGTACGGATACCCAGATCGTAATAGTTTTGCTTCACTTTCTCCCAGACAAACTGACGGGCACCGGGATGTGTGGCATCAAAGAAGGTGCAGTTGCCAAGGAAATCCAGATTCACCGACACACCACGATCGGTATTGACCAGATAGCCTTTGGATTTCATCTCCTTATAATTGTCGGTCCGGCTGTCCACTGTCGGCCAGACCGATACCATGGTTTCAATGCCCAGCGATTTCAGCTCCGCCACCATGGCTTTCGGGTCCGGCCAGTCCACCGGGTCAAAACACCATGTCCCCTGATTCGGCCAGTGGAAGAAGTCGATGACAATCACCGAAACCGGCAGATTGCGGCGCTTGTATTCCCGCGCGACCTCAAGCACTTCCTGCTGCGTGCGGTAACGCAATTTGCATTGCCAGAAACCCGTGGCGTATTCCGGCATTTGCGGCGCGGTGCCTGTCGCGCGACCATACTGATGCATGATGTCAGCGGGCGTGTCACCGGCGGTGATCCAGTAATCCATCTGCTCCGTGACCTGCGCTTCCCAGCGGGTAATGTTTTTGCCGAATGTCACCTCGCCAATCGCCGGATTGTTCCACAACATGCCGTAGCCCAGACTCGAAAGCATAAACGGCACGCTGGCCTGTGAATTGCGCTGCGCCAGTTCCAGTGTGCAACCTTTCAGATCCAGACAGTTTTGCTGGTACTGCCCCATGCCATAAATTTTCTCATCCGGACGCGACTCAAACCGCACCGTCAGCTGATGTTTGCCGCCGGGAATGGCTTTAAATTCACGCGCATCCATTTTCAGTGCGCTGATGTATTTATCCTGACTCTTTTCTGTTGCGCCAATGCCCACCGTGGAACGCTGACGCCAGAACTCTTCGAGGATCAGTTCACCGCGCTGGTTATAAAACGCCAGTTGCCCTTTGATATTCACCGACGCCGTGATGTTGCCGTTACGCAGCGTCAGGGTTTCCGCGCTGCGACTGATTTCAGCTTGTGGCTGAGCGCCCGCTGGCAACAGCGCCCACAGCGAATCATTGAGTTCAGGCCGGCAGGTGGCACGCACGCGCAGGCTGTGCTCGCCCCAGGGTTCAATCACCAGCGTTTGCTGATCGAAATGCCAGAGGATACGGTTTTTTTCGGCGATTAATTCGCTCATGCGGACTCCTGTGTATGCAAGGTGGCCTGAGGTTCAGGCTCATGTTCCCGTGAAATTTTGGACTGATTGATCTGTTTCATGGTGGCGTCATTGAGTTTGTACCAGCGCATCGACAGTGCGCTGAACATCGACAGGATGCCCGGCACCAGCGAGAACAGCGCGATAATCGACAGCATCGCGACAGTATTCTGCTGGGCGGCATGCGGCACGTAGCCGCTCATGCCCAGTGTCCAGCCGACCACTGCCCCGCTCACCGCCATCCCCATTTTGAGGATCGCCAGTAAAGTGGAAAACACGGTGCCATCCATGCGCTTACCCTGTTTGTATTCGCCGTAATCCACCACGTCAGACATCATCACCCACATCAGCGTGGTGGTGACCTGATAGAAAGTGGAGACCAGCAAGGTCATGCCCACCAGCAGAGAGATCCACGCCGGAACGAAGAAAATCGCCGCGCTCAGCGCACCGGTCAGAATGGCACACAGCGTGAAGGCCGCGAGTTTGCTGCGGTTGCGGGTCAGTGGTTTAACCAGCAGACTGCCGAGACTTTTGCCGACAATGTGTGCAGCCAGCAGCCACATAAAGTAGCTGGCATTGCCGAGATAATAGGTGACGTAATACATCATCGCGCCGAGACGCACCACGCCGAAGGAGATATTGAAGAAGATCAGCGCCGCCACCACGCGCCACTGGTCGTTACGCACTAAATCGCGTAAATCGGAAAGAAAATTCTCGTGTGTCGGCGGCGCACTGATACGTTCTTTGGTGTTGAGGAAGCACAGCAGAAACATCACCACAGCGATCGATGCCATGATCGCCATCGCGCCAAAATAGCCGTCGAGTTTATTGCCACCGCCCATCATTTCTGCCAGCGGCATCATCAGGAACGTGGACATGGCGCCGCCCAGCGTGGCAAGGAAGAAGCGGTAGGATTGCAGGGAAATACGCTGGGAATTATCCGGCGTAATGATCGCGCCCATCGAGCAATACGGAATGTTAATGGCGGTATACATCAGCATCATCACGCAATAGGTGACGCTGGCGTACACCATTTTACCGCCCAGCGTCAGGGATTCCGGCACCGCGTAAACCAGTAAACAGCTTGCCCCGAAAGGTAACGCCAGCCAGAGAATATACGGCCGGAATTTACCAAAACGCGTTTGCGTCCGGTCGGCGATCAACCCCATCGCAGGGTCCACAATGGCGTCAGCGACGCGTGCAACAAGAAACATTGTCCCGACAAAGACTGCCGGTAATCCCACGACATCGGTGTAATAAAACGTCAAAAATATAATGACGTTATCCAGGCCAATATGGCTCGCCATATCCCCCAGACCGTAGCTGATTTTTTCTTTTACGGATAACTTCGCAGTCATTTTTCGTCCTGCCTTTTGTAGGGTTAAACACAAAAAAGTCAGTCCGTCCGTGGCCCGAGGACTTGTTATAGAATGGTTAAAAGAGAGCGACAATTGCGAGATATTATAAATTTCTTATGATTTTTGTTTTGTGTGATACCGGTAACATGATTAGGTAAAGGCCCGCTTCGTTCCATAATTCCCGTCATTAATCTGCATTCAGCGCCGTATTGCCCAAAAAATCCTCAGACACTCTGTCACCAGCCACATGATGAACGCTCATCAATAATAAACATCCGAAAATCAAATCATTACGATGTCCGCTAATTGTTTTCGGCGATTGATGGGCGTAATTTATACCCTTACTTCTAAAAGGGACTTACTAAAATGGCAATACCAGCTTACCTATGGCTTAAAGACGACGGCGGCGCAGACATCAAAGGATCTGTCGATGTGAATGGGCGTGAGGGGAGTATTGAGGTTCTGGGTTTCGGTCACGGCTTGTTTTTACCTACTGACAACAACACAGGCAAGATCACCGGTACTCGTGTACATTCCGCGCTGACTTTTGAAAAAGAATTCGACAGCTCATCGCCCTACCTTTACAAGGCCGTCGCAAAAGGCCAAACCTTAAAATCTGCGGAGATAAGGTGGTACAGGATCAACGATGCTGGTCAGGAAGCTGAATATTTCAATATGCTGATGGAAAATGTAAAGGTCGTTTCTGTTTGCCCGCTAATGCATGATTGCAAAAACCCTGCCACTGAAAAACATAACCACCTTGAGTCAATTTCACTGCGTTACGAGCGGATCACGTGGAAACATTGCGATGGGAATATCATTTTTTCAGATGCATGGAATGACAGATGATCAAGTGTACGTTTCGGTTAAACGGAGCGGGTATATCAACGCTAAGTTGCCCGGGAATTGGTTTTTTCCCTGCATACTCAGGCAATCCCGCACAGCGCAACGATCCTGAACAGACAGCGGTAAAAAACATAGGACCACTACCACCAGGCAGGTACTACATCGTATCCCGCCCTGGGGGGGTTTAATGTACAAGCAGCGTGATTGGCTTAAGTCAATTGTCAGCGGTTCAGATCATGCAGCGTGGTTTGCATTATTTCGCGATGATAGCTTGATTGATGACACGACTTTCATTGAGGATGTCGAACGTGGAAATTTCAGATTACATCCGGCTGGATATCAGGGGACAAGTAACGGCTGCATAACATTTACCAGTAAGTCACACTTCGATATCCTTCGAGAGGCATTACTCAAGACACCAACCACGATGGTTAGCCCAACAATGAAAGCGTTTGGCACAGTGCAGGTGTACTAATGAAGCCATACCAATATGTTCTGATCTGGATGGCTGGCTCGGCGTCTTTTGTCGTAATACTCGTCACCATTTTCGCCTTAATACCCGAAAATATCGCGTACTCACTTTTGACAGAAAAAACAGGTTTTATAACAGAAGAATCATGGGCAAATATCTTTATGACCTTTATCCATCTAACTTCATTCCTGTTGAACATTTCACTGATCTGGCTTGTTGCCTTTTTACTTAAAAAGAAAAAGTAGCCAAAGCCTGGCTAGTATTCAATACAGTGATGCATGGAATGACCGCTTATGGTGAATAACCAGGATGTCATAGATTGGTATAACTTAGGATGGAATAAGACGGGTAAATGGCCTGTCACGATTGATACCAGTCTTACTACAGGACGCTATGTCTGGGTTTGGGAGACAGGCGAAGAAATCATGACAAGCTATTTCAAGACCTTTGGAGTAGACACAGAGGGATTCAATTTCCTGAAATACTGGCCTGATGAAAAGGGCATGATTCCAAATTTCCTGTTACCTAAATCATGCCGAGTGAAGTATATCGAACCCGCTCCGCTAACACTGAGAATGCTTGCAGAATCGGCGCGAGCCGGTAAATGGCTCTATGACTAACTCAACCTGGATATCGGCCTTTTAATCATAATCCTAACCCGGCTAAATGCCGGGTTTTTTACATGCACGGTATATCGTCAAACTCATCTGTCATAGCATCATTGATAATATGCGTAACAACATCGAAAATTATTGTCGCCCCCTCGAAACCACCGCCATCGCTCAGGATGTCTGACTCAGGCCGCATCAGGGGATGGATGCCAGCGGAGAGTGAACGGTTGGAAGGAGGTTATACACGGTCAATGACGGAGAACTAACAGGAGTTTTTATGATTGAAGAAGTCGTGTTACTTGATGTTAAAAATCAACCGGCGGGTACGATGGATAAAGCGCTGGTGCACACCGACCAGACACCCTTGCATCTTGCATTTTCCTGCTACATTCACAACGATCGCGGCGAAATCCTGCTGACACGACGCGCCCTGAGCAAAGTGGCCTGGCCCGGCGTCTGGACAAATTCTGTCTGCGGACACCCGCTGCCGGGCGAATCCCTTCAGGCGGCAGTTTACCGTCGCTGTCAGTACGAACTGGGATTATCCGTTGAGCACATCACCTCGCTGGTTGATGAATTTCAGTATCGTGCCACCGATGCATCCGGGATTGTCGAAAACGAATTTTGCCCGATATTTGCCGCTTTCACCCGCCAGCCCCCGGCGCCGCGCGATTCTGAAGTTATGGATTATCAGTGGGTTAAGCCGGAAGATTTGCAGAACAGCGTTCGGGCAACGCCCTGGGCATTCAGCCCGTGGATGGTGTTACAGCTCGGTCAGATTACGCAGGAAAACCTGAGTCTGCTGGGGTGATTTCAGACGGACAAAGCGTACATGCTGCCAGTCAGGATCGTTAAACAATGCCTGATAGTAGCGACGGTTTTTCGCGTACGTTTTCAGCGTCCACAGAATAATTGAATCCCGGCTGAAAAAGCTTTTACGAAACGACTCGCGATTCCCCGTTCCTGCCCAGATTTCCTTTTGGCCCCATGCCCGTATGAAGACGCGTTTCACCGCCTGATATAACGTTCGCCCGAACGAATAATCCACCCACACGATCATATCGATTTCGCGCCATTTCACGGGCTGCGTGCGTTTGTAATTTCCGTCGATCACCCAGCCGTCACTGGCCGCCAGTTTTCCTGCCAGACGGGCAAAAAACTCGTCATCCGGCGTACCCTGCCAGTCCGGCTTCCAGAACAGCGCATCCAGTTCAATATAAGGAATATTCAGTTTCTGAGAAATGTTGCGTGCCAGCGTCGATTTCCCGCTCCCGCTGGTACCAATGACATTGATTTTCACCGCATGACTCCTTATTCGCTGCCGGATTTACATCGGGCCTGTACTAAAAAGGGCACATATTCTGCCGTAACGCATTTCACTTGTACAGGCAGATGAATTCACGCCCGAAACCATTAAGCGCGGAACTAAATTGCCACGTGAATGTATTGACGCGCCGGAGAGATGAACTATTTGTGCTTTTTTTTCGATTGCTAGCAACTAAATTTAAGATATTTCGCAGCCATACCTGTACAGATTCGCAATCTTTGTATAACTTTCTGTTACCCCTGCTTCATCATTAGTCCGTCTATTACGGGCGTATTCAGCCTGACCTTTGGAAGAAAAATTGGATTTCCCTTCTTCCAAAGGTTTTTTTCATGGCTGGAGTTTTCGTGATGTGCAACGCAACGAGCAGATGAGTCAGGGCCGGAAATTGTGAAGAAAAACTTCACAATACTTTTTTTCCTGACTGGCAATAGGCACTTTTCACTAAGACAAATCCGCTGAAAAGTTTGAGGAGGTCTACATGCAAATCGAAGCAGAACAAACAGTTACAGAAATCAGTGATTATTTAAATGCGCGGGAAACGCCGACATTAAGCGAAGTTGAGATCCTCGGGACCCTTGTTTCAGGACTTCTCGCCAGCCACTATCCGGTGAGCAATAAGGCCATCATTCAAGGTCTGGTGCGTCAGCTGGAACAGGAGACCAACATCAGTAATCAGCAGGCTTGCCGTAACTTGCTGGAACTGGTGCTGCTTTCTACGCAAGACGATGTGATTTAAAAAATATTACCGGCCTGTTAAATATGATGTTAACAGGCCGGAGCGTAATAACTGTTTTGTTAAAGCGTTTTCAGCGTTGCGGCGATCACATCTTTAACAGGCGTGGTCGGGCGACCAATCAGTTTGCTCAATGTATGAGAATCATCAAACAAGCCGCCTTTCCCTGCACCCGCATCAGAATCCGCCAGCATATTCGCCAGTCCTTCCGGTAACCCGGCACCAAGCAGCGCTTTAGCAAATTCCGCTTCCGGCAGGTTGATGTAATCGACTTTTTTACCGGACTGACGGGCAATTTCAGCAGTGAATTCGGTCAGGGTGTAGGCATCATCTCCGGCCAGTTCATAGATTTTACCGGCCTGATTTTCCTGCGTCAGCACGGCCGCAGCGGCTTCAGCGTAATCCTGACGCGCCGCGGAAGAAATTTTTCCTTCGCCGACGGAACCAATAAACGCGTTATGCGCCAGTGCCGGGGCGATACTCGCCGCATAGTTTTCGGTGTACCAGCCGTTACGCAACAGCACGAAGGGCACGCCAGATTCGCTTAATGCTTTTTCGGTCGCACGGTGTTCAACACCCAGTCCCAGCGGACTTTTGTCTGCATGAAGCAGGCTGGTGTAAGCCAGCAGTTTCACACCTGCGCGTTTTGCTGCGTCGATGACCGCATTATGTTGTGCTTCACGCTGACCGACTTCACTGGAAGAAATCAGCAGCAGTTTTTCGACGCCTTTAAAAGCAGAATCCAGGGTAGCGGGCTGGCTGTAATCAGCCTGACGCACTTCAATACCCAGATCTGCCAGATCCTGGGCTTTTTGCGGATTACGCACCGCAGCAATAATCTGATTTGCAGGTACTTTTTTCAGCAGTGCGGCAATAACAAGGCGGCCTAACTGGCCGGTAGCACCGGTAATGGCGATCATAGGGGTTTCTCCAAAAAAGTATTCAATTTATGCTTTAAAGACGCTAAAAGCGTCGCCGTAAACACATCCTATGCGATACACTAACTTTACGTAAGTACATACCCAAAGGTTAGTATGAAAATAATTTCCTCTGAGCAACCCGCTGAACGTTTGCCACTCTCCGAACAAATCCGCCGGGGCGAAGTCCTGAATCCCAACTGCCCGTCGCGCGAAATCCTGCGCCACATCACCAGCCGCTGGGGATTACTGATCCTGATCGCGCTCAGTGATAACACTCTGCGCTTTAGCGAACTGCGCCGCAAAGTCGGGGGAGTCAGCGAAAAAATGCTGGCGCAAACTTTACAGTCTCTCGAAGAAGACGGTTTCATCGACCGCCGTTCTTATCCGGTGGTGCCGCCGCATGTGGAATATTCTCTGACCCCGCTCGGCATCGAAGTCAAAGATCAGGTTGCCGGACTCGCCGACTGGCTGGAATCGAATCTGCATCGTGTTATGAAACAGCGTAGCTTGCGTATCGCAGGCACGCAGTAATTAACAAAAAAACTTAACAAGTCCGCAAAAATTCTCACCTATCATTGATTCAACCCACCGACTAACATCATTTCATTGATTCGATAAAACCTTTTATTTTAATCAGCTGAGGTGATGTATGTCCCCGTCCCAGACCCACAAGCAACATGTCACGCTCGTTATTACCCATAAGATTGCGCCAGCCAGCGAAGCGCAATACGAAGCCTGGCTGAATAAAATTATGCCGCAGGCCAGTACTTTTCCGGGGCATCTGGGCGTCAACGTCATCCGCCCGAGCCGCAGCGGCGATGCTTACACTATTCTGGTGCGTTTCGACACGCTGGAAAATCTCAACGCCTGGCACAACTCGGATCTGCGTAAACAACTGGTGGCAGAAGTCAGTCCGCTGTTGTTGCAAAACGACAATACCGAAGTGCGCCCTGGTGCCGAATTCTGGTTCACCCCGCCGAATGCGAATGTCCGTCCGCCAGCCCGCTGGAAACAGTATCTGCTGACCTTGGGCGTGATTTACCCATCGACTCACCTTGTGCCCTGGTTTTGGGGGCAGTTTTTGCCACAGCTTAAAGGCACCGAAGGCGGTCATTTACTCAATGACGCCACAGTCGTCGGGCTGGTGGTTTTCCTCTGGATGCCGATCGTTACACGCGTATTTCATTCATGGCTGACGCGCTCTTCCGCGCAATAACAGGAGATTTTCCAATGAATTCAATAAATAATGTTGCTTCACTGATCCTGCTTAACGGCAAATTCCATACCGTTGACAGAGAAAAACCGCTGGCAAACGCCGTCGCAATCAAAGACGGTAAATTTCTGGCTGTCGGCACCGAAAATGAAGTGATGCAATTTGCAGATGCACAGACGCAGGTGGTGGATTTGCACGGTCATACCGCCATTCCCGGCCTGAACGACTCGCACCTGCATCTGATCCGTGGCGGTCTGAATTACAATCTGGAACTGCGCTGGGAAGGCGTGCCTTCGCTGGCTGATGCCCTGCGGATGCTGAAAGAGCAGGCGCTGCGCACACCAAGCCCGCAATGGGTACGCGTGGTCGGCGGCTGGACAGAATTCCAGTTTGCCGAACGCCGCATGCCGACGCTCGATGAAATTAACCAGGCCGCGCCCGATACGCCGGTGTTTATCCTCCATTTGTATGACCGTGCCCTGCTCAACCGCGCCGCACTCAACGTGGTCGGCTATACCAAAGACACGCCAAATCCTCCGGGCGGGGAAATTCAGCGTGACAGCAATGGTAATCCGACCGGCATGCTGATCGCCAAACCGAACGCGATGATCTTGTATTCCACGCTGGCAAAAGGCCCGAAACTGCCGCTGGAACAGCAGGTGAATTCCACCCGCCAGTTTATGCGTGAGCTGAACCGCCTTGGCCTCACCAGCGCTATAGACGCGGGTGGCGGCTTCCAGAATTATCCTGAGGATTATCAGATCATTGATGAGCTGCATCAGAAAAATCAGCTGACAGTACGCATTGCCTACAACCTGTTTACTCAGCGTCCGCAACATGAACTTGAAGATTTTGAGTTATGGACCGATATGCTCAAACCCGGCCAGGGCACCGATTTCTACCGTCATAACGGCGCAGGTGAGATGCTGGTATTTTCAGCCGCAGACTTTGAAGACTTCCTGCAACCGCGTCCGGATTTACCACCGGGAACTGAGGTCGAACTTGAGCGCGTGGTGCGTCATCTGGTAGAGCACCGCTGGCCGTTCCGCCTGCATGCCACGTATGACGAGTCGATCAGCCGGATGCTGGACGTCTTTGAGAAAGTGAACAGCGATATTCCGTTCAACGGGTTGCACTGGTTCTTTGACCACGCGGAAACCATTACCGAACGCAACATCGAGCGCGTCAAAGCGCTGGGCGGCGGCATTGCGGTACAGCACCGTATGGCGTTCCAGGGGGAATATTTCGCTGACCGTTACGGTATCGAGGCCACCAAACATACGCCGCCGGTGGCGAAAATGTTGTCTGCGGGTGTGCCGGTCGGGCTGGGCACCGATGCGACCCGTGTGGCCAGTTACAACCCGTGGACCGCGCTGTACTGGCTGGTTTCCGGCCGCACCGTCGGCGGCATGGCGATGTACGATGACGATGCCCGCATTGACCGCGAAACCGCGCTGATGTTGTGGACGCAAGGCAGCTCCTGGTTCTCCAGCGAACAGGGCAAGAAAGGTCAGATCAAAATCGGGCAACTGGCCGATCTGGCGGTGCTTTCTGAAGATTTCTTCAGCGTGCCGGAAGAACGTATCAAAGGAATCGAATCGGTGATGACCGTAGTCGATGGCAAAGTGGTCTATGCTGCAGGCAGCTTCTCGCCTCTCGCACCGCCCGCTATTCCTGTGCTGCCGGACTGGTCGCCGGTCACCACGGTGCCAGGGCATTACCGCTCTGCACCGCCGCAAGGTGCAGCACGTGTCGGGCTGGTTCGTCAGGGGCATCAGTGCGTCGGCCCGTGCGGTGTGCATAAACACAGCCATGACATTGCCCGCGGTTCCGATGTGCCGGTGTCCGATGACAACGCCTTCTGGGGTGCCTTAGGATGTTCGTGCTTCTCATTCTGATCCTTTGAGAACGACATAAAAATGGCCTGCATGGCAGGTAATGCAGGCCATTCTTTCTTTTATCGTATCTTTTGCACAGGCCCCGGCTTACTCTGTTATGAGCATTAGCTCATTAACAGGAACACAATGATGCGTGATCTCCCTCCTACAACCACACTGCGCACTTTTGAAGTGGTCACCCGCCACACCACGTTTACCTCAGCCGCAGAAGAGCTGTTTATTACGCAAAGTGCGGTCAGCCACCAGTTGAAAAAACTGGAAGAGATCTGGGGTCTGCAGCTTTTTCAGCGTGGTAAAACCCTGAGCCTGACGCCTGCCGGTGCGGCGCTCGCCCCGCTGGTGCGGGAATTCTTTAGCAAACTCGAAACCACACTTGCCGATCTGCGTGAACAAAAAGGACGGGTGCGGTTGCGTGTCAGCACCACCTATTCTTTCGCGTTAAAGTGGTTGTTACCGCGCCTGCCGGAATTAGCCCGTTTGCATCCAGAGATACTGGTCACGCTGGAAAGCACGGATAAAGCCATTCACTTCGCCAGCGCAGATTCCGATGTGGCGATCCGCTTCGGACACGGCAATTATGCCGCGCTGCATACAGAGTTTATGTTCCGCGAACAATTATTCCCGGTTGCCAGCCCCGCATTCTTAGCCAGTTTTGGTACCCCTTCTGAACCCGCTGAACTGTTGCGCTTTCCGCTGCTGACGCGTGACGGGGCAGATCTGGTCCCCAAATGGGATGCCTGGTTTAAGCAGGTCGGGGTAAATACCGATGTACTGCACGAAAGTGTGCGCTTCGCCGACACAAATATGACGATTGAAGCCGCGTTACTGGGTCAGGGTATTGCGCTGGCGCGCAGCGGACACGTTGAAAAAGAAATCCGTGATGGCAGTCTGGTCAGGCTCTTTGACGTCAATTTTCCCTCTCCGGCCGCTTATTACTTTGTCTGTCCGGAAGGCATCGAAAGCCAGCCGCACATCATGGAATTCCGTAACTGGCTGCTGGCCGAATCACAACAGGCGCAGCTCAGCTACCGTTAGAGTATGAGCCATTGCTCATACCACGATGACAACACTTCACTGTTAATCCGGGCACGGGCTGTTTAGCATCAGCACATGCCCGCTCATATTATTTTACTGACGCTACTCGCCGCCCTGCTGCATGCCAGCTGGAATGCCTTATTGCGCGGCGGTACTGACCGGTTATGGTCGATGACCATCATGTGCGTGGCAATTGCGTTGAGCTGCGTCGCCATCGCGCCGTTTCTGCCACTCCCTGAGCGGGAGAGCGTGAAGTATGCGATGTTATCTGCCTTGCTGCATGTGGGTTATAACCTGTGTTTAATACGCAGTTATCAGAGCGGGGATCTCGGGCAAACCTACCCGATTGCGCGCGGTTCTTCGCCGCTGATGGTGACCTGTGGCGCGGCCCTGTTCGCCGGAGAAAAGATCGCCTTTAACACGTTTGTCGGCATCGCGCTGATTTCTGGTGGCATTCTGATGCTTGCCTTGGGAAGACGCAGACCGGCGATGCCGGGGCTGAAATATACCCTGGCCACCGGCGCTTTTATTGCGGCATACAGCGTAGTGGATGGCATAGGCGTGCGCGTCTCCGGCAATTCGTTTTCCTATACCGTGTGGATGAGCATGTTATGGGGGGCGCTGATGCCAGCGCTGTATATCATCCTGCGCGACACGAAAAGTTTACTGCGCTGGCGGCCCGGTTTACTCAGTGCGGCAGCAGGCGGTGTGGTATCGCTGCTGGCTTACGGCATGATCATTTATGCCATGACGGCCGCGCCGATGGGCGCCGTCTCCGCGCTGCGTGAAACCAGCGTGTTGTTTGCCGCAGTCCTGGGTTATCTGTTTCTTGGTGAAACACTCACACTGAGAAAAATGCTGGCGTGTGCGGTGATTGCCACCGGCACACTGTTGATAGGTTAATCAAATCAGGAGAACCCGATATGTCTGACCGCCCTGCTACTGCTCTGTTAGGTCCCGGTGCAATTGGCACGACCATCGCCGCGGTACTGCATGAAGTTAACCGCACGCCGCTGCTTTGCGGGCGCACTGCGCACCCGCAATTAATTCTGCATCATGATGACGGCGAGATTGTGGTGCCAGGTCCGGTATTGAACAATCCGTCGGCGGCCGACCGTCCGTTCGGTCTGGTTTTTGTCGCGGTGAAAACCACGCAGGTGGCTGACAGCGCTGACTGGCTGGCCGCATTGTGCGATGAAAATACCATTGTCTGTGCGCTGCAAAACGGCGTTGAACAGAAAACGCTGCTGGAACCTTACGTCAACGGGGCAACGGTGGTGCCTTCCGTCGTATGGTTCCCGGCACAGCGTGAGCCGGATGCCTCCGTCCGGCTGCGCGCAAAACCGCGTCTGACCTTGCCGGATGTGCCACAGGCAAAACGGATCGCTGATGCACTCAGCGGCACGCGCTGCGCGGTTGAATTATCATCCGACTTCCTCTCGATTGCATGGCGCAAACTGCTGCAAAATGCGGTCGCGGGTCTGATGGTTCTCGCAAACCGCCGTGCGGGGATGTTCTCACGCGGGGATATCACGCAACTGGCACTGGCTTATCTGCATGAGTGTCTGACTGTCGCTCGGGCGGAAGGTGCGGTACTCAGCGATAGCGTTGCACAAGAGATCGTTGACGGTTTTCATCGTGCTCCTGCGGATTTAGGCACCTCGATTCTCGCCGATCGCCAGGCTAACCGCCCGCTGGAGTGGGATATACGCAACGGCGTCGTGCAGCGTTCTGGTCACGCAAAGGGTATTCCTACGCCGGTTAGCGACATTCTGGTTCCGCTGCTGGCGGCAGGGAGTGAGGGGCCGGGCTGACGCTGACGCCCACAAAAAGGCCGCCGCGAACCTGATGCCCGCGGCAGCCTTTGCGTATTACGGCTTATAAATCCTTAAACGATCCCAGCCGGAATCCGCGCTCGGCGATCGCGGCTTTGAGCGAAGCCGATGTCAGTACATCCAGCTCCGCCAGGCGCGGAGTGCAATATTTGCTTGCCAGAATGGTGTTATCAATAAACGACGGATGGGTCATGATTTCAAGCGTTCGGTCACCGCGCTGCGTGGCGTTGTCCAGCGTTTGCAGAAACAGGGCGTCTGAAATCGCCTCTCCGTAGAAACTGCTGTCGAAACCGTCGGTACTCTTCGCACCGCGCAGCGCAATGTCACGCCTGCGGATTTCGTTACGGTCAATGCGTACAGGAATGCCCTGATCTTTCGCGAACGCTTCCACGATCGGGAAAATCTGCGGGAACATATGCACATGATGATGACTGTCGAGATGCGTCGGCAGGCGACCAAACACCGCCACGAAACGGTCAAACTGGCATTGCAGTTCCTGCGCGATTTCATCCAGCGGCAGCGTGCCCTGCTCCGCCATTTCCCAGATCCACTTGCCCAGTTCCCCGTCACGAACCAGACCCGGCATCGGCGACAACGGACGCCCGAGTGTCAGCACAAAATGCATGCCGACCGCCAGTTCAGGGTGTGCGGCGCTGAGAACCGCCGCGTGTTCCGTGGTCGCCATGTTGACCATCGCCGTGGTTGAGGTGACAACGCCGTTGTTAAACGCCTCAATAATCCCGTAGTTCTGCGCCTTGCACAGCCCGAAATCATCGGCGTTTACGATCAGTAATTTATCCATAAGCCTCCCTGTGAAAGCCTCCCCGTCACCGGGAAGGCCGTGGGGTTATTTCAGTGTGGCGATGGTTTCTGCAAAATTCGGCAGCAACTTTTCATGTGCCAGCAACATTTCTCGCGCCAGTATCTCGGCATCTTTATCGGAATGGATCAGTGGGCTAAGATTCATCGCCAGCAGCACATCATTGAATTCACCGCTCAGTGCGGCCTCGCTCGCGGCAATCTCAAACCCTTTGATGGTGTAAATCAGGCCCAGCACTTTTTCGTCAAAATGCGTGATACGCGGGTGTGGTTTTGCACCGTCGCGCCCGATGGTGCAGGTCATTTCCACCGCCCAGTCAGCCGGGATGTTATCAATATGGCCATTGTGCGGGAAATTGACGTACTGCTCGGTTTGTTTATCGTTGTAAATGGCGCTGATCACTTCGCAGGCCGCGTCGGAATAATAGGCTCCGCCGCGCAATTCCAGTTCTTTCGGTTTGACGTTCAGATCAGGATTTTTGTACAGATCGAACAGCTGTTTTTCAACCTTCTGCACAACCGTAGCGCGCGCGCCGCCTTTGTAGAATTCGCCCATTTCAATCGCCAGCATCTCTTTCTGCTTAAAGTAATACAGCAGATAAGAACACGGCAGCAGATTCAGGGAGCGGATCAGGCCTTCGCTGAATGGCAAATCAAAGATATTTTTCACCGAACCGGCCGTCAGTGTGCCGGACGCGACACCATCAAGCAGCTCGGCGAAACGTGATTCGCCGTTGACCAGGACATCTTTGATAAACACCATGTGGTTCAGGCCAAACAGGTCGATGGACAACTCTTCCTGCGGCGTCAGCTTCAGCACATCCTGAATAAACATTTTCATGCCCACCGGGATGTTACATACGCCAATGAATTTCTTAAATTTGGTGTGGCGGAATACCGCTTCCGTCACCATGCCCGCCGGGTTGGTGAAGTTTATCACCCAGGCGTCGGGGCAGATCTCCTCGACATCCCGGATGATGTCAAAAATCACCGGGATCGTCCGCAGCCCTTTGAACAAGCCGCCTGCCCCGTTGGTTTCCTGCCCGAGATAACCGTGGCTCAGCGGGATGCGTTCATCCAGTTCGCGCGCTTTTAGCTGACCAACGCGCAGTTGCGTGGTGACGAAATCGGCATCCGCCAATGCTTCGCGGCGATCCAGCGTTTTATGCATCACAATCGGCACGCCTGCGCGTTCCACCATACGCTGGCAAAGATTGAAAATAATATCCTGTTTCTCTTTACCGGCTTCCACATCGACCAGCCATAATTCAGTAATCGGCAATTCGTCGTAACGTTTAATAAAACCTTCCAGTAATTCCGGGGTATAACTACTTCCGCCACCGATAGTGACAACTTTCAGTTTGTTACGCATAGGAACTCCCGTGCAATAATAATGCACTGCAAATTTAAACAGAGAAATAAATGGTTCGCGTTAATTAATACTGCACAACTTCTTCCGGTAATGATTCGGGGTAAAAGAAGTCAGTTTTTTAAAGTTTTTAATAAACATGCTCGGACTGCTGTAGCCGGATTCAAACGCAATATCCGTGACCGAGTAATTGGTGATCTCCAGCTGTTTCTTGGCAAAATCTATGCGAATTTCATTAATAATCTGCATCGGCGTTTTGCCATAATGTCGCTGCGTGGCGCGGCTGAGATATTCCTGCGATTTACCGGAAAGCGCCACCATATTCGTTAATGCTTTGTCACCAAACTGCGCTTTATCATGCATCTTCTCGATGGCATTTTTAAGCCAGCCTGGCGCATCGGTGGTAATTTCTGACTCTCTGTGATGATGTAAACGGTTCACAATATAAAACGTCACCATTTCCAGAAATTCATTAAATTCCCCGTTCCTGAAATTAAGAGAAGCGATCACAGATTCTATATAAGCCAGAAATTCAGTCTTAATCTGATAAACCTGTGACGCCACGAAGCGGGGTGGCAGTAAAGATAAATAATGTTGCTCGAAGAACGCTTTGCTGATCCCGACATTAAGTATCCGCGTCGCACCAAATTCATAAAAGCTTTGGTGGTTGGATCCCAGCGGGATAAAGACAAAGTCGCCACGCTCTAACAATACCCGTTTACCGTTGACGTTCTGGTAATACCGGCCGGTCAGCACCACTGTAAATTCGTAGTAATCGTGTTCATGCAGCCCGGAAATGCTTTCTACTTTGTTGTAGATGAACATGTGGAAATTCTGACCGTCGAAGAGTTGATTTTCGCGCGCTGTCTTGATTTCCATGCTCAGTACCGGTGGTTGCATTATGGCTTCCTACGTTATTTTATTTTCTCATGAAGCTCAATGAGTTCAGCAATCAGTTCGCGGGCCAGCATTGATGTCATCAGATGGTCTTGCGCATGCACCAGCACCAGGCTGACTTTGGTTTTCCCTTCGCCCTGATCGTCTTCAATCAGTTTGGTCTGCACCAGATGCGCTTCATTGAGCGCCATTTTTGACTGCGCCATCACCGCGTACGCCTGCTCAAAATCCCCTTCTTTGGCTTTCCTGAGCGCCGCATAAGCCAGGCTGCGCGCTTGTCCGGAGTTAATGATCAACCCCATCACCACTTCTTCGAGATCCTGCATTTCACTTTCAGTTTCAACAATGCTGTCTAAATCCATCATTTCTGTCTCTCCGTGATTGGCCGGATGACGGCGGGAAACTTGTCCTGCCGCCTTCCGTTCAGATTAAAATTTCAGTGCGGCTGCAATGTCTTCTTCACTTTCTTCTTCTTCAATAATCGTCTGCGCTTTGTTAGATAAGATCACAAATGGCATATACACCAGCGTGGCAATGCCCAGGTTAAACAACGCGACGAGCAGTGCAGCGATGCTGCCGTTACTGTTAAAGAAGGCCCCAAGCCCGGTCGGCATGGTCCACGGCGCCAGATTCGTGACCGGAGGGATAATGCCCATGCTGTACGCCGCGAGTGTGATGGCAGCCAGAATCGGCTGGACCAGCACGAACGGGATAAACATCACCGGGTTCATGATAATCGGCAGACCAAACAGGATCGGTTCGTTAATCTGGAAGATGCCTGACGGGAGTGCCAGCTTCGCCACCTGACGATGATCGGCACGGCGTGAAGCGATAAAGATGGCGATGATAAGTCCGAGGGTGGCACCGGAACCGCCCAGCATGATGTAGGAATCCAGCATCGGTTTGGCCCAGAAGTGGAAGGTTTTCCCCGCCTCAACCGCCGCACTCACGGAACCGTATTCGGTATACAGCGCGATGTTTTCAAGCGCCCACGGGGTCATGATGCCGTTGTCGAGTGCAGTTAGCGCCAGCGAACCGTGCACACCAAAGAACCACAACAGGGAGTTGAAAATCACATACGCCCAGCCTACCACGCTGCCCATTGCCGCCAGAGGTTTGGAAATAGAATCCATAATAATCTGGTGGAAGTTGTGGCCATATAATCCGAGTAACCAGGAAATAACCCCGAAGATAAACAGAATAATAAAACCCGGAATTAATGCCGAGAAGGAACGGGAAACAGAAGACGGCACACTCGCCGGCAAGGTAATCACCCAGTTGCGGCGAATAACAAAGGTGAACATTTCCGCGACCACCAGACCTATCACCATACCGGAAATAATATTCGCCCCGCCCAGCCAGTTTGCCCCCACGGCATAGGCTTCACCAACGCTGTATGGCGTCACGGTCATAAAGGCTGCAACGGCTAATAAACCGGCGGACAGCGGATCCACTTTACGTTCTTCCGCTAATGCCATGCCGATAAAGAACGGTGCCATCAGCGACATAATACCGAGCGTACCGTTATAAACATTAATACCGATAGTTTTAAGGCCCGTCAGTGTGTCGATCGTTGACGGGTCTAAACGCACACCTAAAGAATAAAAGAAAGAACCGGCCCCAAAATTCAGGAACACGTTATTAATTAAAACGAACATAGCGCCCGCGAGGGTCAGCGGCATTAATTTGATGAAGCCATTTTTAATGGCGTTAATATGCGCTTGTTTACCTATTTTGACGGCAAAAGGAAGAAGTATCTTTTCAAGTGAATCAATGGCTTTGCTCATGGGCATTTTCCTTTAATGCCGCCTTCCGGCGGCCAGGGATGAAATTCGCTCTTTGACTGGATTTCTCTTTGACATAAAAATACAAAAAATGGGTAATGCAAAAGTTGACGCTAAACGTTAATTCACTGCGCTGCTGCTTTTTTGATCGCCGCGACTGCCGCTTTCAATACACCGAGTCCATCAATTTTGCCGTAGAGGCCAGAATCAATCACTTCTACCGGTTTTCCAGGTAACACTTTTTTAATTTCATCCAGCATGTAGGCAATTTGCGGCCCCAGCAGGATAACATCGGCACCCGCGCCTTTTTCGGCGGCCAGCGTTTCAGGAAATGCTTCAATAATGACCGGCACTTCATATTTCTCAGCCTGCACTTTCATTTTAGAAACCAGCAGGGAGGTCGACATTCCGGCGGAACAAAACAAATAGATGACTTTCTTTTCCATGTTGAAACCCTCATATCCCGATAAATTGCAGCTCAGGCAACGGTTGTTCCTTCACCTGTGAGAATGTGCTCAGAGCAAATACATGAAGATGACCCATTGTCTCTGCTTGAGAGGAGTATACGGCAACACTTTTGTACAGGATAATTCCTAACTAATAGAAATCGTCTCTCCTTGACCATCCCCTATGACTCCCTTCACGTTTTGGGCAAATAATTCGTGAGGATAAATAAGTTAAGGACGCACGCTCACGCAACAAGTAGTTAACATTTACACTTACCTAAACCGGGGACAATATGAGAAACTGACAATGATTGCGCAAACATTACTATTTTAATGCCAGAACTCAGTGGTCAACACGTTGAATAATAAAATAAATACTCAAAAAGGCCGTTCCCGCACGGCCACGCTCGAGGATGTCGCACAGGCGGCCGGTCTCTCCCCGATGACCGTCAGCCGCGCCTTAAACAATCCCAAAGTTGTGCGCCCGGCGACCATTGCCCGCGTGATGGAAGCCGTAAACAGCACCGGTTACATTCCTAATATGCTCGCCGGCGGGCTGGCGACCCGTCGCACTAAACTCATCGCCGTCGTGGTGCCGCAGATCAACAACAACATGTTTGTCGATACCGTTCAGGCAATCAGCGACCAACTCGCGGCGCGGGGTTATCACATGCTGTTGTGTATTGTCGGCTATGAACCGGAAGACGAAACCGATATTGTCGCCACTCTGCTTTCACGCCGACCGGACGGGATTGTGCTGACCGGCATTCATCACACCTCAGAACTGAAAAGAATCATTCTGAACGCCAATGTTCCGGTGGTAGAAATCTGGGATCTGACACCCACGCCGATTGATATGCTGATTGGCTTCTCGCACGAAAAAGTGGGCAATGCCATCGGTGACTATTTCCTCGGCAAAGGCTTTACGCGCTTTGGTTTTATCTGTGCGTCGGATCGTCGCGCAATGGTGCGCAAAAACGGTGCCATCAGTGTGTTAAGGACGCTCGCCGGGCACGATATTAAAGAAGTGATCGTCTCGCGTCCGGCCAATATGGAAGTCGGGCGCCATGCACTCAGGCAACTGCTTGCCACCGGTGAGCGTTTCGACGCCATCATTTGCAGTTCTGACACGCTGGCGCAAGGCGCCATTATGGAAGCCGAGGCACAGGGTTTAAGCGTCCCGGATGATTTCTCGGTGATAGGTTTTGCGGATCTGAATTTTGCCGCCCACAACCGCCCGGCGATAACCACAGTCAGCGTTGAAAAATGGGATTTAGGCATCCGCGCGGCGGATATGCTGGCGGATAAAATTGAAGGCATCGCGGTTGAAGAGCCGATTGTCGATATGGGTTACCGGCTGGTGATTCGTGAGTCGGCTTAGGGTCCGCGCACATTTCAGCTTATGTTTTTGACCCTCATTTCGCAGGTGAGAGAAGACATCGAGCCGTTGTTTGCATTTAAGTTTTGCTCCTCCCCTTCGCAGGGGAGGGAGTTGTTCGCGTAATTAATTCAACTTTATATTTCTCCCGGTAATAAATAACCCCAGCAATTGAAACTCATTCTTATTTGTTAGAAATGTTAGCTAACATTCACAACAACTAATAACAGAAAGTTTCCGTGAGGAATTATATTGATCTAAATTCGACCAACAAAATTATGAAGAATATTTTGATAAACAATGCTATTTTCCCTCGTCCATACACAATAAAAAAACATCGACATATCATTGATTTTACTCTGTTTTAAATCAAATTAAACCTGTCAAAATCCTTAATACATTTCCCACCTCATAGTTCATGTGGAATTTATTCATTTATTTTAGATGTAGCAGTGATATTATAATTTTGTACCCAAAAATAATAACAATTAACCCAAACTTAACATCAGGCATGTGAGAGTCGTAATTCTATGCTCCTTCAAAAAAAAACAACCCGTCGCAAGTTTTTACTTGGGTCGCTGATGGCTTTGCCGGTCGGCACCATTATGATGAAAGGGATGTCAGCGGCACAAGCTGCGGAAATGGCTGCCCCTGATTTACTCGATTATAAACCGATATTTTTCAGTGCCGATGAGTGGCAGTTTATTATGGCCGCCGCTGACCGTCTGATCCCCGCAGGCGGTAAAGGCAAAGCACCGGGCGCACTCGAAACCAATGTGCCTATTTTTATCGATCAGCAAATGCACGGCGATTTCGGTGAAGAAATCTACATGCAGGGCCCGTTCAACGTGCATGCTCCGGCCACGATGGGATACCAGATCCCTTTCCGTCCGCAGCAAATCTACAAAACCGGCATTCGCCTGGCGAACAGCTGGTGTCAGCAAAATCATCAGAAAGCCTTCCATGAACTCGCCGATCAGGACAAAGACAACGTTCTGACGCAGCTTCAGAAAAACGGTATCCACTTTGCGGATCTTGGTGAAGAAAACCTCGTGGCTTCGCAATTCTTCAGTGAACTGCTTTCAGATACCAAACACGGCTATCTGGCAGACCCGATCTACGGCGGAAACAAAGGGATGAAGGCGTGGATCGCCATCGGCTTCCCCGGCGCACGTGCCAGTTTCACCGAGTGGGTTAAGCAGCATAACGTCCCGTATCCGCTGGGGCCTGTGAGCCTGCAGGGCGCGCGCGCCTGAGTGCCCCGCCCTATTACCGTTTTCTGATGACTGACAGGATTAAAGATGGCAAAAGTAACTAAACCAGAAGTCGACGTCGTGGTTGTCGGCCTCGGCTGGGCTGGCTCGCTGATGAGTATCGAGCTGGCGATGGCAGGTCTGACTGTCCGCGCGCTCGAACGTGGCGGCGATCGTGGCTACGAAGAATTTGCTTACCCAAAACCGGCGGATGAATATGCCTACGCGGTACGCAATAAAGTCATGGCGACCCCGGCAGAAGCCGCCGTCACCGTGCGTTATAACATGAGTGAAACTGCCCTGCCGACCCGTAAATGGGGCGCATTTGCGCCGGGGACCGGCGTGGGGGGTTCCGGTCTGCACTGGACGGCGGTATTGATTCGCCCGACGCCGACCGACTTAAAACTCAAAACTTACGCTGACGAAGCCTATAAACCGGGCATCTTGCAGGAAGACATGCGGATCATGGATTTCCCGTTCTCCTGGGATGAAATTGAGCCGTATTACACCAAGTTTGAGCACATCTGCGGTCAGTCCGGTAAAACCGGTAACCTGCGCGGTCAGATTATGGAAGGCGGGGATCCGTTCGAAGGACCACGCTCCGAACCGTATCCGCTGCCTGCGCTGGAAGATACGCTTAACAGCAGCATGTTTGCTGAAGTCACCAAAAAGATGGGCTATCACCCGTTCCCGAACCCGTCAGCCTGCGTGTCCCGCGCCTGGACCAACCCGTACGGCAACCAGATCGCGCCGTGTAACTACTGCGGTTATTGCAGTAAATATCCGTGCCTGAACTACTCGAAAGCCTCGCCGCAGACTGCGGTCATGGACGCACTGAAACGGATGGATAACTTCTCCTATGAAGTCCATGCCAACGTGCTGAAAGTCGAACTGCATGACGACAAGAAAACCGCCAAAGGCGTGATCTACATGGATGCAGACGGCAACGAGTGCTTCCAGCCGGCGAAAATCGTGGTGCTGAGCAGCTTCCAGTTCTGCAATGTGCGCCTGATGCTGCTGTCCGGGATCGGTAAGCCTTACAATCCGATCACTGAAGAAGGCGCGATTGGCCGTAACTATGCGTTCCTCAGTAACGGCGGCTCGACGCTGTTCTTCAAGGACAAAAACTTCAATCCGTTCGCTACCGCAGGCGCCACCGGCCAGATGTTCAACGACATCTCTCCGGGCAACTTCGATGGCCCATCTTTAGGCTTTATCGGCGGCGCGAAAATCCACAGTTCGCAGGCCACCGGCACGCCAATCAGCACCTCGCTGCCAAAAGGCACGCCTGCATGGGGCACCGGCTGGAAAGAAGGCATGGAAGAATGGTATGGCCATTCGATGAAAATCAGCATCACCACCACCTGCCAGTCTTACCGCGATATCTATCTGGATCTCGATCCGAATTATAAAGATGAATATGGCTATCCGCTGCTGCGCATGACCTTCGACTGGAAACAGAACGAACTCAAATTGCAGCAATATCTGAAAGGTATCGTCGGCAATATCACTAAAGAGCTCAACCCGGACAGCTACAGCGAAAGCTTCCTGCCGATGGACGCGCACTTTGACCTGACCAAATACGTTTCCACGCACAACGTGGGCGGCGCGGTGATGGGCGACAACCCGAAAACTTCTGCGCTGAACAAGTTCCTGCAAAGCTGGGATGTACATAACGTCTTTGTGCCGGGCGGCAATGCCTTCCCGCAAAACTTCCAGGCTAATCCGACCGATACCATTGGTGCGATCACCCTGATGGCGGCGCAGGCCATTAAAGATCAGTACCTGAAAAACCCCGGTCCACTGGTTCAGGCATAAGCGGAGATGAACAGGATGAAACTCAAAAGTTTATTTATCGCTAATGCCTTGCTGCTGGGTGCAGGTTTTATGGCGAATGCGCAGGCTGTCACAAATGCGCAGCCCGACAACGCCGCGCTCATTAAACAGGGCGAATACGTGGCGCGTCTGGGCGACTGCGGTGCCTGTCATACCGTGGCGGGTAAACCGGCGTTTTCCGGCGGGCTGGCAATCAACTCGAATCTTGGCACCATTTATTCGACCAACATTACACCGGATAAAGACCACGGCATTAGCGGTTATAGCGAAGCTCAGTTCTCGGATGCGGTGCGCAAAGGCGTTCTGCCGGACGGCACCCGTTTGTATCCGGCGATGCCTTACCCTGATTACGCCAAAATTAACGATGAGGATATGCACGCGCTCTACGTTTACTTTATGCAGGGCGTAAAACCGAGCGCGGAACAACCGCCTGAAACGGATCTGAGCTTCCCGTTCAGCCAGCGCTGGGGGATGCGTTTCTGGAACTGGGCGTTCGCGTCTGACAAACCATTCCAGCCGATCGGCGGCGCATCTGCGCAGGTTAATCGCGGGGCGTATCTGGTAGAGAGCCTCGGGCATTGCGGCAGTTGCCATACCCCGCGCGGTTTCGGCATGAACGAAAAGGCGCTGGACAGCAGCGACGCTGATTTCCTGGCAGGCGGCAGCCTGAATAACTGGGATGTGCCTTCACTGCGCGGCGTGGCGCACTGGAACGAACAGGAAATCGTCGATTATCTGGGCAAAGGGCGTAATGACAAAGCGGCAGTGGGCGGCGAAATGACGTCTGTGGTGGAAAACAGTACCGCACACATGACCGATGACGACCTCAAAGCCATCGCGGCCTACATCAAGTTCCTCGGTGGCAACCCGCCGGTTCCGGCAGAAGACACGCAGAAAGTCAGTGCGACCGAAGCCAGACTGACGGCGGCGAAAAACCTCAGCGAAGGCGAGCGTTTGTATCTGGATAACTGCGGTGCCTGCCACTTTGTGACCGGCAAAGGCGCACCGGGCGTGTTCCCGCAACTCGATCAGGCAACGATTGTGAATGCCAAAGACCCGACCGGGTTGATCCACACCATCCTTGCGGGCGCTCAGCAACCCTCCACCGCGCGGGCACCGTCCACGCTGGTGATGCCGGGCTTTGCCAGCCGTCTGACTGACGAAGAAGCGGCGCAGTTGTCGACCTTTATCCGTCAGGGCTGGAGCAATAATGCACCGGCGGTCACGGCGAAAGACGTCAGCGAAGTCAGAAAAACTCTGACGAAGTAATCACTTTTGCAGGCTCAAACGGCTTTCCTCGCGGAAGGCCGTTTTTTTAAAGGCGATCAGGCGGCTGGCGTTTCATGCAAATGACGCCACAGAATTTTCCCTTCTGCATTCACCACAAATACCACCGTCGAATAACGCAGCGTTACCGGCTGACCAGGCAACTGCTGGCGTTCCTGATACGCGACTACCGCGCCTTTTTCACTTTCAGCAATCACCACCGGCTTTTCGACCTCAATCTTCAGCCCGCTTTTCGCGCCCCGCTGCGCCCTGAAAAAAGCACACAATGCCGGATGATCCAGCCGGTGGCCGGTGATAGTTACCATCGAATAAGCCGGACTAAACCGCGCCAGCAGTTCATCACAAACCTGCCCAGGTGCAGCGGAGTCTGAGAACCAGCGCTGAATTAACACATGCGCATCAAACACTTCTTTCACAAAACGATTCATCTTCTTTCCTTTTGAAGTTCCTGCTGATGCCGTTCCTGCACAATGTCACGGCCCGGCAACCCCAGACACAGCATGACCGGAACAATAACGCTGGCGGATGCAAAAATGAACGCCAGCCTGAACGCAGATTGCGGAAGGTAAATCTGCAACATATTGAGCAGCACGCTGACCAGCGTCACGCCAAGACAAAAACTCAGCTGCCGGTTGATGTTCCACAGCGCGCTGGCGTCGGCCAGTCGTTGAGTACCGATATGCAAAAATGCGGCACTTTGCGCCGTACTGCTGCACAAACTGCTGCCCGCGCCCATCAGCGTGAAGGCGGTGACCGCCAGCCACGGTTGCGCGGGGAATACGCTGAGCAGCGCCAGCAAGCCAATACCTGCACCCTGAATCAGGCAGCCGGGAATGAACAGCGCCCGCGGCCCGATCCGGTTAAACATTTTGCCGGTAAAACTGATGGCAGCAAACGACGCCAGCGACCACGGCACCATCAACCCGCCCGATTGGGTCGCTGAGAAATGGTGAACATTTTGCAGATACAGCATGGCAATCAGGCTGACGCCGGTGAACACACCCGGAATACACTGATAGATCAGCATACTGACGCGTAACAGCGGGTCTTTGATGAGAGACAGATCCAGCAAAGGATTGGGATTTTTTTGCGATGCCCGCACAAACATCATCATCAGCCCTGCACCCGCCAGCAATAACGCGCTGCCGCTCAGCCATTCCCTGTTATCCCCTAAACGGGTCAGGCCGCACAGCACCAGCGTCAGTCCGCTGTTCAGCAACACAAATCCCTTCAGGTCCAATTTCCCCGTTGGTTCACGCGGCGTTTCCGGCAGCCAGCAAAGTGCCAGCATCCAGGCCAGTAACGCCAGTGGCAGGCTGGCAATAAACACCCAGCGCCAGCTGAAACTGTCCACGATAATGCCACCGATCGCCGGAGAAAGTGCCGGTGCCAGCAACCCGACCAGCATGATCACCGCTGAGAGCCGGGCACGTTCATGGCTGCGGTAAAGCGCGTAGGTCATCGTTTGCCCGAGCGGGATCAGCAACCCGCCGCCCAGCCCCTGCACTATCCGCCAGCCAGTCAGCGCAGTCAGGCTTCCGGCGATGCCCGCACCGAGCGATGCGAGCATAAAAATTGTCAGCGAGAGGATAAAAACCCGACGCGCACCAAAACGCTCCGCCAGCCATCGGCTCAGCGGGATCACCAACGTCAGCCCCAGAATATAGCCGGTACTGACCCACGCCAGTGCGCTGACCGGTGCCTGAAACTCCCGCGCAATGCCGGGATACGCCACATTGGCGATAAACATGTTGATCAGATCAACGAAAAATCCGAGCAAATACACTGCGGCAACCCGCGCCCTGTGGCTCATCTGTACTTCATCCGCTCATGGGTAAAGGCGGGCAATGTAACGGAGAAGTTCTTACGGATAAACGGACGCGGCGCAGTTACACTGTCAAAATAATTTTGACAGTAAGGATGAATGAGATGCTGAATTTGCAGCGGCTGGAGATTTTCGTCGCGGTGGTTAACGCAGGCAGTTTTACCGGCGGAGCAGCCTCGCTCGGGCTGACCAAAGCGGTAGTCAGTTTCAATGTTAAGCAACTGGAAAGTGAAACCGGCGTCGCACTGCTGACCCGCAGCACCCGGCGGCTGGCGCTGACGGGATCAGGTGAACGCTTTTATCAACGCTGTCAGAATTTATTGCAGGAAGCTGAATCGGTGCTCGACGACGTGCGTCGTGATCACGGTGGCCTGAGCGGTCAGTTGCGGATCACCAGTACGCCGGAATACGGCGCGCGCGTGGTGGTTCCGGCGCTGGCGGCATTTTGTGTCCTGCATCCGCAACTGAGGATCCAGCACGTTGCCTCTTCACACCATGACGACCTGATCGCCGGACGTTTTGATCTGGCGATCCGCCTCGGCCAGCTCACCGACTCCAGCCATCATGCCGCCGCACTCGGGCGTTTCGGTATAATGCCGGTGGCTTCTCCGGCCTTTTTGCGTGAACAGGCTAACATCAGTACGCTGGATCAGCTGGCCGCAAGCCGGTGGATCGCCCACAGCCGCCTGCCGTTACCCATGAACTGGCCGGTCACTGATGCTCAGGGAAAACAAAACCCGTTTCGCGTAACGACTCCGCCCGCCATTGTGGCCGACAGTGCCTCGGCGTTGTTAGCCTTTGCGCTGGCAGGCGCAGGTGTCGCCCTGCTGCCGGACTGGCTGGTGCAGCCGGAAATCGACGGGCAGCGTTTATGTCATTTGCTGCCCGATCATCGGTTTGCGCCACAGGGCATTTTCGCCCTGTATCCCCACACCCGCCACGTACCGGAAAAGGTGCGAAGATTTATTGATTTTATGCAAAGCAGGCTGGCGGAGCTCCCTGCGCGAGCTAAGATTTAACTCAGCTGACGTGAGGAAACCCTTCATTATGATTATCGAAACATCGCGGTTGCTGTTGCGGCCTGTTACGGCTGAGGATATTCACGCATTTTTTGCTATTTACGGCGATCCGCAAACGAATCTGTTTAACCCGCGCGGGCCATTACCAGACATCGCGGCGGCGCAGGAAAAACTGAACGGCTGGCTGGGGGAATGGCAGGAAAACGGTTACGGGCACTGGGCCATTGCGCACAATCATCAACCGGATCATATTATCGGTTTCGGCGGCCTGGGTATCCGCGAAGGCTACGAAAATCATCGTGTGTTTCTCGGCTATCGTTTTGCGACAACGGCATGGGGAAAGGGGCTGGCGACGGAGTTTGCCAGCGCAGTGCTCAACATTGGTTTTAAGAAACTGGGCATACCACGAATTTCGGCTACCGTGCGGGAAAATCATCTGGCTTCACAGCGCGTTCTGGAGAAAATCGGTATGCAGAAAGTGGGCTTCGAGGGCGATCCGGTGCATGGCACGGGCAGTTACCTTTACCGGCAGACCGGCCAGCGTGCAGTCAGCGACTCATCGCTCAGCTGACATATGGCCATCCTGCAAAGACTTCACCGACCTGAGACCGGAAAATTTTGTGCTTCAGGAATTGCTAACTTTTTTCCAAAAATACCTGTACAACTTTCTATATCTTGTATAACTTTATAGTCACACAGGCAATCATTACTCACACATCTATTAACATAAGGGTTAATTATGCGTCAGAACAGGCACAACGGAATGTCTCCGGACACGTCTCATTCCTTATATAGCCAGGTCTTTTCTGAAGAGGAAACCCTGGGGCGCGTTGTGGTTGAAATTCTTGAGGCAGGAAAGAACCTCAATCGCAAAGCTTTATGTTCAAAACTTTTAAATCGTGTTGAAGCGGCTGGCAGTGAAGAAGAGGAAAAGCATTATATGAAGCTTATCCGTCTGGTGCTTGAGCGTGATTCATGATCCATCCTGATTAAGATCGTAGTGCAACGATTGGCTTCATAGCATTTCAGTTCGACATATTATGCGGGCTTGTTTAATTCATCGCCTACCCAATTTTATGCCTGAAGGCAAAAGGTATTCACTCGGAACCTGAAGCTAATCTGCCCAAGACCTTTGACCGGCATATATTCAGAGGCTGCTAATATGTATAGAAGTAATGAAGAAAGACTCACTGATAAGCTGATAGGCGAGGCCGTAATTTCCTTGCTTAAATCGAAGAGTCCAATTTCGACTGACAGACTCATTGCGCAATTACAGTTTATGGCTGCAAGTGCTGACAGTATAAATCGAAAAACTGCCTGCGAGCAGATTATTAATGAGATCCGCCATGATCTGGCTGATAAGCGTGCGCGGATCACCTACGAAGTGCGGGATGTCGACAATGTGCGACACTTTTTCAATGCTGAAGGGCCGTCCGATGATAAGAAAAGTCATTGATTCATCAGAGAGTCATATGCTGAATTCCAGCGATTCGATGAAATCAAACTCATCCCAGCCAATGACAGACTCTGTTGGTAATTCAGAAGATTACAGCTATTTTAACCATACAGGTGAACTGTTTTTGAGTGAAACCGAAGTGTTGGGTGCCGCTATCCGTGCCATTTTGGCCGAAAAAGGTAAAGTGACAAATAAAGCCATTATATTACACCTGATTACACAGCTTGAATGCACCTCTGATGTGGTGCAGTTGGATATTCTGCGTAGTGCGCTGGAAATGGTGGTAGGTATGACGCCCCCTGATTCCGGCGTCTGATCCCGGCTGATCAGGTTTATTATTTTTAATAGCTTCATGTTCATTTTTAATGACTGAATGTGGACTCTTTCATAAACAACAAGTGCGGAGGGTATCAAAATGCAAGATGTGTCTTATACTCATGTCAAACTGGCTGATTATATTCTGACAGAAGACCCTGAGCTTCTTATCGGCAATGAAACTGTCATCCGTATTTATAATAATTTAAAAAATCAGAAAGAATATGTTACCCATAAAGATATTATTCTTTGTCTGATTCAGAAAATTGAGCAGGAAAGTGATTCGGGTAAACAGGATGTCTACCTCGAGGCACTTGAATACGTCGTATACCGCACTCCTGACGATGATATAGCCTAATATATCGCCTGCATGACGTTACCGCTTTACGAATCAGTCGGACAACTATTTTATAGTTTTCCGACTGATTTATTTAATCTTACCGAGAATGTTTTATCAGATACCGGATAGTTAAAGATTTTGATGGCTTAACGGGTATTCCTGCTTAACTTCCGGCCACGCGACAACCGGTGCTCCATTTAGCCTTGGCGAAGCAAACAGCGATCCCTGGAAATTACATACCCCGGCGGCATCGAGCCACATCCATTCTTCTGGTTTTTCAACACCTGTTGCGATAACCGATATTTCCAGAGAAGAACAAAATCTGATAATGGCCTGAACAATGGCCTGTTTGGGTCCGCTGGTATGAATGTCACAAATCATATTGCGGTCAATCATAATCTTTTCAGGCTGGCATTGCGTCAGCAGCAACAATCCCGCTGATCCTGCACCGAAATCATCAATCGCCAGGCGCATTCCTGAGGCTTTAAGCTGTTGCAACGCTGTGACGAAATTATCCTCGCGGGTCACGACGCCGTTCTCTGTGATGGCCACGACAATCTGTTCGGGTACCAGACCATGAGCAGTAATCTCATGAACCAAAAAACCGATAGCATCAGGCACCCTGACTAATGTCATAGGCAACAGTTTGATTGTCAGCGTTTTGTCGCTAATCCCTGTCTTTTGTGCCAGCGCAAAGGCCAGTTTTTTGGATTTCAAATCAGCGTCATAAATATTTTTTCCGGAAAGCGCAGAAAAATATTCCATCGCAGAACCGCCACCGGGACCACACAGTCTGGCCTCGTAAGAGATAATCTCACGACTCAGCGGATCAACAATGGGCTGAAACGTGAAGCTGTAATCCTTCATCTCAGGAAAGATAAATCCGGCTTCAGGTTTAAGTGACTCATCTGCGATAAAAGACCAGGAATCCGCCGGAAGAATTTCGAGATAATTTTCCTTTTCGCGAGCCTGTACAAAAGTGCACAAAAACTGAAGCGCACGGTCCTCATAGGTAAGCCGGTATCTGGACGTTCCTTTATCCAGAACGGCCTGGAGGACAACATCCTCGTGATGGTGCCTGAGATCAAAAAGTTCCATCCCCACATTGCCGAAGCGGCGCGAGGGCGCGTAATCACGCATGAGAACAACGACATTGTTGTGCCGTGGATCGCTGCAAATCTCGCTATAAATAGCATCGACGGCCTCTTCCGGCCCTTCCAGCAACTGGAAAAAGTGCATTCCGTCAAAAAGTAAAATGCCGGTAATACTGTTGCGTTCGTTCTTAATGTTAGCCCGCGACACCATCTCTTCGAGAGAAGCAGGCGAGACAGCGTCACTAATGTGGCTGCGATAGACGAGGGTTAAAAGCATGAAGATATTCCAGGCAGGCTGCAGTTATAAACGCCACGATAACAGAAATTTTATTTACGGAAAAATCTCAATTGATTATCTTTCCTGACATATTGAGATAAAAATACTGCGTTGCTCAGACCCCTGACCATTAAGAGTAATAGCGCGGTTGCCGTTTTGGAGGATAATCGCTGACAGTCGATTCACTTTCAGGAAACCAGGGCATGACTCAGCAACCCGCACCAGAAGATTTTTATACCGAAAAATACGGTCTGACCCGTACCCACTCAGAAATCATCAACGCAGTACAGTATGTTCAGCCAGGCAAAGCGCTGGATTTAGGCTGTGGCAGCGGGCGAAATTCGCTGTATCTCAATCTGAAAGGATTTGATGTGACGGGCTGGGATAACAACGCCATGAGCGTCGCAAAAGTGAATGATATTATTGCGGCGCAATCCCTGACCCACATCCATATCAGCGAAGCTGATTTGAACACGCACCGTTTCAGCGGTGAATATGATTTTATCTTTTCGACCGTCGTCATGATGTTTCTGCAACGCGACAGCATTCCGCACATTATTGAAGATATGCACGCGGCCACCAAAACGGGCGGTTATAACCTGATTGTGGCCGCCATGGACAGCCCGGATTATCCGTGCCCGCTGCCCTTCCCGTTCACATTTAAACCGGCAGAATTACGTGATTACTATCGCGACTGGGAGATTGTGAAATACAACGAAGAGGTCGGCGAACTGCATAAACGTGATGAAAACGGTGATCGTTACAAGCTGCGTTTTGCGACGCTGCTGGCAAGAAAAGTCTGATATCCATCCGCCCTGTGCAGGCAAACCCTGCATGCCCTGACTTTTCGACTAAACTTAAATTCCACCCAAAAAGGAGCACGATATGTCATCACAAGACTTTGATAAAGATCCTAACCGTGTGGAAGGTAAAGTAGAAAACACGGTTAATGAGTTTGCCGGTGAAGCGCAGAAGCAATTTGGAGATTTTGTTGACTCTCCAAAACATCAGCTGAAAGGTGCTGCACGCAAATACTCCGCGCAGGCGAATGAAGTTGTTTCTGACGTGGCGGATAAAATCAAAGAAAATCCGCTGTCGGGATTGATTGCTGCCGGTGCGATTGGCGTGGTTCTGGGGCTGCTTTTAGGCCGCAAATAACTGACCGGGAGAAAACAGATTTCTCCTACACAAATGATTCACAAAAAGAGGGTATGATCTTGTCTTCTGTAGCAATCTACAGATTATTCAGACATTCCCCTTGTCATGGATCCAATACCCGTCTCCCCTGACGGGTATTTTTTTGCGCCCGATGACATGAATCATTGCCCTTTGCCGACCAGCTGAGCGGCTTTCACGAAGATCTCATCTTCCAGACCGTCCCCCTTTTTACGCCCGAGCCGCCGCAGTTCTTCAATGATGCTTTCCCGATTAATGGACGTGCCACTGGAAATTAACCCCATAACCGCTGCACCAATGGCCAGCCCGATCAGACCTGTCTTTTCGCTTTCGTCCTTCATTGTATCCCCGGTAAATTATTCGAATTTTTAAAGTAACGCTCAATATCTATAGCTGATGACACGCCATTTGTCAGAGTCCGCGCGCTGCGCAACTTGGCCGGGATCGCATTTTTCTATTAGGGTTAATAGATACCAGGGTTAATCGGTACCCCCGCATTCCACTCAATCCCGGAGGAAATGATGACGCTATCATCTTCACAGCGCTGTGCTGAAGAGGAACTCAGACAAGTTGACCGCTACTGGCGGGCCGCGAACTATCTCTCTGTCGGCCAAATCTATCTGATGGATAACCCGCTGCTGCGCGAACCCCTTAAACCTGAGCACATAAAACCCCGGCTGCTGGGTCACTGGGGCACAACGCCCGGCCTGAATTTTATTTATGCACATCTCAACCGGGCGATATGCCAGCGAGATCTCGATATTATTTATATCTGTGGTCCGGGTCACGGCGGCCCCGGAATGGTGGCAAATACCTGGCTTGAAGGCAGCTACAGCGAGATTTATCCGCAGATCAGCGAAGATGCCAGCGGAATACAAAAACTGTTCAGGCAGTTTTCATTTCCCGGTGGCATTCCCAGCCATGCCGCGCCGGAAACGCCGGGGTCGATTAACGAGGGCGGTGAACTGGGCTACTCGCTGTCTCATGCTTTCGGTGCCGTGTTTGACAATCCCGGTTTAATCGCCGCCTGCGTCATTGGCGACGGTGAAGCGGAAACCGGCCCGCTGGCCTCCAGCTGGCATGGCAATAAATTCCTTAATCCCGTGCGGGACGGTGCCGTGCTGCCGGTGCTGCATCTCAACGGCTATAAAATTGCTAACCCCACCATTCTGGGCCGAATGAACGACGAAGATTTGCGCCAGTTATTTTCCGGTTATGGCTACGAGCCGTTATTTGTCAGCGGTCACGAACCGGAACAGATGCATATTCAGATGGCGCGGACGCTGAATATTGCACTGGATATCATCAAAGATCACCAGTTGCGCGCCCGCGCCGGTAGGCCAACCAAAGGGGTTCCGCGCTGGCCGATGATTATCCTGCGCAGTCCGAAAGGCTGGACCGGCCCGCAGTCCGTCGACGGCAAGAAAGTCGAAGGTTTCTGGCGCGCACATCAGGTGCCGGTATCCTCCTGTCGTGAAAACGACGAGCACCGGCAAATCCTTGAGAACTGGATGCGCAGCTACCAGCCCGACGATCTGTTCGATGAACAGGGACGGCTGAAACCGGAATTACGGGCGCTGGCACCACAGGGCGATAAACGCATGGGCGCGTCGCCCTTCGCCAACGGCGGCAGACTGCGACGAGAACTGGTCCCGGCAGAACGGGCGAAATTTGCGGTTGAGCTGACCTCGCGTGGCGAACCACAGGTACAATCGACAGAAATGCTGGGACGCTATCTGGCCGATATTTTTACCCTCAATCCCGATAACTTCCGGCTGTTCGGCCCGGATGAAACCGCGTCTAACCGGCTCAGCGATGTGTTTGATGTCACGAACCGCACCTGGCTGGAAGACATTGAACCTTACGACGAGCAACTGGCCGCGGATGGCCGGGTAATGGAAATTCTCAGTGAACATCAGTGTCAGGGCTGGCTGGAGGGCTATCTGCTCACCGGACGGCACGGGCTGTTCAACTGTTATGAAGCCTTTATTCATATCGTCGATTCGATGTTCAACCAGCATGCCAAATGGCTGAAGGTGACACGTAAGTTGCCGTGGCGTAAGCCGATCTCTTCCCTTAACTATCTGCTTTCCTCTCATGTCTGGCGTCAGGATCACAATGGCTACAGCCATCAGGATCCGGGTTTTATGGATCATGTCGCTAATAAGAAAGCCGATATCGTGCGTATTTATCTGCCGCCGGATGCCAATACGCTGCTGTGGGTGGCGGATCACTGTCTGCAAACCTGGGACCGCATCAATGTCATTGTGGCCGGTAAGCAACCTGCCCCGCAGTGGCTGTCTGCCGAAGAAGCCGCAGAACATTGTGCCGCAGGCATGGGTATCTGGCCGTGGGCAGGCACTGAGCAGGACGGAACGGAACCGGATGTGGTGCTGGCCTGCGCGGGCGATGTACCAACCATGGAAACCCTGGCGGCGGCCGATTTACTGCGGGAATACCTGCCGGATCTCAGCGTCCGGGTGGTGAACGTGGTGGATATTATGGCCTTGCAGACCCGGGAACAGCATCCTCACGGACTGAGCGCAGAAGCATTTGACGGCATTTTCACTCAAAATAAACCGGTGATTTTCGCCTTCCACGGCTATCCGAGCCTGATCCATCGCTTAACCTATCAGCGCAATAATCACCGTAATTTCCATGTCAGCGGTTTTATGGAAGAAGGCACGACCACTACGCCGTTTGATATGACCGTGCTCAATAAGCTCGATCGCTTCCATCTGGCGCAGGCAGCCATTGTGCATACGGAAAAACTGCAGGGCAAAGCAGATGATATTCTGGATGATTTGCAGGAAAAAATCGCCGCGCATCATCGCTATGTGCGCGAATATGGCGAGGATTTGCCTGAAGTCCGCAACTGGAAATGGCCGTCACAACAGGGAAGCGGCGGTGCACCGGAATAACCTGAGGCGGAGAAATTCCGCGAGCGGTTATCGCATCATATATACCTATGATGAACCGGCAAATTTGATCTCGGTGTATGTGCTGCTTTCGCAGCGGCAAAATGTTCAGGCGCTGCTGTTTAAAAAGCTGATCATGGGATAACAACACAAAA
Organism: Rahnella aquatilis CIP 78.65 = ATCC 33071; assembly: GCF_000241955.1. Lineage (NCBI taxonomy): Bacteria > Pseudomonadati > Pseudomonadota > Gammaproteobacteria > Enterobacterales > Yersiniaceae > Rahnella > Rahnella aquatilis. The sequence continues at coordinate 103,087 of NC_016835.1, forward strand.
GCCACGCAAACATCGCGTGGCTTTTTTCAGAAAGTCATAATCTGTTAAATCATCAGTTTTCCAGCTGATACGTCAGGGTGATTTCCGCTTTCAGCACCTGAGAAACCGGGCAGCCAGCTTTGGCTTTTTGGATGATTTCATCAAATTTATCTTTATCAATACCAGGCAGCTTCACTTTGCTGTCGAGCGCGATTTTGGTGATGGCAAAGCCGCCGTCCACTTTATCGAGTGAAACATCTGCGACAGTATCAATGCTTTCCGGCGTGTGCCCTGCCTCGCCGAGCATCAGCGAGAGCGCCATGGAGAAGCAGGCTGAGTGCGCCGCGCCAATCAGTTCTTCCGGGTTGGTGCCGGGCTTGCCTTCAAAACGGGTGTTGAATCCATAGGGCTGTTCCTTCAGGGCACCACTTTCAGAAGAGATGTAACCTTTACCGTGTTTAATATCGCCTTCCCAGTGTGCCTGTCCTTTCTTATGAATGGTCATATTTTCCTCCGGTTTGTATTACATTAACATTAAGTATAGCTTCTGATCAGTGATCCGCGAGGATGGCCGGGCTATACGGTCCGCGGAGACCTTTTCCATACATCACAACAGCATAGATAACCGGGGAATAAAGCATGTTTAAACCGCAAGATCTCGTTCAGTCTAAAACCGGTGGCCCGAAAATGATTGTCCGGCGTGTTGAAGGCGACACGCTGTGGTGCTCACGTACGGACGACTTTTCTGCCACAGAAATTGAAGTGAAAGCGGATACCGTAGATCTGTATCACGAAGACGGTGATTTTGGCGTGTGCTGATCATTGCATCGATTTGCACATGAGGCTGCCACGGGCGGCCTTTTTTATTTCTCAGACATTTCCGCAAGGCCAGATATGAATTAATATGCATTTTTAATAAATAAAAATTCATTATGGGTGATAATATATGGATGCAGTTATCCCGGTAGAAAAGCAGTTTCAGGCCTATAACAACCACGATCTTGATGCTTTTGTTTCCTGCTACAGTACTGATTTTATGGCGTACCGTATGCCGAACATGTCGCCCTCTTTACAGGGCAAAGAAGCGCTCAGAACGTTTTACCAGAACCACAGATTTAACAACAAAGCGTTGCGCGCCGAGCTTATCTCAAGAACCCTGCTGGGCAACAAAGTGTTTGATCATGAAATGATTTACGGAATTTATGATACCCCCGTCAACAGTATTGCCGTATTTGAAGTCGAAAACGGGTTGATTAAAACAGCCTGGTTCTATTTTGAATAACGACTCATTTTAGGTTATCGTAAAAACAAAATAAATATCCTCCGGCATAGCCGGAGGTTTTTCATATGCGCCTGTAAGGCTCTGTTACCAGCCGCGCCCTAACAGGCGCATAGCAATCTGACATTTGCATCCAAATTCGTTACTTACCGCCCGTAAACGGGCTCCCTGGATACGGGATTGATAACTGTTCCCCTAGTTTATCCTGCTCCAGTTGGTGCTTTATGTATTCCTGGATCTTCGATGTATTTTTACCCACTGTATCTACATAATACCCTCGGCACCAAAACTCCCTGTTCCTGTATTTGAATTTAAGATCACCAAATTGTTCATATAGCATCAGACTACTTTTGCCCTTCAGATACCCCATGAAGCTCGATACACTCATCTTCGGCGGGATTTCCACAAGCATATGGATGTGATCTGCACAGCATTCTGCTTCCAGAATGTGCACATTTTTCCATTCACACAGTTTTCTTAAAATACTCCCTACTGCACGGCGTTTCTCGCCGTAGAAGACCTGCCTTCGGTATTTAGGCGCGAAAACTATGTGATATTTACAGTTCCATCGGGTGTGCGCTAAGCTCTTTTCGTCCCCCATTGGGACCCCCTTTTGATTTCTTGTTTGACCAATGCAGTTGCCAGACCGCAAGGTGTTTTAACAAATCAAAAGGGGTTTTTATATCCGGCTCAAAGCTGGAAGCTTTACGGAACCCCCAGCCTAGCTGGGGGTTTTCTATAGACAAAAATCCTGAGATTATAAAATCTCAGGATTCAATGATTACTCTATTACCCTGCCCGTATTACCAGCCTTTTACCGCATCCCCGTGATAAATAGCGTCTGCCGCTTTCACGGTGGCATCCGTCTGATACGCTTCAACCAGTTCTTTCACGGCCTGGCTGTCTTTATTATCTTCGCGTGCCACGATGATATTCACGTAAGGTGAATCTTTATCTTCGACAAACAGGCCATTTTTCCCCGGCGTCAGCCCGACCTGTCCTGAATAAGTGGTGTTGATGATCGCCAGCTCAATTTTGTCGTCATCAATGGCGCGTGTCAGCTGCGGCGCTTCGATTTCAACAATTTTGAGGTGCTTTGGATTCTCAATGATATCCAGAGACGTCGGCAGCAAACCTACGCCCTCTTTCAGTTTGATCAAGCCTTCTTTTTGCAGCAGTAACAGCGAACGGCCAAGGTTAGTCGGGTCATTCGGCACCGCAACCTGCGCGTTATCGCTGAGCTGATCGAGAGATTTTATCTTGCGGGAATATCCTGCAATCGGATAAACAAAGGTTTTGCCCACTTCCACCAGCTTGTAGCCACGCTCTTTGATCTGTTTATCCAGATAAGGACGGTGCTGGAATGAGTTTACATCAATGTCGCCGCTGCTCAGCGCCGAGTTTGGTAACACGAAATCGTTGAAGGTCACGACTTCCACATCAAGGTTGTATTTGTCTTTAGCGGTTTTTTTGATGGTTTCCCACATCTGCTGATCGATGCCCGCACTGATACCCACTTTAATGTGGTTTTCCTGCGATTTTTGATCACAAGCACTCAGCGCCAGTGCGCCCACCAGAGATAAAGCCAGAACTGAAAATTTTAGTGTTATGCGCATAACGGTTTTACTCTTTCCGTGAATAATTAAAAGGTTGAAACAGCATTGCTGAAGCTCTCAGTGTTTCAAAGCCTGTCAGGATGAACAAATACGAAAAAGAAATAACATAGAGCGGGAGCGCTGCCGGATAACCAAAAAATAACAGTTGGGTTTTATTTGCCTCATACCTGACAAAACCCGCGCAATAGGCGGGTTTTGTGGGGGGATTTTCTTATGTGGAAAGATTTCCTGATCGTAAACCGATCATTTGCCCGCAGCGTGTAATACCGCAGGCTGAGGACGGGACAGGAAAATGGTGATACCGGCCAGCAATGTCAGCACACCGCCGAGCAGGAAGGCGCTGCTGACGCCCGCGCTGTCAGCGAGGATGCCGCCAAACAATGCGCCCAGCGCCAGCGACGTCTGGAAGACACACACCAGCAACGCCGAGCCGGTTTCAAACAACGCAGGCGACGCCTGATACGTCCAGATATTCAGACATACCGGTAACGCACCAAACGCTAATCCCCAGAGGATCACCAGTGCACAGGCCAGCGCCAGCGGCACCGGGAACAGCGACAACACCAGCACCGAGGCGCTGAGCAGCAGCATATTGAGCATAAACGCTTTCCTGACACCGAGCTCACGGACAGTGATTTCCGTGGTCAGCGTGCCCAGCAATCCCGCCACACCATAGCCCATCAGTAATAAAGAAATATGGCTGGCTGTAAGATGCAGGCTAAACCGCAGCCACGGCTCGAGGTAGGTATACGCTGCGAAATGACCCCCCGCCATAAATACGCCGATGATCAGCGCGTAGCGGATCCCTGCCACTTTCGTGACGCCCAGCATCGCACGCAGGCCGATAGAGTGTTGTGCTGGCAGCGAAGGCAACGCCAGCCATTGCAGCACGAAGAACGCCAGCGCCAGTACGGCGTTAAGCATAAACGCCATGCGCCAGCCGAACAGATCCCCGATAAATGCGCCCGCCGGTACCCCTGCGACCGTGCCGACCGCCACGCCTGCGGTGATCAGCGAAATGGCCCGGGCGCCCTGCTCTTCTGACACCAGCCGCCGCCCGGAGGGAATGGCAAATGACCAGAAACCGCCCACTCCGACGCCCAGAATAATGCGTCCGATCAGCAAAATGTTGAACGACTGCGCCATCACGGCGATACCGTTGGCCACGATGACCGTCGCACTAAGCAGCAACAATAAGGTGCGGCGATCCATTTTTCGGGCAAACAGCATGATCAGCGGCGCAGAAATTGCGGCAACTAAACCGGGCAACATCACCGCCAGCCCGGCATGCCCCTCGGTGACACCCAAAGATTGCGCGATAGGCGACAGTAAACCGATCGGCAGAAATTCGGTATTAACCAGCGCGAAGGTGCCGCAGGCCAGTGAGTAAACCGCCAGCCAGCGGCGGAACGCTGAAGTTTCTGGCCGGGTGTCCAGCGATGAGCACTCAGTCATTTTTTTATCCTTAGCAAGGTGAATTATTTCATGTCTGTATAATCTGGCTAATAAACGTGATCACTATCACAGGGTCAAGGTCTTTTCATAATGACTGTTAGGGTATTTATTATCCGCCTGCCGGATAAGCCAGTCTCCGCCTGCGATGCAGCCTACAGAGGCGCGCGGACGTTCAAACGGAAAAGGCACATACAGATAACGCGGACAGGAAATGACTCCACATATAAGTATGTTGTAACTAACGTGTAAAGAGGGAGGTTAACCGCCGGGTACGGCGGCGAATAAAGTGACGGGGAAAGGCAGTTTCAGGGTTAATGCGACACAGATTTAGAATAAAGCTGGATGATCATAATGCCGAGAGCGATGCAGCCCATGCCAATCAGCGCCGGGGTATCAAGCCGCTGTTTGTAGATGAAAAATGACATGGCTGAAACAAGGAAAATCCCCATTCCTGCCCAGATAGCGTAGGCGATGCCGATATGCATCACTTTAACAACCTGAGAAAGGCCATAAAACGATATGGCATAACCGACAACCACAATGACGCTCGGAATTAACCGGGTGAATCCATTAGACGCTTTCATCATGGTCGTCGCCAGTGTTTCCGCGCAGATAGAAACAGCGAGGATCAGATATATTTTGAACATAAGACCTTCTGAATATGAGATTTAAAAAAAATACGATACCCCGCAGATTCTGACATTAATCACCGCTTAACCACAACCAAACGGGCAAATGGGCAGGGAAATCAGCATCAGGTTCTTCAGGCGGCGATGGGTTTTCTGGCAGGCTGTTGACTGACTGGCGGGTTTTGCAGCACTCAACCCCGTAACGCAATCGTCAAATCTGCACAAAATGCCCTGCGCTGACTTCGCGGTAATGACGCACCGGCGGCTGATAAGTGGCTGCGCGTAGCGGGCTGGCGAGTTCTTCCGGCACGACGGTGCGTGTATGGTGAACATCCGGGTCGGGCACCGGCACGGCGGCCAGCAGTTTGCGGGTGTAGATGTGCTGCGGATTTTCGAAAATATCCGCGCGTGAACCGATTTCCACGATTTCTCCCTGATACATCACCGCCACGCGATGGCTGATCCGCTCGACCACCGCCATATCATGCGAGATAAACAGATACGCCAGCCCGAGTTCCTGTTGCAGATCGAGCATCAGGTTGATGACCTGTGCTTTAACGGACACATCCAGCGCCGACACGGCTTCATCGGCGATGATCATTTTCGGTTCCAGCGCCAGTGCGCGGGCAATACAGATGCGCTGCCGTTGTCCGCCGGAAAACTGGTGTGGAAAACGCATCGCCATATTGCTTTGCAATCCGACCTGTTCCAGCAGTTGCGCCACGCGGATTTTCGCGCTGGTGGCATCGTGCAAGCCGAGGCTTATCATCGGTTCGGCAATCGCCTGACCAATGCGCATTCTCGGGTTCAGGCTTTCGTACGGATCCTGGAAAATCATCTGCGCCTGGGTGCGGATATCCGCCAGCCGCGCGCTGTCTGCCCGGCGGATATCTTGCCCGCGGATCAGTATGTCGCCGGAAGTTGCTTCAGTGAGGCGTAAAATCGTGCGGCCGGTGGTAGATTTCCCGCAGCCGGATTCCCCGACCAGCGAGAGTGTTTCGCCCGGCTGCAGGCTGAATGAAACGTCCTCCACCGCATGTATACGGGCAGAAACACGACGCAGAAGGCCGGATTTCACATCAAAGCGCGTCACGAGATTTTTAATCTCCAGCACCGGCTGTCCGGTGCGCAGCGTATCGACAGACTCCGCCACGGGCAGCGGTTCGCCGGTGTGCATATCGGTCAGCGGGAAGCGTTTTGGCAATGCCACGCCCTGCATCGTACCCAGCCGCGGCACCGCCGACAGCAGCGCGCGGGTGTAGGGATGTTTCGGATGATGAAAGATTTCCCGCGTGGTGGCCTGCTCCACGGCTTCGCCACGGTGCAGCACCAGCGTGCGATCCGCCACTTCCGCCACCACGCCCATATCGTGGGTGATGAACAGAACAGACATGCCCTCTTCTTCCTGCAAGGATTTAATCAGCGCCAGGATTTGCGCCTGGATGGTGACATCCAGTGCCGTCGTCGGTTCATCCGCAATCAGCAAACGCGGATTACAGGCCAGCGCGATGGCAATTACCACGCGCTGACGCATGCCACCGGAAAAGCTCAGCGGATATTCATTCAGCCGCGAGGTGGCTGCCGGAATGCGCACTTTTTCCAGCAACCGGACCGCCTCGGCACGGGCGGAGGCGTCGTCCATGCCGCGATGTCGCTTCAGCACTTCAGTGATTTGCACACCGATTTTCAGCACCGGATTCAGGCTGGTCATCGGCTCCTGAAAAATCATGCCGATGCGGTTGCCGCGTATACTTTGCATCTCCGGGGGGGTGAGACTGAGCAATTCCCGGCCGTCAAAATGAATGCGGCCGGAATAACGGGTCTGTTTTTCATCCAGCAAACGCATGACGGACATCGCTGTCACACTTTTGCCGGAACCGGATTCGCCCACCAGCGCCAGCGTTTCTTTCGGGCCAATCGAGAACGAAAGGTCACGCACCACGTTCAGCCATTCGCCGTCCACGGAGAACGCCGTATTGAGCTTATCGACCTGTAACACTGGGGTTTGCATCATCAATCCTTATTCCGCGGGTTGAGGATGTCGCGCAGGGCGTCACCGACTAAATTGATGGCGACAATCAGCACCAGCAGCGTGATACCGGGGAAGAAGCTTATCCAGTAATCGCCGGACATCAGATAATCAAAACCGTTGGCAATCAGCAGGCCGAGCGAAGGCTCGGTAACCGGCAAACCAATGCCGAGAAACGACAGCGTGGCTTCAAGCATAATGGCGTAAGCAATGCGCATGGTCGCCACGACAATCAGCGGCGGCAGGCAGTTGGGTAAAATATGACGGAACAGAATGCGCGGGCTGGAAAGCGCCATGCTGCGCGCGGCGTCCACGTAACTGCGGCGACGTTCCAGCAACGCCGAGCCGCGAAGGGTACGCGCGTAATAGGCCCATTGCGTGACCACCAGCGCCAGAATGATTTTATCGACGCCCTGCCCGAGCACCGCCAGCAAAATCAGGGCAATCAGGATCGGCGGAAAGCTCAGCTGAATATCGACAATACGCATGATCAGCGCGTCCGTTTTGCCGCCAGCGTAAGCGCTAATCAGCCCCAGTGCGGCGCCAAGCGTCAGCGCAATCGCCGCACTGGAAACCCCCACCAGCAGACTGGTCCGCGTGCCGTACAAAATAGCGCTCAGCAAATCGCGCCCCTGATCGTCGGTGCCGAGCCAGTAAATCATGCCACTCAGGCTGGACGTGCCCGGTTTCAGGCGGCCATCCATGATGTCGAGTTGCGATAAATCATACGGATTTTGCGGCGAGATCCACGGAGCCAGCACCGCCAGCAGAATGGCGATGCCTAAAATGATCAGGCCGCATAAGGAGAATTTATTGCGCAGCAGGGCACGCACGGTGGTGTAAAAGGCGGGCTGAGATTTGCCCTGAACGGCGGTGCGCGAATGTACGGAATCAGACGCCATCAGTTTTCGCCCCCCAGCCGCACTCGCGGATCCACCAGCACATAGAGCACATCCACCAGCAAATTAATCAGGCTGAACATCACCACGGTGATCATCAGATACGCCAGGATCACCGGACGGTCGAGCATGGCAATAGAATCAATGATCAGTTTGCCCATCCCCGGCCAGGCATAAATGGTTTCGGTGACCACGGCAAAGGCGATCAGCGATCCAAGCTCAAGGCCGATGACGGTAATCAGCGGGATCAGCGTGTTTTTCAATACGTGAACCAGCACGATGCGGCTTTCCGACAAGCCTTTGGCGCGGGCGAAACGGATGAAGTCCTGTTGCAGACATTCGAGCACACCGGCGCGGGTGAGACGGATAATCAGCGAGATTTTAAACAGTGCCAGATTCAGGGCAGGCAGGATCAGATGTGCGAGACCGTCGGCGGTAAACAGGCTGACGGGAACGCCGAAAACTTCCACCGTTGCACCACGTCCCGAGGCCGGAAGCACGCCGAGTTTGACGCTGAACAGCATGATCATCATCAGACCAATCCAGAACGTCGGCAGGCTGAAGCCTAAAATTGATACAGCCATGATCGATTTCGATAGCCAGCCGTCAGGGCGCAAGCCTGCGTACACGCCAAGCGGAATGCCAATCACCAGCGCCAGCGCAAACGCCACCAGCGCCAGCTCGAGCGTGGCAGGCATGCGCTGAAAAATCAGGTGCAGCGCGGGCTGGTTGTAGATGAAGGAGTTGCCCATGTCGCCATGCAGGGCATTGACCACGAACAGGCCATATTGCTCCCACACCGGTTTATCAAGGCCAAAAGACTGGATGACACTGAGGCGTTCGGCGGGGGTTGCTGTGGTACTGAGCAGCAGATCGACCGGATTACCGACCAGATAAACGCCTGCGAAAACCAGCAATGACATCACGAACAGCGTCAGCAACGTTTGTCCGAAACGTCCCAGCAGGTAACGGCTCATGCGCGCATTTCACCGGAGGTATTGCTGTAACGGGTACCGTAACGGGAGAAGACGCGGCGCATCAGACTGAAGAAACCGTACTCATCGACGGACTGCATGACCACAGCATTCGCAGGCGTCGCCAGTTTGTTCCAGAAATCCGCGTAAGTATAGCCGGCGGTATTACCGGAAACGGCCACACCCACGCGCGCGGGCTGGCCTTCAAACAAACCGGGCTGCAACAACCACGCGACGGTGGTGGCGTCATGCACCGGCCCGCCTTCGCGACCAAACCGACTGAGGTCACTGCGATCAAACGCGTTCAGCAACGCGGCAACGGATTCACCCGGCTGGCCGCCATCCTGTTTTAATGCCTCAATATCATCTGCACCGATCAGCGCCTGAAAAGTCATATCGAGCGGCATGATGATCAGCGGCACGCCGCTGTTAAACACTTTTTCGGCCGCATGCGGATCGGCATAGACGTTAAATTCGGCCCACGGCACGCGGTGGCCGAGGGCGGTAAAGGCGCAGCTCATGGTAACGATCTGTTTAATGCCGCGTGCGACATCCGGGTGCATGCCGAGCGCCAGCGCGATATTGGTCATCGGGCCAATCACGCACAACGAAATCGGATCATTATCTTCGGCAGCCTGTCTTAAGGTGCGCACCAGAAAATCCACTGCGTGTTCAGCCTGCGGTTGCAGGCCGGTGTCCGGCACCAGTTCATCGTTAAATGCGCCGATATGCGCGTACTTGCCGTAAACCTGATCGCGCGCCAGCGGACCGGGCGCACCGGCGAAAACGGGCGTAGCGATTTTGCCGGACAACGCGACAATTTTGCAGGCGTTGCGCACACTGTCTTTCAGCGCCACATTGCCGGCGACAACGGTCACACCGAGCACGTCCAGTTCCGGCGAGGCCAGCGCCAGCCACAACGCGATGGCGTCATCCACGCCAGGATCGGTATCGATAATGATGCGCTGGCTCATAATTTTATTTCCCGGCATAACGTGAAAGCAGCTCGTAAAACAGCGCGAAGACTTTGCCAGCCTCCACGCGCGTGACGATATCAACGTTGGGCGTCTGCCCTGACTTGTCGTGCCAGTCGGCGACCGTTTGCCCCATGCACAACTCGCTGTCGTGTTCGACAAACACCCGCGCTTTTTCGGTGCCGAACAGTTCCGGCGCCAGTACGTAAGCAATCACCAGCGGGTCGTGCAGCGGCCCGCCGCGTGAACCGTAACGGCGCACGTCGTTGCGATCCCAGAACGCCATCAGTTCGCCCAGCGTTGCTGAGATCCGCCCGGAGACTTTGATAAATTTCGCCACATGTTCCGGCGTCAAAATCACCTGATGCGTGGCGTCGAGCGGTAAAACCGTGATGTTCAGATCCGAGGAAAACACAATATGCGCGGCATGGGGATCGGCGAGCATATTGAATTCAGAGGTCATGGTGCGGTTACCGGCTTCGCGATATGCGCCGCCCATCAGCACCACGCGACCCATACCGGCGGTGATTTCAGGTTTAATGCGCAGCGCCGTTGCCAGATTGGTCAGCGGCCCGAGCATGCACAGCGTCAGTGGCTGATTATTTTCAATCGCCTGTTCGCAACAGCTGATCAGGAAGTTAACGGCATGAAGGGATTCTGCCTGCTTTTGCGGCGCGGGAAAAGCGGTATTGCCCAGACCGTTTTCGCCATGGAACTGGCCGTGGATCGGCGCACGCAGCAGCGGCTGATGGCATCCGGCAAAAACCGGGATATCCAGCCGGTAACCCAGTTCGGTAATTTGCAACGCATTACGGGTGGTATTCACCAGCGGCTGATTACCACACACGGTAGAAATGCCGAGAATATTCAGTTGCGGTGCAACGAACGCGCTGAGCAGCGCAATGGCGTCGTCAATACCCGGATCACAGTCAATGACCACCGGTATCGTTTTCACAAAGCCCCCACAGAACGCAAAACCTCTGCGATTTCCTGACGCGCAGCCTGATTTAACGGCACCTGCGGCGGCAACGGATCGCCCACCTCAAAACCCTGTAATTGCAGCGCCGCTTTGATACAACCGGCGATGGAATATCTGGCGAAGATTTCATTGATGCGCCACAGCGGACGCTGCAACGCCATCGCTTTTGTCCAGTCGCCCTGCCGCGCGGCTTCATACAGCGCCAGACTTTGCTTCGGCACAATACAGGCCGGACCGGCCATCCAGCCCACGCCGCCAATCAGCATCACGCAGGCAGGAATATGTGCCGATGCGGCAAAAACCTGCATCCGCCCCTGCGTGCGTTCGATAATCGACAGCAACCGGCCAGTATTGGTCGAGGCATCTTTAATATAGTTGATATTTTCCACGTAACTCAGCCGCTCAATCACCGGCAGGCTGAGATCAGAACGCTGGAACTGCGGATTGGTGTACAGCACGACCGGCAGTTTTCCTGCGGCGGTCGCGATGGCACGAAAATAATCCTCGACACCCTGTTCGGGCACCGGGAAATAAGCCTCAAGGATCGCCAGAATACCGTCCACACCCAGTGCGACGTAGCGAGCGGTTTGCGCTACGGCGTCCTGAATGGTGGTGGCTGCGACCCCGGCAATGACCGGAACGCGCCCCCTGGCGGCTTCCACAACGGTTTTCACTATCTCAGTGCGCTGTTCTGCACTGAGATAAGCAAACTCACCTGTACTGCCCAGTGGCGTCAGACCGTGCACGCCACTGGCAATCAGGTGTTCGACCAGCGCCGTAAGCACTGGTTTGTCTATCTGGCCGCCGTCAGTGACCGGCGAAACCAGATAGGGATACACACCGCTAAAAGAAGTCATAGCTTCTCTCTCTTTTCTTAGAACAACCCTGGTGTTGGTGCTCTATTCCCGCCTTGGTTCGGTATGTACTTTGCGTGTTATTTACTGCTTCTCATGCACAAAGTACGGCAACGTGTAGCCGTCGGAGCGGCCAACGTAGGTATAAGGTGTTTTCATCGCCCAGGTGTAGGAGAGGAACAATAGCGGAATGGTGCCTTCGTCCTTCATCGCAATCTCTGTGGCGTGTTGCAGTAACTTTTCACGCTGGCCGTCATCAAGCGTTTCCCGCGCCTGCAGCAGTGTTTTATCAAATTCAGGATTCGAGTAACGCCCGCGGTTGCCTTGTCCGCCGTTCGGCCCGAAGGTTTCGAGCAACGGGCCCAGCACACCGGAGGCTTCACCGGTTTCAATCGCCGCACCGCCCATAATCAGGCTGAAATCGCGTTTGGAGGCGCGTGAGAAATACACGCTGCCCGGCATGGTCACGACATCAGTTTTAATGCCGACACGGCTGAACATCTGACCGAGCGCCTGTGCGATTTTAGAATCGTTCGGATAACGGTCATTCGACGCATGGAACGTCAGCGTGAAGCCATCCGGATAACCGGCCTGCGTCAGCAATTGCTTCGCTTTCGCCGGATCGTACACCGGCGCGGCAATCGACGGCGTGTAACCAAAGTAGCCTTTTGGCACCAGTTGCGACGCGGGAACACCCTGCCCGTCCATGATACGGTCAACTATCGCCTGACGGTTTATCGCCAGCGACATCGCCTCGCGCACTTCACGTTTTTTCAGCGGATTGCTGCCGTCCGGCCCTTTGGCAAAAGGCGACACATCGCGATCCTGATCCGGGTGTAAATACAAAATACGGTTACCTGCCACGGATTCCAGATGCAGGCTGGTTTGTTTGCCCAGATCCCGTCCGTCCGCTGTCGGCACACTTTCAATCATGTCAACATCGCCGGAACGCAACGCCGCAACGCGGGCACTCGGGTTTTTGAACACGCGCAACGTGACTTTATCCCACTGCGCTTTTCCGCCCCAGTACTGGTCATTGCGCGCCAGCACGACGTTATCGTCCGGCGTCCAGCTGACAAATTTGAACGGGCCGGTCCCGGTGACGTCTTTCCCTTCGTTGAGGGTTTGTGACCCGACGGTTTCCAGACGCGCCGGTAAGATGGCAACGCGGCTCAGATTATTCAGTAATAACGGTGACGGCGTTTTGGTAGTAATCCTCACAGTGAGAGGATTGACCTCGGTGACGTCTGCGATGTCGTTGACATACGGCGTATAAGCGCTCGGACTGTTCTTCGACGCCAGCGCCACGCGTTTCACACTGGCAATCACATCTTTGGCCGTGAAATTGCTGCCGTCGTGGAATTTCACGCCGGGACGCAGGGCAAATTCCCAGGTGGTGTCATTAATCACTTTCCATGACACGGCAAGCGCAGGCGTAATGTGTTGTTTTTCGTCCTGATTCACCAGACCATCGAAAATATTGCGCGCCATTGCGCTGTTGGCGCCGCCGACATAAAACTGCGGATCCATAGAAGTGGTGGATGCGGCAAGGCCGATATTAAGATCAGCGGCCTGTACGGTCTGTAAAATAAAAGGCGTGGCCAGTGCCGAGAAAAGCACTCCTGCCAGAACGGACTTTCTCATGCATTTAACCCTTAATTATTTTAGATTTTCAGGCAATGTGTATCAGGTCGTAAACTGAAGTCTAGGGGGTGGACTTTTGAATTGAAAATTGTATTTTGTGTTACATCCATAAACAAATGTTATGGATCTAAAGGATGTATGATGAAAATTAATCCCAGACAGGTAGAAGCTTTTCACAAGGTGATCCTTACCGGAGGCATGACCGCCGCCGCCAATATGATGAACATTACGCAGCCTGCGGTCAGCCGCCTGATCCGCGACTTCGAATATGCGGTTGATCTGAAGCTGTTTGACCGCGACGGGCGCGGCCTGATCCCGCGCGACGATGCCATCAAGTTGTATCGGGAAGTCGAGCGCCTGTACCTCGGACTTGAACATATTTCACGTATCGCCGATGAAATCCGTCACTCAAAAGGCAGCGTTTTGCGTATCGGTACGGTTGCGGCGCTTTCCGCGCTGTGTGTCGAACACATTCTGCCGCCACTGATTGAGCGTATCAGCGATATCTCGCTGTTTCTGGATATCGAGAGCACCACACACATCACCGATGTGGTAACCGGTAATCAGTATGACGTCGGGTTCATTTTCGGTAAGCCGGATGTGAAAGGGCTGGAAGCAGAGATGCTGGCGCGGGCCAATGCGGTTGCGGTGATGTCGCCGCGTCATCCGCTGGCCAAACAGGACGTCGTCACCGCGATGGATCTGACGCGTTACCGCCCTATTATACCCGGACGCAAAACGCCGCTGCGTGAACAACTCGATCAGGTGATGAGCCGTCTCGACCTTTATATGAATAACCCGATTGAAACGTCGCTGAACAATTGTTGTGTGATGGCGGGGAATAATCTGGGTATCGGTGTGGTCGATTTTATCACCGCGCGCAGCCACAAAAGCGATATCGTGCTCAAGCCATTTACACCTGATATCAGCATCGCCTATCTCGCCGTTTTCCCACCGCAGATCCCGAAAAGCCGTCTGGTGGAACACATCACCCAGGAAATGAAGACATTAATTGAAGGCTATTTGTAAAACGTCCCGTCAGGTTCGCGCAAATCGTACCAATAAGTCCACGTGTTGCCCTTCTCCCCTTTATGGTGAGAAATCTGCAGACAGTTGGTGCGATCAATTAGATGAAAAACGTATATAAATTTGTTTAAAAATAAAAATAGAGAATAAGTCACTTTATTTTATTATTTAAAATCAATGATTAAAGTCTTACTGCATAAATAATAATCTAATCTATAATAATTTACCTAATTTCAAACTCTTCGTTACACATTCACAACCTCGATGAGAAGTATTACTCTTTCCGCGAAATTGTTCTAATTGGTTCATTTAATGACGGGTGGTCATTAAGTGGTACCCGCTTTTCATCAACAGTTCTCTACAACCTATTTTCACCAAACCAATGCAGTGAGATAAATCATGCCAACAACAAATAACAAGTGGACCTGGCTCCTCTGGTTACTGAGTGCGCTGATGGTCGTCATCGGCCTGACACTCGGTATCGGTGGTGCGTACCTGGCCACATTAGGAGGAAGCCTTTACTTCCTGCTGATGGGTCTGGCGCTCATCGTTTCCGCCGTTTTGATTTTCAAAGGTAAGCCATCGGGCGCATGGCTGTACGCCGTGGCCTTTGTGCTTTCTATTATCTGGGCTGTCTGGGACGCGGGCTTCACGTTCTGGCCATTGTTCTCCCGCCTGTTCACATTCGGCGTTCTGGCTTTTCTGATGGCACTGGCCTATCCGCTGCTTCAGGCACGCGCGGGTCTGGTGGTGCGTAAAGGGCCGGGCTTCTCGCTGGCGGCGGTTCTGGCTGTTGCGCTGATTGTCGCTTTCGGTAACACCTTCGTGCCGACGCCGATCATCAGCGCCGACAACGATCAGGTGCCGGTGAAACCGGTTGAAAAAGGGGCAGAACAGAAGAACTGGGAAAGCTGGGGCAACACTCCCGCTGGCGACCGTTTTGCTGCACTGGATCAGATCAACAAAACCAACGTGGATAAACTTCAGGTTGCGTGGATTGCCCATACCGGCGATATCCCGCAGAGCAACGGCTCCGGCGCTGAAGACCAGAACACCCCGCTGCAAATCGGTGACAAACTGTTCGTCTGTACCGCTTACAGCAAAGTGATCGCCCTGTCTGTTGATGACGGCAAAAAGCTGTGGTCCTACGATTCCAACTCCACCGCGCCTAACTGGCAGCGTTGTCGCGGACTGGGTTATTACCAGAACAACAGCGAGAACAGCACGGCATCACAGGCTCCGGCTGCACAACCGGCTGCAACTCCTGCGGCTGAACCGGCAACGCCAAACGCAGCGTCGGAAGCTGCTGCGCCTGCAACCGATGCTCCGCAAGCACCGGCGGCAACCGGCGGTACCGTCAGCGCCACCTGCGAACGTCGTCTGTTCCTGCCCACCATTGATGCGCGTCTGATTGCCATCAACGCTGACACCGGCAAGCCTTGCGCTGATTTCGGTGACAACGGCGTGGTTGACCTGAAAGTCGGCATGGGCGAAGTCAAGCCGGGCTACTATCAGCAAACCTCTACTCCGCTGGTTGCGGGTAACGTGGTGGTCGTCGGTGGTCGCGTCGCGGATAACTTCTCCACCGGCGAACCTCCGGGCGTGGTGCGTGCTTTCGACGTGCACACCGGCGCACTGGTATGGGCATGGGATCCGGGTAATCCGAACATCACCAAACTGCCACCGGAAGGTCAGACTTATACCCGTGGCACGCCAAACGTCTGGTCGGCGATGTCATATGATCCGAAACTGGGTCTGATTTACATGCCTACCGGCAACGCGACGCCAGACTTCTTCGGCGGCACGCGTACTGAGCTGGATGACAAATACAGTTCATCTGTCGTTGCGGTAGACGTGGCCACCGGCAAAGTCCGCTGGACCTTCCAGACCACGCATCACGACCTGTGGGACTTCGACCTGCCGTCTCAGCCGCTGCTGTATGACCTGCCGGACGGTAAAGGTGGCAGCACGCCGGTTCTGGTGCAGACCTCCAAACAAGGCATGATCTTCATGCTGAACCGCGAAACCGGCCAGCCGGTCGCGAAAGTCGAAAACCGTGAAGTGCCGCAGGGTAACGTCCCTGGCGAACGCTACGCCAAAACGCAGCCTTTCTCTGTTGGCATGCCAAACATCGGTAACCAGACGCTGAAAGAATCTGATATGTGGGGCGCGACGCCGATGGATCAGTTGCTGTGCCGCATCGAATTTAAAGGTATGCGTCACGAAGGCGTTTACACGCCTCCGGGTCTGGATCGTTCCCTGCAATTCCCGGGTTCTCTGGGCGGCATGAACTGGGGCAGCGTCTCGGTTGATCCGAACAACGCCATCATGTTCGTGAATGATATGCGTCTGGGTCTGGCGAACTACATGGTGCCGCGTGCACAGGTTCCGACCGGCGCGAGCGGCATCGAGATGGGGATGGTGCCGATGGAAGGTACGCCTTACGGCGCAGTCCGCGAGCGTTTCCTGTCTCCGCTGGGCATTCCTTGCCAGAAGCCACCGTTCGGTACGATGTCTGCGGTGAACCTGAAAACCGGTAAAATCGTCTGGCAGGTGCCGGTCGGTACCGTAAAAGACACCGGTCCGCTGGGCATCAAAATGCGCATGCCAATGGAAGTCGGTATGCCAACGCTGGGCGCGAGCCTGTCAACGCAATCCGGCCTGCTGTTCTTCGCCGGTACGCAGGATTTCTATCTGCGCGCGTTTGATACCGCAAACGGTAAAGAGATCTGGAAATCCCGTCTGCCGGTCGGCAGCCAGTCCGGCCCGATGACCTACGTTTCACCGAAAACCGGTAAACAGTACATCATCATCAGCGCCGGTGGCGCACGTCAGTCCGCAGAACGCGGCGACTACGTGATCGCCTACGCGCTGCCTGACGAGAAGTAAGATTTCGCAGTAAACACAAAGCCCGCTGGTGCAGACCGGCGGGCTTTTTTTATTGGGGATTAAGGCAATCGCGCTGCCTGACGCCGGAGTCCTTCAAAAATTGCATGGCTGATTTTTGCCGGAAAATCAACCGGCAACGTAGCTTTCACATCTGCAATCACCTGTTCTGTTTTTTCTTTCATTTCCGTCATCATGGCTGATACGTTTTCTTGCGAGTAACTGACCCGTTGTGCCGTTGAGACAAAATGACGGGGCAGGATCCTGTCCCAGTGGAAATGCCGGTTACTGCCGAGTACCGCCATCGCCATTTTTGCTTTCTTCGCCGGAATACCTGTTGGATGCATCAGAGGAAATGCTGACATCACGTCATAAAGCGGTGTCATACGGTATGCGCTACCCGGCTCGATATAAACACTGAAATTCTTCGCATGACCGTCGATAGCAGCCAGCATCCAGAAGAGGATCTGGCTCTTAAAAAACATGTCCCGATCCCCTCCTGCGCGTTGAGAACCCAACAAGAGCTTCATTGAGCGCGCAATCCCGGGGCCGCCATCAGCCTCATATTTCAATGCCGGGGCGACGCCTAACGCCTGACAAAAATCCTCCTGAGGTAAACGCATCAGCCAAGATCCATCCTGCGACCAGCGACGGTCAAAACGCTCAACGACTAATACTTTTTGCGAGCCAAAGTTGGCAATCTCAGATCTCGCAACAGGGAATCCAAATTTTTCGGCTATCTTCAGACATAACCATTCATTCTCCACGCTCTCGCTGAGATCAATGCCATTGTTAGCGATATAACCAATGGGGAGTTTAAGGATATGGCTGGTAGGCGTACTACCCTGCGGGCGATGCCACTGGTCGCGATACCAGAGCAAAGCCGTTTTTTCCTGTGCACCGGCCAGAGAAATGCGAAAGTCTTCAATGTCAGCTTCCATGCCCAAAGGTGCATCCTTATATCCCTGCAGAAGCTGCTCAATATCCTTTTCACCAAGCGGTTGGGCATGAATTTCAGTGACAGGTGCAACCTGATCACCTTCAGGATAGAGCTGGATCGCACCGACACAGTCACCGCCGATCCGCGAAAGCAAATCGAAAGGCTGCTTCGTCGGGATGTGGAAACGTGCCTGAATACGGCTGCGTATCTGTTCGTTATCGGGTAGAAGATTGTCAAAAAAGTTGTATACCACTGCGCCACGGAATTTATCTGCCTGAAGAGGTAATGATAACGAGATAGCACGGGCTCCGGGGCGATCGAGCCAGCTTTGATGATAAACAAATGACATTTCACCACTGCCGCCTTTTTCCAGGGTACCAACAGCAATGCCATTTAATGCAAGCGTTAACTTATCCATGTATTACCACTCCTGATCCCAGGAACTCTTTTCCTGCGGATTGCTATCCCTTGGCGTGATCTGGAGCTCTAAATCCAGCGCCGCCAATAATTTGAACAGTGTTTCCAGACGGGTGCCGTCCGGATAATTTTCAAATTCAGAAACCGTAGACTGCTTCAGGCCAATGGCCTCAGCCGTTTTACTTTGGCTAAGTTTGCGCTTTTTACGCTCATTACGCAGCGCACTGGCGAGCATTTTTGCAGAAGTAATGTTCATATTATCCTCCCTGGCGGATAATATCAGTGTATCCCTTACAGGGGATAAATCAACATTTATCCCTTACAGCAGATAAAATATAAAATATCCCTTTTAGGGGATAATACAGAAGCGCATATTCCAACGATGATGCTCTGTAAAAGCAAAATACAGCCTGCAAGCTGTTAACGATAAATACAGTTTATAAGCTGTAATTTGCCCACGGCGGCCTCCTCATGCTCAAATACCCGTTTCTCGCACAGATAACATCCCATGAAAAAAAGCGAATTTATCGCTCAGGATTTACTGAGCAAGATTTATCAGCACAGCGGATCGCTGCCGGAGAAGTTACCGCCGGAGCGCCAGCTGGCGGAGGAATACGGGGTTTCGCGCTTTACCGTGCGCAAGGCGCTGGAAAAACTGGTGAGTATCGGGGCGGTGCGCATTGTGCAGGGCTCGGGAATTTACATTAACCCCGGCGTGGGCAGTAATCCGCTGGTGTACAACTCGATCACCGAAAAGAAATTCGCCGAGATCAGCTTTAAAATGCTGGAGCTGCATAAGCGGCGTCCGGACAAAGAAGAGCAACAGGTGTTCGATCTGAGTGCTGATGATTTTATCTGGGCCTTCACCCGTTTGCGGCGTATCAGCCAGCGCAACGTACAGATTGAATATTCCCGCATGCCTGCCCGTGAATTTAGCGATCTGAATCAGAAGACCATCGAGCATTCCATTCAGCAATATGTTCTTAGCAAGGGCTATGCGATTTCACATTCCCTCACCCGCTATCAGGCGGTGACGGTGAGTAAAGAACAGGCACACATTCTGGGATGTAAAAAAGGCATTGCCGCCATGCACATTACCAACAGAGGCATTTTGCAGGGCGGCAAGGTTTACGCATTCAGCGACATTATCGACATCGATTATTCCTGCACTTACGTGATCCCCTTTAATCAGGACAATCTGGCTTTTCGCCAGACGTAAAAGCGTTACGGCGTATGGATCACACCGTCCGGCAGACGGCTTTGCGTCCATTCATGCGGACGGTACACCACCGGAAATTCTGCCGCCGCCTGCGGGTCAAAGCCCACGCCGATCCCTGCTTCTTCTCCCGGATAAAAATAGCCTTTCTCCGGTGCCTGTGCGCCGGGAAACACCCGCTGTGTGTTGGCCGGATACGCGACAAATTCCTGAATTGCCGCATTATGCAGATGAATATTGAGGTGCGTATTCACCGCAGCGCCTACCGGCGTCATATCCGGCGGACAATGCCACGCCAGTCGCACGCCAAAGCTCTGACAGAAATGCGCCAGTTTTAATGCCGGGGTGATGCCGCCGATTTGCGAAACATGACAGCGGATAAAGTCGATCCGGCGGTGAATAATCAGATCCTTCCACTCTGCCGGGTTATTGAATAACTCGCCGGTCGCCAGCGGCACCGCTGTCTGACTGCGGATCTGCGCCAGCCATTCGTTCTGGTCCGGTGGCAGAATATCTTCAATAAAGTAAGGCCGGTATTGTTCCACGGCTTTGGCAAACTGCACCGCCTGCTGCGGGAACAGCCGTTCGTGAACGTCGTGCAGAATGTGGAACTGATTGCCGTATTTTTCACGCAGCGCTTTGAACATCGCCAGCGTGTTGTCGATGTACTGATCCTGATCGTAATACGCGCCCGCCGTCGGTTCGCGGGTACTGTGAAAATCACGCGCATTGCCACCGTAAAAACCCAGCTGACAGCGGATATGCCGGTAACCTTCGCCCAGCAAACGATCCACTTCGCCATACAATTCTTCCAGCGTTTCGCCCGCCGCATGGCTGTAAGCGGTGACCGCATCCTTCGATTTACCGCCAAACAAATGATACAGCGGCATATTCGCCAGCTTGCCTTTGATATCCCACAGCGCCATATCAATGCCCGCAATGGCGTTATTGATCACCGGCCCGTTACGCCAGTAGGCGTTCACCATCATCATCTGCCACAAATCTTCGATGTGATTGGCATCGCGGCCGATCAGAAGCGGTTTAAGATATTCATCGACCATCAGTTTGACGGCCAGCGGGCGCTGCTGGAACGTCGCGCAGCCCAGGCCGAAAACACCACAATCCGTCTCAATTCTGACCACCACTAAATTATGACGATCGGGGTGCGTTATCTGACATTCGATATTGGTAATCAGCACAGGCTGCATGATAAATCCTTAATAAAGACCGTTATTATTTTTCATAAAAAGGCGGCAGGAATATTCGTATTGCTGTTATTTCAACGTATTTTCATCCTGCTTGTAAACCTTAAATTCAGGCTTTTATTTTTGGTTTAAAAGCACGCGTGAATATCATTTAAAAACAAACCAATTTAACTGCACTGCATGCAAACAACGCTTTTATGTCGGGTTTTGTGATGAAGATCCTGTTTTATTGGTTTGTTTTTGAAAAAGGCCATCATTACACTCCCCTTCCATCTGACAATGAATAATTAATGTGTCGTCGCGGGGTTCAGGGTGAATACAGAAATAATGCATTCGGTTATTAAGCTGGTTGGGGGAGCGGGAAATATCAATAAAGTCTGGCATTGCATGACCCGCTTGCGCTTTGATTTACGCGACGAAAATAAAGTGGCCTGGGATGAGATTAAAAATCTGCCCGGCGTGCTCGGTGCGCAAAGCCAGAGCGAACAGGTACAGATTATCATCGGGCCGAGGGTGAATATCTGGTACGACGCCATCGTGTCGCAACTGGATCCGGTGACCGGCAACGCTGAAACAACAACAGGAAATGTTTCCACAAAAGGACGCAAAAGCCTGGTGTCGATGTTCATGGATACCGTCTCCGGCGTGTTCGGCCCGATCGTTCCGGCCATTGCGGGCGCGGGGATGATTAAAGGTTTACTGGCCGGACTGATTGCCCTGAAAGTCATATCGGCCAAAAGCGAAACCGTGATGATCATCGATTTGATCGCCAGCGGCGTGTTTTACTTCCTGCCGTTTTTCCTCGCGGTTTCTGCAGCGAAAATCTTCAAAACCAATGAATATCTGGCCGCCGCCGTGGCCGCCTGCCTGATGTACCCGACGCTGATGGACGCGGCAAAAGCGCTCGCCAGCCATACAACCGGTGCGCCGACCGCGCTGTATTTTATGGATGTGCTGCCGGTGTCTGTCTTCAACTATTCGGCCAGCGTGATCCCGGTGATTTTCTCCGTGCTGGCGCTGAGTTACATCCACCGCTGGGTAGATAAAATCATGCCGGATGTGCTGAAAACCGTCTTTACGCCGACGCTGACACTGTTTATCGCGGCGCTGGTATCGCTGACGCTGATTGGCCCGGCGGGGATTTATCTCGGTAAATTACTGGCATTTGGCATTCAGGGGTTATTCGATGTCTCGGCGGTGTTTGCGGGCTTTATTGTCGGCGCGATCCGCCCGGTGGCGATCCTCACCGGCATGCACCACGCGATGACGCCGATTGCCTTGCAGAACTTTACCGATCAGGGCTGGGACATGCTGATGCCGATGATGTTTATGGCCAACATGGCGATTGCGGGATCGACCTTTGCGATTTATTTCCACGTTAAAACCCGCGAACAAAAATCCGTGGTGCTGTCAGCAGCGATTTCCGGTTTGCTGGGGATCACCGAACCGGCATTATTCGGCGTACTGACGCGCTACAAAAAAGCCTTTATCGCCACCACCCTCAGCAGTTCCGTGGCGTCGGCATTTATCGCATTCTTCGGGGTGCGGTTGTACGGCTATATTCTGTCGAGCATTTTCAGCCTGCCCGCCTACATCGGTCCGTATTTCATCTACATTGTGATGGGCGTGGTGCTGTCGCTGGGGCTGTCGTTCACGCTGACCTATCTGATGGTCGTCAAAAACAAAGGCACCGAACACACGGTGCCACTGGTAAATCAAACGCGCTGAGGTTTATCAGGCCGCTGTCTTTGAATGCGTCATCTCAGACAGCGGTGCATTCTGAATAAGATTGGTCAGCCGCCCGATATTTTCAATTTCCACTTCAATCTTGTCATTCTCATGCAGGAACAACGGCGGAACGCGGGTTTTACCGACGCCGCCCGGTGAACCGGTCATGATCACATCACCCGGAGAAAGCTGAGTAAATGTGCTGATGTAGGCGATCATTTGCGCAATGCTGTGCACCATATTGGCCGTGGTGTCATCCTGCACCAGCCGGTCATTCAGCCAGGTTTTAATGCTCAGATTTTGCGGGTCGCCCACTTCATCCGGCGTCACCATCCACGGACCAAATGCGCCAGTCGATGGCCAGTTTTTACCTGCGGTATACCATTTATGCTGCCAGTCACGCACCGAGCCATCCATATAGCAACTGTAGCCAGCAATATAATCCAGCGCGTCATCGGCTGAAATATTACGGCCGGTACGGCCGATAACAATCGCCAGTTCGCCTTCATAATCAAACTGCTCAGAAGAAGCCGGTTTGATGATGGTGCCATTATGCCCGACCTGTGAATCCGCAAAGCGGACAAACAACGTTGGCGCGTCGCTGGTTTCGTTAAATTCTTTGCGTTTTTCCGCGTAGTTCATGCCCACGCCAAAAATTTTCCCCGGCCTGTCGATAACCGGCAGAAAACTGATGTCGTTCAGCTGAAGGTCCGCCGGCAACTGCACGTAACGTTGCAGTTCTTCCATCTGATGATGTGCCATGAATTCGTTAATGTCCCGGCATCCCGAATGCGCGCCGACGTCGACAATCCCGTCTTTTTGGTAGATGCCGAAGCTTTTAGTGTGGTCTTTACTGATGATGAAATTAACAATTTTCATAGATGCACTTAGAGTCTTATTTTACTTAAAACAGGTGGATTCGCTGGCGTTGTCTTCCCGGCGACGCCCTCGCCGCCGTGAAGATCGCGAGATTATTGACCCTGCGTTTCATGCCTTCTACTATATTTTATTACCTAACTGATGAATTTCAGGAATCAATGTTAAATAACAGAGACTTAGATTACTTCGTTACTGCGGCAGAGATGATGAATTTGAGACTTGCGTCACAAAATTTAAATATAACTCAGCCTGCGCTGTCGAAATCTATCACCCGTCTTGAGCGCGAACTGAAGATCAAACTGTTCAAACGCGCCGGTCGCGGGCTGGAACTGACCGAAGCGGGACGCATTCTTTATCAGCGTGGGGTCGCGCTGCAAAGTGCTTATCTTGAGATTGGCGAAATCATGAATGAACTGAGCAGCGGCGCGGGCGGGATCGTTCGCGTGGGCGTCTCCGGTTCAGCAACGCAATTCTTACTGCCGGAAATCTGCAAAATGCTGCAATCGCAGGTGCCGAATATGAAACTGGAAATCCAGATCGGCATGAATGACGTGCTTTTTGCCCTGCTGGAACGTCATGCGATCGATGTGATCATCGGGCCTTTAGTTAATTACGACAGTCCGGTGGTGCAGTTACCGGTAACCGCCGACCGGGTGATCGTCGCCGCGTCCCGCGATCACCCGCTGGCAGGGAAACCCGCCAGCCTGCGGGAACTCAGCCGTTATGGCTGGATTTTGCCAGCCAAAACCGTGTCGATGCGCCAGTGGCTGGATAAGATGTTCTATGAAAACCATTGTCCGGCACCGGACGTAAAAGTGGAAATAAGCTCGCTGGCCTCGGTTCCGGGGCTGATTGCCAAAAGCGGGTTGCTGAGTTTTTTGTCGGAGAACATTCTGGTGGAAGAAGAGTTTCTTTCACGGCTGATCCGTATCGATAACGATCAGTTAGTGATGGAACGCCGTGTGGGGATCACCTGGCTGGAAGGGGCATTTCTCTCGCCTGCCACACAGAAGGTGATCGATGTGACCCAAAGCGTCGGGCAAAAAATGCAGATGGAAGCCCGCCGGATCATGGAGGAGTGAATTCCGGCGGGTGAAGGGTTAAACCTGATGGCAGGCCACGTGATGGCCGCTTTCTATCTCACGCAGAACCGGAATGTCCTGACGACAGTGGTCGGTTGCACGCGGGCAGCGGGTGTGAAAACGGCAGCCGGCAGGCGGTTTTGACGGATCCGGAATTTCACCACTGACCATCGCCACCGGTTCGCTGTCCGGATCCAGCGTTGGCACCGCTGCCAGCAACGCCTGCGTGTAAGGATGCAGGGGCTTGCGGAACAACGCATCGCGGCTGGCCGTCTCCACTAACTGGCCGAGATACATCACCGCCACGTCATCACAAAGATGCTCTACCACGCCGAGATCGTGCGAGATAAACAGGAATGTCACGCCATGATCGTCGCGCAAATCCGCGAACAAATTGATGATCTGCGCCTGAATCGACACGTCCAGCGCGGAAATGGGTTCATCAGCGATGATAAAGTCCGGTTGCAGAATAAGCGCACGGGCGATGCCGATACGCTGGCGCTGACCGCCGGAAAACTCATGCGGAAAGCGGTTGTAATGCAGCGGCGACAGGCCGCAGATTTTCATGACATCCCGCACTTTCTCGGGCAGTTGCGCCCGCGTACACCGCTTATGTTCCAGCATCGCTTCGCCAATGGCATCACCAATGCGGATCCGCGGGTTCAGCGAACTGTACGGATCCTGAAAGACCAGCTGGATTTTCGGGCGCAGGGCTTTCAGTTGTTTCGGTTTCAGGCTGTGCAGGTCTTCACCGCGAAACTTCACGTTGCCCGCCGTTTTGTCATACAGCCCGAGCAGTGTACGACCCACCGTGGTTTTTCCGCTGCCGGATTCACCGACCAGCCCAAAAATCGTGCCTTTACGGATGTTAAAACTGACGCCATCCACGGCGCGCAACTGGCCGGTTTCCTGCCCGAACACGCCGTCGCGGATCGGGAAATACTTTTTCAGGCCATCCACTTCAATCAGATATTCAGCATTCATGGCTGTAATCCCCTGTTTTCGTTGTCACTTACGGCGCTCAGCCCGCTGTAAAAACACGCTGCCTGCCGGTACTGGCCTTCCAGCGGCGGGATCCCCTGACGGCATCGGTCAGTGGCGCGGGCACAACGTTCAGTGAATGCGCAATAAGGCGGCAGTGCGGCCAGATCCGGTACCTGGCCGGGAATGGAATACAAGCGGCGACGGCGTTCTCCGGGGGTAGGTCTGGAGGCGATAAGCCCCTGTGTATAAGGATGCAGCGGATTGCGCAGCACCTGCGCCGTTGCGCCCTGCTCGACAATTTTACCGGCGTACATCACCACGACGTGATCAGCCATTTGCGCGATCACCCCTAAATCATGGGTAATCAGCATCAGCGCCATGTGATTCTGCTGCGCCTGTTCACGCAGTAAACGCAGGATTTGCGCCTGAACCGTGACATCCAGCGCGGTAGTGGGTTCGTCCGCAATCAGTAACTGCGGCTTACAGCTCAGCGCCATCGCAATCATGATGCGCTGCAACATACCGCCGGAAAGCTGATGCGGATAACTGGTCATCAGGCTTTCCGCCCGCGCCAGCCCGACTTCGGTGATCATCTTCGTCGCATGCGTCCACGCCAGTTTCGGCGATTCACCCAGATGGCGGATCCGCGGTTCAACCAGTTGTTCGCCGAGGGTCAGTACCGGATTCAACGCAGTCATGGGCTCCTGAAAGATCATCGCCAGCTGGTTACCGCGCAAATCCGCCATCTGTGATGGCCTAAGTTTGAGTAAATTCTGCCCCTGAAACAGGATTTCACCGCCATCGATACGCGCAGCCTGTGGCGGTAACAGCCCCATCAGCGACATCGCCGTGACACTTTTCCCGCAGCCTGACTCACCGACAATACCCACGGTTTGCCCCGCCTGAACGTCAAAGGTAACATCCTGCACCGCACGCACGCGCCCCTGATCGCTGGAGAACGACAGCGAAAGCTGATTAAAACGGATCAACGGTTGCGTCATGTTTTGCTCCGTTTCAGCTTTGGATCGAGCGCGTCACGCAGGCCATCGCCCAGCACGTTGATCGCAATCACAGTAATAAAGATCGCCACACCCGGCGGCATCCACAACCACGGGCGACGCTGGAAGTCGATCAGACTGTTCGCCGCATCCATCATATTTCCCCATGACGGCGTCGGTGGCACCACGCCTAATCCCAGATAGCTGAGTGCCGATTCGCTGAGAATGGCGTTCGCCACGGCCATCGTCGCCATCACCACCAGAATCGGCACCGTGTTTGGCAGTAAATGGCCGAACAAACGGCGGCGGGAAGACAAGCCGAGTACCTGCGTCGCCAGCATGAAATCACGTTCACGCAGGGAGAGAATTTGTCCGCGAACCAGACGCGCCAGCTTCGGCCATTCCAGCAGGCTGAGCATTACGATCACCATGTACACACGGGAATCCGGCGAAAAATCCAGTTCAGAAAGCATCGCCCCCATGACAATCAGCAGCGGCAGGCTCGGAATAGTCATCACCAGATCGGCAAAACGCATGATGATTTTATCGGCCACGCCGCCGAGATAGCCGGATACCGCGCCCATGAGATATCCGAGCGTCACGGACAGCAACATGGTCAGCATGCCGATAATCAGCGAGATGCGCCCCGCCAGCAGCAGCCGCGTATAGACATCGCGTCCGAGAAAATCGGTGCCCAGCCAGTGTTCAGCATTCGGCGCTTTGTTGATCATCAGCGCATCAGTGGCATCATCGCGCCAGGGAGAATAGTCAGGACCCGCTATGCACCAGACAGCCATAACCAGCAGCAGGATTAAGCAAAACATCGCCAGCCGGTTCTGACGCAACGCCCGCCACGCCTGCCGCCAGGGTGACGGCGTCGCCTGAGCAAGCATTGGAATTTGCGCTTCGCGCAGGCGGCGGTTTGTCGAAAATAAAGAACCAAACATTACGACCTCACACGGATACGCGGGTCAGCCCACGCATACAGCACGTCGGCAATCAGATTGCCAAGAATGGTCAGTACCGCCAGAAACAGCGTGAATCCCATCAGAACCGGGTAATCACGCGCTGCCAGCGAATCAATATGAATGTGACCTGCACCCGGCCAGTTGAAGACTTTTTCGGTGATCAGCGCCCCGGAAAACAGCCCGGGCAACTCAAATCCCAGCAGCGTAATAATGGGCAACAAGGCATTTCGCAGCGCGTGTTTGAGGATGACAGTACGTTCCCGCAGGCCCTTCGCCCGTGCGGTACGGATGAAATCCATGCGCACCACATCCAGCATGCTGGCACGAAAATATCGTGTCAGGCTGCCCGCCTGTAGCATCACCAGTGCAACGACCGGCAACACCAGATGCGCGGCCACCTGCATCACCCATGCCCAGCCGGTCACGTCACTGCCGGTGTTGGTCATGCCACCCACCGGCAACCAGTGCAAATCAACGGCAAACCATTTGATCAGCAGCAGGCAGAGGAAAAACGTCGGGAAGGACATCGCGGCGAAGATAACCACACTCACCACGTGATCGAACAGGGAATAAGGCTTCATCGCCGAGACAATACCGACCGCCAGCGCGATCCCCCAGTACAACACCATCGCAATAGTGGCGAGCAGAAAGGAATTCCAGATGTACTGATCCAGCAACTGGCTGACCGGGATCTGATATTGCAATGAAAAACCCAGATCACCCCGCAACAGATTTCCCAGCCAGTGCAGATAACGGCTGAGCAGCGGTTGATCCAGGCCGTATAAGGCTTTCAGTTCAGCAGCGCGTTGTGCGGTCAGCGTAATATTGCCATCAATAAAATCGCCCGGCGTTTTGGCAAACAGCATGAAGATGAGCAGCGAAGCGAGGAACAACATCGGAATGGTTTGAAGCAAACGACGCAGAATGAAATTTCTCATGACTTTCTCATTGAAGCTGCCGGACTCTTCCGGCAGCTGCGTTATGTCTGTTTATTTTACGATTTTGACGTCCGGCAGACTGCCGGTCAGACCGTTGTAGATATCCGGTTTAAAACCGGTCACGCGTGCGCTGCTGGCTGAAAGAATTTTGCGGTTACCGAGCAGGATCGCCGGCGGATCGTTAGCCAGCACTTTGTACAGCTCATGGTAAATCGGCTTACGCTTTTCGATATCCAGCGTGGCGTTGCCTTCGTTGATCAGCTTATCGACTTCAGGATTGTTGTAGCCGGATTCGGTAGCCTCGGTGCTGTAGTAATCCCACACGCCATCATGCGGATCGTTAAGCGTGCTGGTGCTGAATGATGCCAGATCATAATTGCCCGCTTTACGCTGCGACATCAGGGCGTTGAAGTCCACGACCTGCGGTTTCAGCAGTACGCCAATTTTCTGATAATCTTCTTTCGCAATCGGGATCAGCGCATCGTTGAGCACTTTTTTGCTGACCAGCAGCGTCAGTTCGAGACGTTTACCATCTTTCACACGAATACCGTCGCCGCCAACTTTCCACCCTGCCTCATCCAGCAATTTACTGGCCTGCGCCGGATCGAATTTGTACGGATTCACGCCATCAGTGTTGTAAGCCCAGGAAATAGGCGCGATCGGCTCAATCGCCACGGTGCCGTAACCCTGATACACCACGTCGATCAGTTTCTGGCGATCCAGCCCGTAGATCAGCGCCTGACGCACTTTCACATCCTGCAACGCCGGGCGATGAACGTTAAATTCAATTTTGCTGTAATCACTGGATCCGTACAGATTGATATTGGCGAAGCCGAGCATTTTCAGCTGTTCGATGTCATCCGGGCGGGAAGTGAAGGCATCGTAATCCGTATCGCCGGTCTGGAATAACTGGAAGTTAGTCGACGGGTTGGTCACGCGATAAATGAAGCGCGGTGTCGGCGGAACGCCACGATAGTAGTTTGCATTGGCGTGGAAGCGGATCTCCTGCCCCGGAATGTACTTGTCGTACACGTAAGGGCCGTTGCCCAGCGGCTTACCGTGCAGCGTGCGCAGGTAATCGAGATTTCCGCGCTGGTAACCTTTGCCATAATAGGCTTTCGACAGCACGGGCCCGCCGATTTTTTGCAGCGTGGTGGCTCCCGGTTGGGTGGTGGTAACCTGTAACGTCAGCGGGTCGATCACCTTCAGGCCGCTGATGCTTTCCGCTTTACCTTGTTTGTATTCCTCACCACCGGCAATATGCGCCAGCGTGATATCGGTATCACCATCGTATTTTGGGTCATAGAGCACCGTCAGTGTAAACGCGACGTCTTCAGCGGTGAGTGATGAACCGTCACTGAATTTCAGGTCAGGACGTAGTTTGATGGTATAGGTTTTGCCATCCGGGCTGACGGTCCAGCTTTGCGCCAGGCCAGGAACCAGTTTGCCCTGGCTGTCCCAGTCGATCAGACGGGCGAAAATCACGTTAGTGACGTTTTCATCCCAGCCGTTGACGAAAAAATACGGGTTAAAAATCCCCTGCGGTTCAGAAATCCCGGCAATGACCGTATCAGTGCGCAGCTTCGCCGCCGCAGGCACCTGGCTTGCATCTGTTGCCGGCGTGATGCCTTCCTTTAAAACATCATCAGCGAATGCAAAAGAAGACAGCATCACGGCGCTGGCCAGTAATGCGATTTTGAAAGAAGCAGTACGGCGCGCGCGTTGTGCGGCTGGCGCGAATGCAGAACGTAATAACGTAGTCAAAAGACATCCTCATCATAAGTATGCAAACGGTTTACAAAACATGACAAAGAGTAAGGATGCCGTTTGGCCTTGTCTAACAACGAAAAAATATGGCTTATAGCTGTTTATTATTTATTAATGCCAAAAAATAACTTTAAATAATCAAGTTAAATTCAATAAATTCATAATGTTATTTTTTGATTACTAAAGTTACTTTTTAGCTATGGTTTTAGTGATGGCGATGAAATGGCGGTGGAGTTTACCCATCCCTTAGTGCGGCGAGCAATCATAGCCTCTAATCATTGATAAGACACAATAGACAAGAAACCCGCGATTGGCGGGTTTCTTGTTTTAATGCATCTGGAGAGATTGCTGCTGATGCTTGTCAGGGTGTAACTGAACGGCATGAACAGTTCCTGGTTCGACAATGATGTCAGCAATCGACTCATGAGTTTTAAACGTGCAACTGCAGTTAATATTCTGACACTGGTGATAGCGCTCTTTAGTATTGAGACTCAGGTAACGACTTGAACGGGCGTGAGCGGCGTGCTGGCATTTCGGGCAGTGCATCATAATAATCACCATGTGATCATTTTAATCATATGCAATTATTGCATGTTATCCGCAAAAACATACATCTGACATTACAGTGATTTACATATCTTTCGCAGCGTCCTACTCTGCATATATCTGGATTATGATGAAGAGTTATTTATGCTGATTTATAACGTCTTTGGCCGGTTTCTCGGTGTTAAAAAAACACCAGATGGCTGGCAGGTTTTCCGTGCCGACATGGCTGAAAGAAAATTTTCCAGGCTTTATGACGTCATCATTCCCGATGATATGACTGAGGGTGAAATCAGTGAAGTCGCAACCAAAGACGATTTCTTCAACATTAAGAAAGCCAGCCAGAACGATTTGCTGTGCGCGCACCGTGTGCCGCCGCAGATGATGGGGATTATTCCGGAGAACAGCGGTGGGTTTGGTGATTCGGTGAAGGCGTCGCAGGTGTTTGTCCGTAACGAACTCACGCCGTTGCAGGAGCGGTTTAAGGAGTTGAATGCGTGGTTTGGGGAGGAGGTGATCGAATTCTCCGCATACGAACTTACACCAGAGTAAGGCGAGAAAGCCCCGTGACAGGGGCTATATCTGATGCTCTTCAATGGTGAAAAACTATCCTAGAATGGCTATACCATTTATGCGTCTTTTGCTAATTTTTCAAAGCCAAGTAATTGGGAAGGGGTAAATGATTCGAAATCCCACCTTGGTAATATTTTTTCACCTGTTTCATATGCAGCCATTAGCTCATTCATATCTGATGGTTTATCTATAGCTAAAATACATTTTACTTTATCAAAGTAAGACTTTGATGAAGACCTTGCAAACACTTCAAATGCACTGTGGAAATGGCCAACATACAGTAATGTGGTTGGGAACCAGCGAGAATAATAATCATCACCTTGGATTTCAGAACGGATAAATAATATAAAATCAGCCTGCATTAAATAACGAAACTCTAGACCCGAACTCTTACTTCTTTGTTCTAGTAAATCGGCATGAAGAGATAACCGCCTCAAATTCAACCTGCTATTCCTATGCTGCATGGAATGTAAGTGTTCTCGAAACACTTGGTACCCAACCATTGTGTTTTTTCCATAATCTGTATTCCCTGGTACGTAATATTTTTGTGTTAATAATATATTCACCTCTGCAAACCGTTCAAACTTCATAAATATTGCGATCGAATATAAAAATACCTCATGGATAATAAATTTAAAATTATCAAAATCCCATTCCTGCCAACTATTAACATTCTGAGGCCTATGCATATACGGGACAAGACCCTCAAGGAATCGATGTATTTTGAGGATATTTTCTTCTTTTGGTGCATATTGTGCGATAGTAATGAATAACATAATTATTTCATTTCTATATGGAAGGAACTTATCTATGTTATCAATAATTTGATCATCGAACTCACCTTCCTTTTTTCCGATTCTAAAACTCTCAAGATTAGTGATGAAAGTCGAAAAATACTCGTCTAATGCACCTGCGGAAAATGTTTTATTTTCCTTGATAGCAGAGACAGCCCTTTTATATGTTGACGTTGTGCCTAGAGATATTCCTTCCGATTCGCCTAAAAAAGAAGGTTGCTTTCCTATGGTTGGCCTCGTATAAAGAGGTTTGTCATATACCCACCGTAATAATTTTTCGAAATTATCGGCGTAACTATCAGGCTGACTTAAATCAATATATATTCGCGATTTATAATATGTTGGCAAAAATGCCTTACCCTGTGAATCTCTCTCTGAAATGATCGCGACAAATTTCCCTTGCTCCTGATTTTCATAAACTTCACGTGAGATGATTTGAGTTTCAGTCCCGACGCCGCCAGCTCGCCCATCTGCCTTTAATGCGTAAACTTCGTCACATATAATTGCCACCTTAGATATATCAGAGTCAGTAACCATCTTTTCCATGAAGGCAACCGAGTCATGACCTTCTTTCAGATCCCATTTATCAAGGATTACATGAACACCAGATTCGGTTAGCTCGTTAGCTAACTCAATGACCCACTGTTCATGGGTTGGATTAGACCAGCTATAAGATATGAATAATTTGGGGGACTCCATTGCGTAGATCCTTATGGGTTATAATTAGTGTCTTCAGTTCAATTTTCTATACTCATAGATGACCTTAAGTCAACTTTCTTATCTGGTTGTATGAGGTAATTCAGTAAATATATACGAGGTTTGATTGACTTAATCATTGCTCATCGCCTCTTTCAAATATGAGTATCGGCTAACCCACTTCTCATTAGCCCCCTTCCCACCTTACACAAGCGCCTCAGAATCACGCTGCGCTCAAAACACAAGTCAAAACACCATAGCATGCCGGAGGTTTCGACATTTTTTGTCATGAGGCTCCTCGGCGCGCGCAATGTTACCCGCCTGCCCGCTTCTGACTTGGTTCGCTGTTTTTACTGCATGACTAAGAGCGCCCCTAAGCCCAGCAGTAGGGGCGAACAGGCATTTTTTGATCCTTTCGGGATCATGCAAAAACATGCAGGTGATGCATGCATAGCTCCTGATAGAGCTATGCAATGAAATCAATGGATTTTGCCCGCACCGTTTACATCAAAGATAACGGCAAGTAACTCCTCTTTTTCGGCTACCGCCATTTCCGCAATCCAAATGGCGACCATCTCCCGTTTATCATGATCGCAATCTGTAGATGTGGCTAACTTGACAATTAACGCGATCCTCTCCAACAATGCAGCCGTTTGTAATCCTTCCATTCCCACCTCATTTAACTGTGTATTTATACAGTTAAGTAGGTTTTTTCTGATATGATTTCCATATATTTCTGAATGTTATGAATGGCAATTATCAGCCATCCGAATGCTTTGCCTGCAAAATAGAAAATCCCCGCTTTGCGGCAAAAGTCCATATTGTTCAAGTGGTTTTTTGGGTGTATGTTTTCCCTACAAAACATAAGGAGTTGTTAACAATGGCTATACCAGCGTATTTATGGTTGAAGGATGACGGCGGAGCAGATATCAAAGGTTCTGTCGATGTCCGGGGACGTGAGGGAAGTATTGAGATAGTAGGTTTTACGCATGACGTTTCAATCCCCAATGACAACAATACTGGGAAGCCAACGGGCACCAGAATTCATGCACCGTTTACTTTCGATAAGGAAATTGATTCATCGACCCCCTATATCTATAAAGCTTTATGCACCGGGCAGACGCTCAAATCCGCTGAAATCAAATACTATCGTATCAATGATGCTGGGCAGGAAGTGGAATATTTTAATACCCTTTTAGAAAACGTAAAAATTATTGGGATTATTCCAATGATGCACGATATTAAATCTGCGTATGGCGAAAAAAGAAACCACATCGAATACGTTGAATTGAGATATGAAAAAATCACGTGGAAGTATTTGGATGGGAACATTCAACATTCTGATAGCTGGAACGAACGAGCTACTGCATAAGGAGATGTGAAAATGGTTTGGACATACAAACAAAGTACCGGTGAAATGTTCCACGATGGTGTGCTTGTTGGAAAAGGTTATTCCGGCGTTTTGACCAACAAAAACAACCCTGACCGCCAACATGTTAGAGGAATGGGACCTCTCCCACGTGGGACTTATCGAATTGGATCCACGACAGCGTCTAAAGGCCCAATGACCATAGAACTTCACCAAACATCTGGCGATTCTTTTGGCAGGAGCCTATTTCGAATTCATGGTGAAAGAACTCACGGGCCATCAGGTTTCGCATCTGAGGGCTGTATTATCCTGCCACCATCAGTGCGTCACCAAATCCGAGGGTCGTCTGAATCTCTTGAGGTCGTCAGATGAGGTTTTTTGCTGCACTTTTATTGTTTCCTGTGATGGCTTTTGCTGCGGCTACTCCGCAAAAATTACGCAATGAAATCCAAAAATATGGCGAAAGTGAATTCTCTGAAAAAATATCATCCGATGATTGGAAAACCGCACTTGATAATATTGCCAGCGGTCAAAAGGATTGGATATCTTTGGCACCGGATTTAGCGCCGGTGATTAATCAGCAACAGGCAGAACAGCTCTCCGAAGCACTTTATTATGCTATTGCCCCAAATTCTAAAGAGACATTGAACACTCTCGCCATACTTGACAAGCACAAATATAAGCATCAGCAAGGAAGCGTTCTATCCTGTGTTTCCCCGTTAAATAAGCCTAAAGAAGAAATGATGCGTATTTATAATGAAACACGTCTGGCATTGCTGGACGTTCCTGGAGTTGAATCCGCAACCTGTCTATGGTCATTAGAAGGCTGGATGGAACAGGTTAAACAGGAAGATGCCTCAAAAATTAATAAGTAGTTTATGGCAGAAGAACATGCCTTAAATCGTGTCCTTTACTGAGGAATGATCAAGATTATGCTTGGATGAGGTGGGTAAAGGTTTTTTTTGCGAGCTTGGGCTATCTGATTGCGTTCTGCGTATTGACGGTCATCTTTAGCCAGGTGATTGATAACTTCATCACTGAGGACGCAATGCATCACTTTGCATGGTTCTTTGGTATCTACGATGCAGAGGGAATATTAGACCTATACCTAAATACAGCGATGAGTGTTTCAGCCTTGCTTGCTGTAGGAGTAGTTTATTTATTTCACCTATACATCCGGCAGCAGTTAAGAGCTTCTGAATGATATACTCATCAAATGAACTAAAACGCCCACCAGGGCGTTTTTTCTAGCTAAACTCCGGCCAATCCTCAACCATTCCGAAATGTATTTCTGTATCACCTACTTTCAACGTAGCCCCCCGTGTTAATGCTTCCAGCTCCCAGCGATGCGCAGTGATGCCGTTTTTCATCAATTCCCGTCCAATCTCAGGCAATCGCGCCCGTTCCTCTGCCGTCAGTCTTGCCGAAGGAGCAACATCCCGGGCTTTCGTTGGGTCAAAACTTCGCTGCGCCTTGCTGACTCTCGGTGTTTCCTCCCTAATGCGCGCCACAATCGCCCTCACGGCGGCAGTGTCTGTCCAGCCAACAACTCGCAGGTTGTCAGAAGTGGACGCTGTAGGCGCGCCGGAGGCGCTTTTTAAGGTCAAAACCTCAACGTCAACAGAAGAAGAAACGATCCGCCATTGTGTTGTTCGGGTTTCATAAACACGGGATTCGCCGAGGTGAGGCGCAAAAATGCCCACAACCTTTTTGACTTCCTCATCGTATGCGTTCAGCTCATCAGCCACGCGGCGGGCGACACGCACAGTCTGATCGTCGCGAGGCACATTAGCGCCGCCCTGGGCTGACATGTACGCCATAAAATCACCTGCATCAGCAGCAGCGCGAACGGCTTCGACTTCTTCGTCAAAAGTTTCAGCCAGGCTGATGGAACGGATGCGGCGGCACTCACGGTATGACCCCATGGTAGGCAGGCCGATAGGATGAAATTGAGGGATCCGCCAGGTAGCAGCCCAGGCGGTGACAGCGGCAGCGGAATCTGTCAGCAGCTCGCCGGTTTCGTGGTCACGCTCGCCTTCCAGTGCGTAACCGTCGATGTTCTTTACGATGTATTTGGCGATGTAGCCCGCTGCGCCGCGTTCGTCACCGTCTTCTTTCAAGGCATATTTGCGCATGATATCGATCACCCGCTGACGCATGGCGGGTTACGCCCATTTTGCACCCGAGCACCTTGAGGAAGCAGTAAGGCTAAACCCTCTGGCTTAAATGGCGATAAAATGGCGGTGCAAATGGTGCATGGTGGCAATTTAAGGGCAAACGTGGCCGATAATGTCAGTATCACTTACACTTCAAGCCTGCATATACGTTAGAAATAGGCTTCCGCACTGGGTTTTATGCCTCATGTGATCATTTTTTAGAACGTATGGCTTATAGCTTTTAAACAGTACGCTGGAAAAGTCGCCAAAACGGCTAATGTGGAAAGATTTCCTGATATCACCCAGTAAGTACTCACTAACTCGTTAAGCCCTATTCGTATTAGACATATACTCTGACGGGGGGTGATTTTGACAAATAAAAACGGCGTATCTTTTATAGATACGCCGTTTTTATTTCTGGTTCAGGCCAATCAGGCAGCGGCTTTTTTGCTGCGTGCACTAACCTCTGCGAGGATCTCTTTTTGCTTATTCTTCTCACCGATCAGCTTATACCAACCCGAAAGCTTGCGCAGATCCGGCAAGGTGGCCTTCTCATCCACATCGTAAGCGCTGAGTTTCTCGCGATACTCCTCGAAGATGGAGATGCAACGGCGTGCCCACTCGCCTTCCAGCGCCGATCCGGCGACAGCACGCGGACGGCGCGGTAAACGCGGGCGTAGCGGTTTGCTGGCTTCTGGCGCGGATTCATCCACATAGGCAAACTTGATGGATACGACGGTTCTGCCCTGCTTTACCGGCTCCCAGACCACCGAAATATCGGTATTGGCGTTGATCCGGTTGATCGTAGGCTCAAGGAGTTTCTGACGGAAGTCCCGATAGTCCTCATATTTGCCCGCCAAACCGGCCTTCTCGCGCATCCAGTTAAGATCCAGCGTCACTTCTATGGCTTTGCCGCTGCGGCGTCCGTAGAGGTTCTTAGCTTTGATGAGCCAGCCATACAATCGTACGGAGAAAGGCGTATCAAGTTTTGCGATGTTGGCAAAATTCAACTTGGTAAAAGATTCTTTAAGTTCATAAAGATACGGAGCGACATCCTGCCCGAACCGCAAAACTACTGCGCTGTGATCGTCGCTGCTCACATATTCGAGACGTGAAAACCAGGAGAGTTGCACAGTGCGAACCTTGCCGGTTTTAACATCCGGTTTGTAGATGGTGACCGGCTTTTTCATCAGGCTTTCAGCTGCTTCACGCAACTGGCGGTGGCTGCTTGTCGGGTTTACCCCGTAGATCCGCTGATAATCCTGAGGGAAAAGTCGATAAAGCGTATCTGGCTGAGGTTTCCTGCTATCAATTTGTGCCAGTGCCAGATTTAGCAGGCGCATTTCATCCAGAGTGACGCTGTAAGCGCCTTCAAGAAGATCATTCCCCTGAACTACGGTGAGTTTATTCAGTTCCATGTAGCAGGATCCATAAGTGGAAAGTAGTTAAATTATTCCACATAAAAAATACCGACGTAAAGTAAAAACAAGGGTTATTTATTCTTTTATAATCAACACATTAAACAATGATCCGAAAAGTCTGATCAGGAAAAATCTCCACATATGCTTTTCAGCGCCGTCAGGGATCCTTTTTTTAACACCTTGGATCGTCGAGTTTTTTACAGGAAATTATTCCACTTATACGAAGGATGATCTTCGCGGAATTTTATCAGCAATTCCTCACCACAGACTCTGTGCGATCAGAAAATCACTCCACATATGAAGCGCCGGAGCACACAAAAACATCAAAGTCAGCTTTGTGATCCCCTTCTCACTTCGCTTCGACCCAGGGTTTTCAGCCTGAGCGGATGCACAGAAAAACTTTCCACATATAGGGGGTCCGGGGATCAGAAAATGTCTCCACATTAAGAAGTGGTTGATCATATTTACAGGAAATCATTCCACATAAGAAGTCGGGGCGCACTCGCAGAAAATCTTTCCACATATAGCCGGCAACAGGATCAGGAAATTTCTCCACCTTTAGTAACGCATTGAGGTTTTCTGCGGGCAAACATCGCGAACATCATCATCTTTGATCAGGAAAACATTCCACATATAGAAAAGTGACATTGTCACCACTATTTTAATTATCTGATTTATAAAGATTATTTTAGATAAAGGATAAGAGGATGCTTTCCAGGGATCAGATAATGTTTCCACATTGAGCAGATCAGGAGCAGGAAAAGCTTCCACATATGCCCTTACCTGAACGGCTCAAAGAGCATTGCTCTGCCCTGCCAGCGGGTATTGGAGATCGTTTATCGGACTCAGTGACACAACGTGACGCTGTCACAGGAAATTGTTCCACATATTGATGTTAGCTATGGGATCAGGAAATCCTTCCACTTATAAGAAATGCCTGTTGTGACAGTCTGTTAGGGAGATGTTAAGCTTGCCAGGTTGGCTGACTGGCGGGTAAACGAGATATCCACAGGAAATCATTCCACGTAGATAATAGCCTGATCCATAAAGACATTATCCACAGAAAAAGACTCTACATTCAGCATAAAAAGGATCCACCTCCAACAGGAATGATCTCCACCTGACGCAGGAAATACCTCCACAATGACTGTCATAACCTTTTGATAATAAAAGGTAAAAACCGTCTCTAAAGAGAAAGATCTAAACTTAGAAAATAAACAAAACATTATTAGATCTTGGGATCTGAGCACACAGGAGAAGATAATTCAGGAAGGGATAAGTTAGCGCTGAAGCCAGACCGCGTAAGGATCTCATGCCGGAGGAGTCATCAGAAACGGGCCCTGAGAGGCCCGATCCAACCGGTGATCAACGTATCATGTGCGTTCGTTGGTGATGAGCCAGGCCTCGATCAACTCTGTCAGAACGTCTTTCATTTCGCGATCTTGCAGGAAGCAGCTGGTTTTGAAACGGCGATGCAGTTCTTCATCGATGTTGGTCTGCAATTTCTTTACTGATGCGGGTGGTTTAGATACCGCTTCCAGGGCTGTCGTCAGTTGTCTGTGCTGGCCAAGTTTCATTTTCATTTCAGCAACTCCGTAATTTCTTTGGTCATAATTTCAATTTCACCCTTCGCATTTCCGTCTGTCGTATCGAAAACGGTACCGCCATCCATCATTGTGCGAATGTAAACCTGGCGCTGTGTCGTGCCAGTACGTAATGCAGGAACTCCGGTATCGGCGATGGATTCTTTCAACACTTCAAGCATTTTAGCTGAAGCGACTTTTTTGGTGATAAGAAAACGGGCAATCACCGGTTGCAAGTTCTCGCGGGCTTCCACGACGGCCAGAATAGCGCCACAGGCGGCAAAATCTAAAGGTGACGGTGTCACGGGGATCAGCACCAGATCACTGACCATCACCGCAGCGGATGAAATCGCTGAAATGGCAGCAGCACCATCTATCACCACGTAATCATATTCTTTCAGTTGCTTGCGAACGGTATAGACTTCTTTTTCTGAAGCCGCTTCTGCAAGGTCGAACTGGCATTTGCTTTCGTCATACCAGTTACTGATACTTCCCTGCGGATCGGTATCCACCATTACGACTTTGTGTCCTTGCCGGGCAAGACAGGTTGCTATGTTTATAGACGTCGTGGTTTTCCCTACTCCGCCCTTCCCGTTCAGGAAAGAAATAATTTTCGCTGCCATGACAACCTCTGATGAAGTGTACAATGAAGATAACAGGATTCTAAAATCATAAGATTTCAGGATTCATAAAGTGTGTAATCACAGGATTCTGAGATTTTCTAATCCATGAATCACAGGATTGAGGCGCTACTATAAAGTTTGCATCCGGGGATTTCAATATTTAAGGATTATTGAATTATAATATCCCATGATTATGTAATCCTGAGATTCGGTGATTTCTCTATCTTATGAGTGTGAACGCCCTTTCTTCCATGATTTAAGGATTGCAGGATGACAAGATTCCGAGATTTTATGATTTCAGGATTTTGTCATCATCGGCTTATGTCATACAGATGAGATGCGGAAAAATAAAAACGCTGAGTCATTGTAAGACCTCATTCCCGGATTCTATAATCTCACCATCTCACCATCTCACCATCTCACCATCTCACCATCTCACCATCTCACCATCTCACCATCTCACCATCTCACCATCTTTCTATCTTACAATCCCAGACTCTTTGGATTCGATGATGCCAGCGCAGATTAGTCCTGTAATTCTGTAATTCTGTGATTATATAATTCTACAATTACCAGCATCCTGAGATACAAGGATACGTATCAGGATTACAGCACTCTTATCATCCTGGAATCCTGATGCAATGCAGTGAAGAGTATTACTGTATCCCCGAATCCTGAGCTTACAAGATTTAATGATTACAGGAGGCTCATGATATCCATAACGTAGCATTCAAGGATTTTATAATCCTGTAATCCCACTCTGATTCGAGGATTCGGAGATATCAGGATTTAAAGTTATGAGCATGCTAAACCGCGTACACAAGTCGCTGGCAGCAAGATGATAAGTATCCTGAGATTATATGATGCAGAATTAATCTCAGGATTATGGGATTTTGTATCAACTTAGGGATTAAGTAATCCTGTAATCATACCATAATAATCATGTAGATAGAGCTATTGGTTGGATATTAAATCCTGAGATTACGGGATGCGGTCAGAATTTCATAATCCTGGGATAGATGAGCAAGAATCACAGGATCCTGAGATATTATCCTGTGATTCTGTAATCCCAGCAGGCATCCTGAGATGACGGGATGATAAGATGATAAGATGCGGTACTGTACTGACCTCATCCTGTGATTACGGGATTCTACGTGCAAGGATTCTGTAATTATTGAATCACATGATTCCAGAAGGGTAGCGAAAGAAGATACAAAGATATCAGGATGATAGGATGTAAGAATCATAAGATAATAGGATGATGGGATGATGGGATGATGGGATGATGGGAGACAGTACCATGATTTAAGGATGTTAGTATCCCTGAATCCCAAGAGCAGGTAATCTCCGAATTCAGGGATTTCAGGATTTAAATCAGTGGGTGATCACATCCAGTGCGCGCAGATGTTCAGGTTGCCAGGAAAGTAACACCTCGGAACCTGGCTTCCAGTCAGGATCCATTGCAGCCGCAGAAAGTTTAACCATAAAATTATCCTGACCGGCTACTTCTGTCATCATGCGTACATGATCACCCAGATAAATAAATTGCTGAATTCTTGCCTTCACCTGTTCCATCCCCGGCTGAGGGCTATTCACACTGATACGTTCAGGACGAATCGAGAGCAAAATCTTTTTGCCCGGTGAACTTGGCCGGATTTTTACAGCACGCAGTTGGGTTCCGTCATCAAGCGAGGCGCGATAGTAATCGCCTTCCGCTGCATTGTTGGTCGCCAGCAGGCTGTTATTCTCACCGATGAACTGGGCCACGAATGCATTATCCGGTTTTTCATAGATGACACTCGGGCTGTCCATCTGCTGTATCACGCCATCATTAAACACCGCAACACGGTCAGACATTGTCATTGCTTCACTCTGGTCATGCGTCACATAAACAATCGTCAGATCTAACATTTTGTGGAGTTGCTTAATTTCCATCTGCATATGTTCGCGCAATTGTTTATCCAGTGCGCCAAGGGGTTCGTCCATCAGCACCAGCTTAGGTTCAAACACCAGTGCGCGGGCTAGCGCAACACGTTGCTGCTGACCGCCCGACATTTGTGCGGGGTAGCGGTCAGCCAGAGATTTGAGTTTGACCATGTCCAGAATGCGGTCAACTTTCTCTTTGATATCAGATTTATTAAGCCGGCGGATGGTCAGTGGAAATGCCAGATTTTCGGCCACGGTCATGTGAGGGAAAAGCGCATAGTTCTGGAACACCATGCCGATATCTCGCTGATGTGGTGGCAAATTATGCAGAGGTTTATCACGCAGTAAGATTTCACCCTGCGTAGGCGTTTCGAAACCTGCAAGCATCATGAGGCTGGTGGTTTTGCCGGAACCGGATGGGCCCAGCAGTGTCAGAAATTCTCCTTCGCGCACATCAAGGTTGAGGTTTTTGACCACCAATTTTTCCCCGTCGTAACTCTTCTTGATATTTTTGAAGCTGACATACGTTCTCATCACAGACACTCCGCAGTTAAAAATTATCGAAAAAGGGATGACGCGACACGGCACAATTTGTGCATAAAACATCCTCAGAAGGAGTGTTTGTCTGGCGTTATTAAAAATCTTTACCACCCACTTCTGACGCTAACAAGCATTTTTTGACAAAAGAACACAAAATATGAGCCTGAGAGAAATCTCGCAGGCTTATGAATTCTATTATGATTTTTATATGTCTAAGATTTATTGCTAGCAATAAATACGGTATTTAACGCAGGATCAGGCAATCCCTCTTTTGGGTAGCGCCTCATTATCGGTAAGTGGGATTGCACCACCGGATTGCAGCCTGCGCCGCAAACAATCGACGATATGCCCGAAAGTCGTTTCAATTTCTTCTTCAGGAACGCAGCCGTAACCGAGCAAAAGTCCGCGCCGCGGGGCAGGGCGCAGGTAATATGCCGACAGCGGCCGCGTGAGAATTTTTTTCTGCTCCAGCTCTGCGCTCAGCGCCACATCATCAATCGAATCAGGCAGTGACAAAATCAGATGCAGACCGGCGTTACTGTTTTCACACAGAAATTCCGGGCCGAGTTCCTGTTCTATA
The DNA here is from genome assembly GCF_000241955.1 of Rahnella aquatilis CIP 78.65 = ATCC 33071. Classification (NCBI taxonomy): domain Bacteria; kingdom Pseudomonadati; phylum Pseudomonadota; class Gammaproteobacteria; order Enterobacterales; family Yersiniaceae; genus Rahnella; species Rahnella aquatilis. The sequence goes on from NC_016835.1 coordinate 146,236, forward strand.
AGCCGTATCAGGGCATTACGCCGCCTGCCGTAAAGCAATCGCATCCGGCGGATATGAGCGGCGTAATGCCCTTCGCGAATAAATTGTGCCAGCGTGAGTTGCGTGAGTCCGTTACCGGCACGGTACAATTCGGAGTGCGCAATTTTCAGGCGTGAGGCCAGCGGGCGAGGCAGCACGACGTAACTTATCCGCATTGCCGGATACATTGTCTTACTGAAAGTACCGATGTAAATCACCGGCGCATCGCTGCTCAGTCCCTGCAACGCGGGGATCGGGCTGCCTGAATAGCGAAATTCACTGTCGTAATCATCTTCCACCACCCAGCTACCTTGCTGACTGGCGATGGCAAGAATTTTTTGCCGCCGGGCCAGGCTCATCACCGAACCAAGCGGATAGTGATGTGACGGTGTCACGCATATCAGCTTCGGTGCACGGTCCTGTGGCGGACTGTCAGGCGGGTTCAGCCCGTTTTCGTCCACCGGCACCGGCTGAATATCAACGCCGTTGATGGTCAGCACGTTACGAATTCCCCAGTAACTCGGCTCCTCAATCCAGGCCGTGTCGCCGGGGTCGCAGAGCATTTTCGCCAGCAAGTCCAGCGCCTGATGGGTACCGGCGGTGATCAGGATCTGATCTGCCGTGCAGTCAACAGACCGCGCAATACGCAAATAATCTGCCAGCGCATGCTGCAGTTGCGGGCAGCCACCATGACCGGAGTAGGTGAGAAATTCGGGAGACAGACGACGGCTCAGGCGGTTCTGCAATTTACGCCAGATGTCATGCGGAAATTTGGTGACGTCCGGTACGCCCGGCATAAACGCGCCCCACTGATGCGAGGCAACACCGGTACGCGTCAGCAATTGAGAACCGCGCTTGGAAAGTGACACGTGGCTGCGAACCGGAGTGCAGCGCGTGGGTGTTTTATCGGCGAATACGCCGTCTTTCGGTAAATCTGCGGGAACGAAGGTACCACTTCCGCTGCGGGTCTGAATGTAGCCTTCGGCCTGCAACTGCTCGTAGGCAGCCAGCACTGTGTTGCGCGAAATATTCAGCTCTTTGGCAAGGTCTCTTGAGGCTGGTAAACGGCTGCCAGGGGAAATACTGCCATCAAATATAGCCTGTTGTAATGCCTGATAAAGCCGCTTGTTCAGCGTGCCGGGCAGGGCATCTGAAAGCTCAGTGAGACGTTGCAAAATGAGGTCAGAAAGCAATGAGCGCAAAGTGGATCCTCAAAATAATTAAAACTGGTTCTGGATTATAGGGCCGCTGACGGGATAAAAAACAAGAACGGATTGCTAATTCGACAAATTATTCATCTCGCAACCGGCAATCTGTAAAACATCAACCTGAAGGCAGGAGCGAAAGATGAGTCACAGTGAACTGGAAAAACGCCGTAAAGAGGCGACACCGCGTGGTGTTGGCGTCATGTGTGATTTCTATGCAGCGAAAGCAGAAAATGCCACGCTGTGGGATGAGCAAGGGCGGGAGTATATTGATTTCACTGCCGGGATTGCGGTACTGAACACCGGGCATCGTCACCCGAAAATCGTTGAAGCCATCCGCAACCAGCTCGACCTGTTCACGCACACTTCCTACCAGATTGTGCCTTATGCCAGCTTTGTGGATCTGGCCGAACGCATCAACATGATTTCACCGGTGAGCGGCAAAGCGAAAACCACGTTCTTCAGTACCGGCGCGGAAGCTGTCGAAAACGCGGTGAAAATTGCCCGCTCCGCCACCGGTCGTCCCGGCATCATCACCTTCTCCGGCGCCTTTCATGGCCGCACGCTGCTGACCATGGCGCTGACCGGCAAAGTGGTGCCTTACAAAGTGGGCTTCGGGCCGTTCCCGGCCTCGGTCTTTCACGCGCAATATCCCAACGCTGTTCACGGCGTCACCACTGAAATGGCACTCGACAGCATCGAGCGTATTTTCCGCAGCGATATCGCGCCGCAGCAGATTGCTGCGATCCTGTATGAGCCGGTACAAGGCGAGGGCGGCTTTAATATTGCCCCGGAAGATTTCGTGAAAGGTCTGCGCGAAATCTGTGACCGTCACGGCATCGTGATGATTGCCGACGAAGTACAGAGCGGGTTTGCGCGCACCGGTAAAATGTTTGCCTCAGAGTACTATCCGGATGCCAAACCGGACATCGTCACTATGGCGAAAAGTCTCGGCGGCGGTTTGCCGATCTCCGGGGTCACCGGGCGTGCTGAACTGATGGATGCACCGGAGCCGGGTGGCCTTGGCGGCACGTACGCGGGTAATCCGCTGGCTGTCGCTTCTGCGCTGGCGGTGCTGGACATCATTGAAGAAGAAAAACTCTGCGAGCGCGCAAATCGTCTGGGCGCAGAGCTGGCCGAAGTGCTGGAGAAAGCCAAAGCGAATTGCGCGGCGCTGGTGGATGTCCGCGCGCGGGGATCGATGGTGGCGGCTGAATTTAACGATCCGTCTACCGGAAAGCCTTCTTCTGAACTGACCAGGCAGTATCTGCGCAAAGCACTGGACGCCGGATTGCTGATGCTCAGTTGCGGTGTACACGGCAACGTGATCCGTTTCCTGTATCCGCTGACCATTCCTGATGTGCAGTTCAAAGCTGCACTGACCATTTTGTCCCGCGTGCTGGCTGACTGAGGAAACCCGTGCATCGCGCCGGGTGAGTCGCTGTGCAGATAAAGTGCACCGATGCACGAAAGCAGTGCCCGTCATCAGAAACTGAGTGTCATGAGGCATAAAAAAATCACATAACGCCTCTTTAATCCCTGTCCGCCCGCCGTTCTGTGCGTGGCGGGCGGACTCAACAGAAATGGCATAATTTATGCTCTGTAATAAAATATGATGCATCATATTTTTAACAATGCCGTTCTCTTAGCGCTTTTCCTTTTTTGTTAACCCAGGAGTCACAGCATGTTCAAGAAAATAGTCCTTACCACGCTTATTGCAGGGATGGTGTTTCAGGCTCAGGCGGGATCCCTGACCGTGATTTCTTTTGGCGGCCTGAACAAGGACGCCCAGGACAAAGCCTTTTACAAACCTTTTGCGGCAGCAGGAAAGGGCACGATTGAGCCGGGAGAATACAACGGTGAAATGGCGCGTATCCGTGCAATGGTCGAAACCAAACAGGTTGGCTGGGACGTGGTGGAAGTGGAAAGCCCGGAGCTTATCCGCGGCTGTGATGAAGGGCTGTTTGAACCGCTGGACTGGAGCAAGCTGGGCGATAAAGCGCAATATGTGCCGGGTGCGGTCACCGAATGTGGTGCGGGCATTTTCCTGTGGTCAACCGTGCTGACTTATGACGCCAGCAAACTGAAAAAAGCGCCAACAAGCTGGGCCGACTTCTGGGATGTGAAAGATTTTCCGGGCAAACGTGCACTGCGCAAGAGTGCCAAATTCACGCTGGAAATCGCCTTGCTGGCTGACGGCGTAAAACGCGAAGATATCTATAAAGTGCTGGCAACGCCTGCGGGCGTAGAGCGCGCATTCAAAAAACTTGACCAGATCAAGCCGAACATTCAATGGTGGGAATCCGGTGCACAACCCTTGCAGTGGCTGGTTTCCGGCGATGTGGTTATGACGTCTGCTTATAATGGCCGCGTCAGCGCCGCACAAGGGGAAGGCCATGATTTCAAAATGGTCTGGGACAACAGCCTCTACGACCTTGACAGCTGGGCCATCGTCAAAGGTTCCCAACATAAAGATCTGGCAGAACAGTTTATTGCTTTCGCCAACAAACCTGAAAACCAGAAAGTCTTTGCCGAAACCATCCCCTACGGGCCGACCGAAAAATCCGTTACCGGTATGATCGACCCGAAATATGCTCAGAATCTGCCAACCGCCGAGAAAAACCTGGCAGGCGCTTTGCAGGTAGATACTCACTTCTGGATTGAGCATGGTGAAGATCTCGAGCAACGGTTCAACGCCTGGTCTTCTAAGTAGTCGGCCCTTCATCCTTCAAGCTGCACCTGCGTTGGCTTCACTCGCGAATCCCGGTCACATACTCAAGTATGTGACCGGGGATCCGTCTCGTTCGCCGCCTTGCTGCAACTTGAATGATTTTGGGCTGTGAGCCCGATAAAAGCATAAAAACCTCGCAGCGGGAGAAAAACATGAGCCAAACCGAAATGTTAACCACTCCGGTGCCGGAAGAATCAGCAGAAGGGCCGACATTGCGTCAGCGTCTGCGCAAAGTGGACGCGGCGTACACCCGCCGATCGTTATTACTGATTGCACCGTTACTGTTGTTTGTCATCGTCAGTTTTCTCTTCCCGATTGCGTCCATTCTGGGTAAGAGTGTGACCAATCCCGAGCTGGGCGCAACGATGCCGGAAACCGTGGCACTGCTTTCCCACTGGGACGGCAAAAGCGTGCCAGATGAGGCAACGTTTTCCGCACTGGTCGCCGATTTGCGTAATGCCCGCAACAGCGGTCAGATGGCGACAATCGCCAAACGTTTAAGCTACGAAGATAACCGTTACCGCAGCCTGATCACCGGCACATTACGCCACGTACCGGAGGGCGGTGGGGCGGTGCGTGAACCACTGATCCGGAGTATGCCGCTGTGGGGAGAACTCAGTACCTGGCAGACGGTGAAACGTGCTTCGGCTCCGGTCACTTCTCTTTATTTATTGTCGGTGTTTGACCGCAAGGTAGACGCTGATAGCGGAAAAATTGTTGCCCTGCCACCGGATCAGGCGCTGTATGTCAACGTCCTGCTGCGCACATTGTGGATGGCGCTGGTGGTGACGGTTTGCTGCGTCGCGCTGGGTTATCCGCTGGCTTACTGGCTGGCAAAACAACCGGCCGGACGCGCGAATCTGCTGATGATTCTGGTGTTGCTGCCGTTCTGGACGTCGCTGATTGTCCGCACTGCAAGCTGGATTGTACTGCTGCAATCGGGTGGTCTGATTAACCGTGCGTTACTTTCCACCGGCATTATTGATCATCCGCTGGTGATGGTGTTCAACCGCCTCGGTGTTTATATCTCGATGACCCACATCATGCTGCCGTTTATCGTCCTTCCTTTATATGCAGTGATGAAAGGCATTTCCCCTAACTATGTTCGCGCTGCGATTTCACTGGGTGCGCATCCTTTCACGGCATTCTGGCGGGTTTATGTGCCGCAAACTTATGCGGGTGTAACCGCCGGTGCGTTGCTGGTGTTTATGATGGCGATGGGTTACTACATCACGCCAGCGCTGCTGGGCGGCCCGGGGGATCAGATGATCAGTTATTTCGTGGCGTTCTTCACTAATACCACGATGAACTGGGGAATGGCTGCGGCGCTGGGCAGTCAGTTGCTGGTGATTGTGGTGCTGTTATATATCGTTTATATCCGCGTCACGCGTACCAAAGCTGAAATTGCAGCGCATTAAGGAGCCTGAAGATGAAACACACAATGAGACAAAAAGGGGCGTTAATTCTGCGGTTGTGGCGCTGGTGTTTTAATTTCTACAGCGCGGCGATCCTGTTGTTTCTGATTGTACCGGTGTTGATCATTGTGCCGCTGTCGTTCAATGCCGGTTCGTTCCTCAGCTACCCGCTGACCGGTTTTTCGCTGCGCTGGTATCAGACATTTTTCCACTCAGATGAATGGCTGAGCTCGCTGGGCAACAGTCTGCTGATTGCGCCGCTGGCCACTTTGCTGGCGACCGTGCTGGGTGTGCTGGCGTCGGTCGGGCTGGTGCGCGGCGAGTTTCGTGGCAAATCGCTGGTTATGGCGATCCTGATATCGCCGATGATCGCGCCGGTAGTGATTATCGCCGTGGGCATGTTCTTCTTCTTTGCCCGCGTGTCGCTGCTCAACAGCTATCTCGGGCTGGTGCTGGCGCATGCGTTACTTGGCGTACCGTTTGTGGTGATCACTGTGGTGGCGATACTCAAAAATTATGACCGTAATTTATCCCGCGCCGCCGCCAGCCTCGGCGCGTCGCCGTGGACGGTGTTCCGCAAAGTCACGCTGCCGCTGATTGCGCCGGGTGTTTTCTCCGGGGCGCTGTTTGCGTTTGCTGCTTCATTCGACGAAGTGGTGGTGACGTTATTTCTTGCCAGCCCGCGTCAGCGAACGCTGCCCATTCAGATGTTTGCCGGCATCCGTGAAAACCTCGACCCGACCATTGCGGCTGCGGCTTCGCTAATGGTGGGGGCTTCGCTGATTTTGCTGCTGGTGATGGAATTACTGCGCCGCCGGGGCGAACGCCTGCGTCATTCTCCGGCCACACACTGACGTTAAATTCATCAGAGGACTTTACAGGTCCTCTTTTTTTCATTATTCCTGATGCATCAAATATCAAAAATAACGGGAGCCCTTCTCATGACCGACACAACGCAGAAAAAAACACTTTTGCTGACCGGTGCAAGCCGTGGCATTGGTCACGCGACCGTCAAACATTTCTATGCGGCAGGGTGGCGGATTTTCACCGCATCGCGGCAGAACTGGGTAGATGAATGCCCGTGGGCAGAGGGTTTCCTCAATCATATTCATCTGGATCTGGAAGATATCGACAGCGTGCAGAAAGCCCTGCCGATGATCAAGGAACGCCTCGGCGGGCGGCTGGATGCACTGGTCGATAACGCCGGTATTTCACCGAAAACGCCCACCGGCGGCCGTCTTGGCGTGCTCGACAGCGATTACGCCACCTGGTTACAGGTGTTTAACGTCAACCTGTTCTCGACCGCGATCCTGGCGACCGGATTATTTGATGAACTGAAAGCCGCAAAGGGCAGCATCATTAATGTGACCTCGATTGCGGGCAGCAAAGTGCATCCGTTTGCAGGTGTGGCCTATGCCTGCTCCAAAGCGGCGCTTTCCACACTGACACGCGAAATGGCGCACGAATTCGGTCCGCACGGTGTACGTGTGAACGCTATTGCGCCGGGAGAAATTGATACTGCGATTCTTTCTCCGGGCACGCAGGATATCGTCGAGCGCAGCGTACCCTTACAGCGTCTGGGCAAAGCCGAAGAAGTCGCTTCGCTGATCCATTTCCTGTGTACCTCGGGTGCCTCTTACGTTAACGGCGCTGAGATCCACGTAAACGGCGGTCAGCATGTCTGACACGCCTTCGCTGTTATTAACCGGCCTCCTTACGACGGAGGTTCCGCGAGTCAGCACGTTGCAGGCTGAGAATATTGCTGCGCAGGTTTACGGGCTGGAAGGCAAAGCGGAGGTGCTGGGCGGTGAACGCGACAGCAATTTTTGTCTGACAACGGATCCCGGCCACGCTTATATGCTGCGTTTTGTGAATCCGGCGGAAGTGCCTGCTGAAGTGGATTTCCAGACTGCCATTCTCAGCCATCTGGCCCTGCATGACAGCCAGCTGCCGGTGCCGCGTTTACTGCAAAGCCGCCACGGCGAACTCACGCCGCAGGTGAAGGTTGCCGGGCAATTTCTGACGCTGCGTGCCGTGAGTTATCTGCCGGGCACTGCGCAATATCAGGTGCCGCGTACCCCAAGGCTGATGCATGAACTGGGTGACGCGCTGGCCCGGCTGGATATTGCGCTGCGAGATTTTGAACATCCCGGTGCAAAGCGTGATTTGCTGTGGGATATCAGCGACATGTCACGTCTTGAAGGCGGGATAACGCAATTCACTGATCCTGAACAGCGCCGTACCATTACCCGCGTGCTGGAAACCCACCGACAAAAAGTGGTTCCGGCCAGCCAGCAGTTGCGCAGACAAGTGATCCACAATGATCTGAACGCCCACAACGTACTGGTTAACAGCGCCGATCCGCAACGTCTGGCGGGCATTATTGATTTCGGTGACGCCCTTCACGCGCCGCTTATCAACGAACTGGCCACCGCGCTGGCTTATCAGCTCAACAGTGAAGGCGACGATCTTTTCCTTTATTGCCGGCCGATGATTGCCGCTTATACCGGGCGTTTGCCACTCACCGGTGCCGAGCTGGATATCTTGCCGGAACTGGTGGCGTCACGGCTGGCGCTGAGTTTGCTGATTGCCCGGCACCGTGCGGCGCTGTATCCGCAAAACCGTGACTATATTTTGCGTAATCAGGCCCACGCCTGGGGAAGTTTATCGCGTCTGATGTCGCTGCCCTTTACGCAGACTGACCTGATATTTCGTCAGTCGTGCGCATTTGAACAGAAATAAGAGGCCGTTTTATGCTCACGTCGAAACAGGTATCAGAAGGCCGCCAGCAGTTTCTCGGTGGCGGCTACCGGCTGTTTTATCAGGAGCCGCTGCATGTGGTGCGCGGTGAAGGCGTCTGGTTATACGACAGCGAAGGGCGGCGCTATCTGGATGCTTATAATAATGTGGCGTCGGTTGGCCATTGCCATCCGGCGGTGGTTGAAGCCATCGCCACGCAGGCCGCGCAACTCAACACCCACACCCGTTATCTGAATGATGCGATTGTCGAATTTGCTGAAGATTTCCTGACCGAGTTTCCGCCTGAGCTGCGCAACCTGACCATGACCTGCACCGGCAGCGAGGCCAACGATCTGGCGTTGCGTATCGCACGGCAAGTCACGGGCGGGCAGGGCGTCATTGTAACGCGTTGGGCGTATCACGGAGTGACCAGCGCGCTGGCAGAACTCTCGCCCTCGCTTGGCGACGGGTTTGAGCAGGGCAAAAATGTCTGGCTGACCGATGCGCCGGACACGTTTCGCCATCCGGGTAAATTTGCTGCCGGCGTGGAGCGGGCGCTGGACGCGATGAAACAGGCAGGCGTAAAACCGGCGGCGTTGTTAGCGGACACTATTTTCTCCAGCGACGGTGTTTTCAGCCCCGAACCGGCGGAGATGCAACGCGCCGTGGCACGGGTACGGGCGGCAGGGGGATTATTTATCGCAGACGAAGTGCAGCCCGGCTTTGGTCGTACCGGCAGCCAGCGCTGGGGGTTCGCCCGTTACGGCGTGACACCTGACCTGATCAGCCTGGGCAAACCGATGGGCAACGGTCATCCGGTTGCCGGACTGGTGGGCAGACCGGAATTGTTCACGGAGTTTGGCCGCCGTCAGCGCTATTTCAATACGTTCGGCGGCAACCCGGTTTCCTGTCGTGCAGCGCATGCCGTTTTACAGATTTTACGTCGTGAAGCGTTGCAGCAGAATGCCAGGATGACCGGTGCTATCTTGCGAGAAGGGCTGCAAAAGCTGGCGAAGCGTTATCCGGTTATAGGTGATGTTCGCGGCGATGGTTTGTTTATCGGAGTGGAACTGGTGAGCGATCAGTACAATACACCCGCGCCAGAACGGGCGGCTTTTGTGGTCAATGCCATGCGGCGGAAACGGGTTTTGATTAGCGCTACGGGCCCGGCAGCGAACGTCCTGAAAATTCGCCCGCCGCTGGTCTTTCAGCCGGAACACGCTACGCTGTTGCTGGAAACACTGGCGGGCGTGCTGGCCGAAATGGGGTGACAGACCCGTCACGTCGAACCATTTAAGCTCTGAAAGTGTCATATTTGAACCTTTATGCCGTTCACGCCGCCGTTTGTGCATTCTGGCAGTAAAAATCGGCATTAAAGGGTCATATTTGACACTTTCGCCTCACGCTTTTTCACGTCCCACGGCCAGAAACTCGACCATCTTCTGGCTGCCGTCGAGAATATCTTCCTGAATGGCGCGTCTGGCGGTTGCGCCGTCGCCTTTACGCAGCGCGATCAAAATCTCTTCGTGATGTTCAATTGCCATGCGTTCGGAGAAATGGGCATACGCCTGCGCAATCAGCGGGCCGGTGCGCATCCATAAACTGTCGATAAAGTTACTCAGTAACGGCATCCGCGCGCTTTGCGCCAGCATCAGGTGAAACTCACTGTTCAGGCGCAGGGCTTCGGGTAAATCTTCGTTGCTGATGGCCTGACGGTTGTTTTCGATGTTCTGCGCAATCCGCTGTAATTCGTATTCCGTCACCGACTGCGCGGCTTTCTCCGCGCCGAGACCTTCGAGTTCCAGCCGCAAAGTGCGGATTTCCTGGTACTGCTGTTCATCGAGCTGAGGTACGCGGATATCTTTCGGCGTGCGCATTTCCAGCGCCTGCTCTTTGGCCAGTTGCAAAATTGCATCCCGCACCGGCGTGACGCTGGTGCCGACCTGTTCGGCCAGCTCGCGGATACGCAGGCGATCATTAGGTTTCAGACGGCCGGTAATCAGAGCCTCACGCAAGGTGGCGTAAACGCTGCTGCCCAGATAAGCGTGATTAATCGAACTGATGGGATAATTCAAAAGTTCACCGTAGCAAATAATGTGCGCGCACCCGGAGTTGGGATAAGGGCGTGGAAACCGATTATACAACATGATGCATCAGATGTGAGGGGGGAGGGGGCAGGCTTTTCTTTCTTCTGACGTCCTGTCCGGCCAGATAACATACTGGCCGGACAGAGTTATGACCTTATTAACTTAACTGCCTGCTTCCTGCGGAACGGGGTCATCCTGCAACTGTTTCTTAAAGTGTTTCTCAATCTGCTCTAAGGTTTTGCCCTGCGTCTCCGGCGCGAATATCACGGCGAATAGGCCACCTGCGACGCCGATGGCGGCAAAGCAGAAGAATGACATCGTCAGCCCGATAGATTCCAGCATGATCGGGAACATAAAGGCGATGGAGAAGTTGGTCATCTGCATGGCAAATACCGATACACCGTTAGCCATGCCGCGGATGCGCATCGGGAAGATTTCCGACAGCAACAGCCAGGTGACAGGCGAAAGTGCGCCCTGCTGAAAGCACAGGAAAACCAGCATGCCACCTAACACCAGATAACTGCGTACGGTATCCGGATGCCCGTTGACAGTTTCCGGCATCAACCATGTCACTAGCCCGATGGCAAGAAGCGTAAGCGTGCAGCCAATCTGACCCGTCAGCAGCAGCGGACGACGGCCAAAGCGGCTCAGCAGCATAATGCCGACAAACGTCATGAGCACCGAAATCACCCCGTTGGCGATGGTGGCGAGCAGCGAGGCGTTGGTGCTCAGCCCGGTGGCCTGCAACATGGTCGGTGCGTAAAACATAATGGTGTTCACGCCGGAAAGCTGTTGCAGCATGGCGATGCCAATCCCCAGAAACACCAGACGCTTCATCCAGACGGAGATCGTTTTCTGACGGCGGGAATGTTTCTCGCTTCTGGAACTCATGGAACTGCGGATTTCGCTCAGTTCTTTTTCCACTTTGCTGGCTTTGCGGGTACGTTCCAGCACGTCGCGCGCTTCGCGATAACGGCCATGCATGGCATACCAGCGCGGCGTATCGGGCAGGAAAAGCATTCCGACCCACAACACCACAGCCGGGACGCAGGCGACACCCAGCATCCAGCGCCAGGTGGTTTCGCCACCCCACACTTCGTTGATGGCCGCGTTACTGGTGTACGCAATCAACTGACCGGAGACGATCATCAGTTCCTGTAACGTAACGAACTGCCAGCGGCGATGAGAGGGGACGATTTCCGCAATATATATCGGCACAATCGCTGCCGCGCCACCGACCGCCAGCCCCAGAATAAACCGGCAGATAATCATTATCACGACGTTGGGTGCCGTAGCACAGCCGAGCGAACCGGCCATAAAGATCAGTGCCATCACCAGAATGACTTTCTTACGTCCGAAGCGGTCCGCCACGCGACCGGCGCAGACCGCACCCACTGCTGAACCCAGGATCAGGAAACTGGTGACCATCCCGGTGGTTAACGATGTCAGATGCAGATCGTGCTTCATGAACAGCAAAGCACCGGCAATAACCCCTGTATCGTAGCCAAAAAGTAAGCCACCCAGGGTGGCTATAAAGGCAATGACTTTTACCAGCGGTTCGGTCGGTTGCGAGGCTTTCGCCGCCTCATCCTGACCGCCACTGTTTATTTTCTTACTCACAGATGCTCCCTAATCATGACTTTATTATGGTTTTTGTGTGATTCAGATCACACGCTATAAATCTAACGCATAATCCGGATTTTGAAAGGAAACGGGAGAAATGAAGGGGGCTGGCGCGATTTTGGTGAATGAAAAGTTACTTTTTAGTGATGAAATATTCGCGAAAATGATTCGCAATGCTTAACAATAATTACCGGAAATGTCAGCCAACACCAGAAGGAGACAAAACGGAAATTTTTGCCTGACAGTGAGTAACGGCGTGCGTTGGTTTGATATTCCACAAGGAATAATTTGAGTTAAGCATGGGAAGATCTTTTCCTTTTTTGAGCCAATGTTATGAAAAATAAATGTGACATAATTTCAAACGTTACCCGGCGTGATTTCGTTAAGGTCAGCAGCATGGTGGCTGCGCTTCCTCTGGTCGGATTCAAATTCAGTCATGCCGCCGATAAATCCTCCGTTACCTCGTCAGGATTAGTGCCCTCTCCGGTCAACGTGGTGGCGACATGTAGTACGTTTGACTGCGGCGGGAAATGCGATATCCGGGCGCATGTTCAGGACGGTGCAGTCATTCAAATTACCACGCGGCCCGATGCAGAACTTGACCCGGACATGCCGGTGATGCGCGCCTGTGTGCGTGGACGGAGTTACCGGAAATTTGTCTATCACCCGGATCGTCTGAAATATCCGATGAAGCGCGTGGGCAAACGCGGCGAGGGTAAATTTGTCCGGATAAGCTGGGACGAAGCGACGACACTTATCGCCGATAATCTGCAACGTATTACGAAAAAATACGGACCGTCATCGCGTTACGTTCATGTGGGAACCGCGGTCAGCGGCGGCGCATTCTCCGGCGATACGATGGCCCGCCGGTTATTGAATCTGACCGGCGGTCATCTTAGTTCCTACCATTCTGTCAGTATGGGAAATACGGCGGCGGCGACGCCTTACACCTACGGCACGGCGGCGAGCGGTAACACGCTGGATACGCTGGCAGATACGCCACTGGTGATCCTGTGGGGGCATAATCCGACAGAAACCATCTTTGGTCACACCAATCACTATTTTCAGCAGATGAAGCAAAACGGCACGCGCTTCATTGTGGTAGATCCGCGCTATTCAGATACCGCTTCTTCGCTGGCGGATGAATGGATCCCGCTGCGTCCTTCAACGGATAACGCGCTTATGGATGCGATGATGTATGTCATCGTCAGCGAAAATCTGCACGATAATGCCTTCATCGAGCGCTATACGCTGGGATTTGATGAAAGCTCAATGCCTGAAGATGTACCGCCAGACGAATCGCTGATGTCGTATCTGACCGGGGTGAAAGACGGCGTCGTGAAAACCCCTGAGTGGGCAGAAGTGATCACCCATGTTCCTGCTCAGACCATCCGCCGGCTGGCCAGAGAGTATGCAACAACCAAACCTGCCGCACTGATCCAGGGCTGGGGACCACAGCGGCATAATTGCGGCGAACGCACCGCGCGCGGCTCGACATTGCTGGCTACCCTTACCGGGAATGTCGGGATCAAAGGCGGCTGGGCTGGTGGCTACGGGGGTATCGGCAACCGTAAATTCACCACAGGGCCGGAGATGCCGGACAATCCGGTGAAACAAAAAATCTCGGTAATGAACTGGGTGCAGGCAGCGGATGACGCGAGTCTGGTCACGCCGCAGGACGGGCTGACCGGCGGGGATAAACTCGACAGCAATATCCGCATTCTTTTCTCGCTGGCGGGTAATTATCTGGCTAACCAGAACCCGGATATCCACCAGGCCGTAAAGGTGCTCGAAGATGAATCGAAAATTGAATTCATTGTTGCCAGCGATCTTTACCTCACGCCAAGCGCTAAATATGTCGATCTGTTGTTGCCCGAAACCAGCTTTATGGAGCGCTGGAACATTGGCGAAACCTGGGGAACAGGTAATTACCTGATGCTGTCGGAAAAGCTCATCGAGCCACCTTTCGAAAGTCGTTCTGACTACGACTGGTTGCGCGAGGTGGCGGCGAAATTGGGTGTTGAACAAGAATTCAGCCAGGGTCGGACAGAGAAAGAATGGATTACTCACATCTGGGAGAAAACCCGTCAGGCGATGCCTGATGAGAAACTCCCGACATTTAAAGAACTGTTGGTAACGCGTCGTCATCTGTTCAAAAGCGAGCCATATGTGGCGTTTGAAGATAATATCCGCGACCCGAAAAATCATCCTTTCCAGACACCTTCCGGAAAAATCGAGATTTTCTCGCGCAGGCTTTATGACATGCACCATCCGGAAATCCCGGCATTATCGCACTATGTGCCCGCTCACGAAGGGCCGGAAGATCCGCTGGCGGAAAAATTTCCGTTGCAGATGATTACCTGGAAAGGCAAGAACCGTGCGAATTCCACGCAGTATGCCAACCCGTGGCTGCAGGAAGTTCAGGAACAAAAGTTATGGATCAATCCGCTGGATGCTCATCGTCGTGGTATTGCCCAGGGCGACCTTGTGCGTATTCACAATGACCGCGGCGTGACACAAATCCCGGCGGAAGTGACTCAGCGGATTATGCCCGGCGTGGTGGCTATGCAGGCCGGTGCCTGGTGGCAACCGGATGCCCGCGGTGTCGATCACGGCGGTTGCGCTAACGTACTCAGTTCGGCGCGTATTACCGCGCTGGCAAAAGGGAATTCCCATCAGACTATGCTTGTGGAGGTTATTAAAGCATGAGCCAGTTTACAGATTATCCTCCGGTCAGCGATCGCCAGCTCGGCTTCTATATCGACTCCTCCCGTTGTTCCGGCTGCAAAGCCTGTCAGGTCGCCTGCAAAGATAAAAACAATCTTGAAGTGGGCAGGCGTTTTCGTCGTATCTATGAAATCAAAGGGGGCGGTTTCATCCCCACAGGCATGGGCGGAATGGTCAACAACGTGTACGCCTATACGCTGTCTATTTCCTGCAATCACTGCAACGACCCGGTTTGTACTAAAAATTGCCCGACGACGGCCATGCATAAACGTCCCGGTGACGGCATCGTGCGGGTGAATACCGATAAATGCGTCGGTTGCGGATACTGTGCGTGGTCTTGCCCGTACGGTGCTCCTCAGCTCAATACGCAGACCGGTCAGATGTCGAAATGTGATTTCTGTATCGATTTGCAGGTAACCGGTCAGCAGCCTGTGTGCGTCTCGACCTGTCCGTTAGGCGCTATTAAGTTTGGTCCGATCGATGAGTTACGGGCGAAATACGGCAGTCTTTGTGATGTTCAGGGATTACCGGATTCCGCGCTGACTCAGCCTAATCTGGTCATCAAACCGCACCAGGGTGCGGAAAAAAGGAGTCAATAATGCTGCAGGAATGGCCACTTATCATCTTCACACTGCTGCTCCAGCTTTCCGTGGGCAGCATCGTTTTCATCACCTTTACGCTGATTTATGGCGCTGACAACCTGAACGCGCAGGATAAATGGCGCGTTGCCACACCGGCAATGTTGCTGGCTTTCATCACAGGTGCGCTGGGGCTGATGGTTTCGACAGCGCATCTGGGCTACCCGCTGAATGCCTTCCACGCGCTGAGCCACATCAGCAGTTCCTGGCTGAGCCGGGAAATTGTCTTCGCCAGTCTTTATCTGGGTATGCTGGGATTGACAACGTTGATTGCCCTGATGTTAAAGCGCGTCATGACGTCGTTGTTGCTGCTCGCTTCATTGTTGGGACTGACTGATCTGTTTTGTATGAGCGCGGTTTACGTTCACGCTTCGGTCGTGACCTGGATGCACGTCAATACTTACGTCATGTTTTATGGTGCGGCGCTCAGCCTGGGCGCGATTGCCGGGCTTTGGCGGATTTCGCGCTGTCCGTGGCTGCCATGGCAGCTTGCCCGACGTTTAGCCGGCTTCGGCATCGGCCTGTTGATTGCGGTAACGCTGATGCGTTTGCTGGAACAACTGCTGTATCTGGGCTATCTGGGCGGCGTGAACAGTGATGTCATCACTTTCCCGCACCAGCCGCTGGTCGCTTTTGACCAGTCGCAGACATTGCGGTTGGTTGCATGGGTGATACTGATTGCAGGTACGGGCGCGACGGCATATAGCGGGCAAAATCACCGTATTCGTGGGGGATTACTGTCCGCGGGTGGGATCCTGATGCTGCTTGCTGAAATAATGTTGCGTTTTAACTTCTTCAGCATTCACTGATGGAGGTATTTTCGCTTAATGACCGTCCGCGCTTTACGGGTGCCGGAAAGGCATGCGTCCGCAACACCGTGAAAAATAGCCGCTGCGTAGCCTGCGCGGAAGTTTGCCCGACAGGGGCTGTCACGTTCAATAAAGAAAAAATGATGGTGATTAATCCGCAGGCCTGTATCGGCTGCGGGTATTGTCTTTTTAACTGCCCGACGGGTGCGCCGGAGGGTATTTCACCGGCGCAAAGGCATTATCGCGGTGACCGGCTGGTGACGCCGCTCAGCACTATTGCGCCATGCCCGGAAGAATTACTGATGTGGCACAGTGAATACGGCATTCGTTTTGTTGAGATGACAGCGGACAGCGCGGCTGGCTGGTTTCTGGCCGTCGCCACGCTGAATGTTCGTCTGAAACAAATGCAGGAACCACTGTGGAATATTGTGCCGCCGTCCCGGCAAACGTTCAACGGTTCACGCCGCCGGTGGTTGCATCTTAAAAACGAAGGCGCTTCTGCCGGTAACGTTCCTGTCGGGCGTCGGTCCAGGCGCACCCGTTTTACGCAGATCAGCGAATATCACCTTGATCTCGACAAAGGCCGTTGCGCCCTCTGCGGTGCCTGTAGCCGGATTTGCCCCGAACAAGCCATCTGCCTGGATAATCTCGCGTTAACGCTGGATCCTGTGAAGTGTACCGGTTGTGGCAACTGCGAAGCGGTTTGCTTCGACGGCGCGTTATTCGTGCGTGAAAGCAATGAAGGTACATTAACCGTTTACAGCCTTGAACAAGCACAATGCCGGGTATGTCGCCACTTATTTCCCGCCTGGTCCGCCCGGGATAATGAATGTCCGGTTTGCCGCCGCCATGCTTTTGGAATGCGTGAAGCCTGAAATGAAAATCCCGGCGTGACTGCGTTACACTACGGGGATCACTTTTGGTTCAATTTTTATACTTTCTGACGCAAACGAGCCTATTTTCGGGTCAGAGAAGTCTGTTTACACGGCGATGAAGCGTCAGGTTTTGCCTGAAACGGCGCAAACCTATATTCTATCGGCCAATTTACTGAGACAGTTGCAATGAGGTCTATATGATTATCAAACCACGTATCCGTGGCTTTATCTGTGTTACTGCCCATCCGGAAGGTTGCAAGGCGAACGTTAAAGAACAAATCGACTACGTTACCGCGCAAGGCAAAATCGCAGGCGGTCCTAAAAAAGTCCTGGTGATCGGCGCTTCTACCGGTTACGGCCTCGCTGCCCGCATCTCTGCTGCTTTCGGTTCTGACGCTGCCACGCTGGGCATCTTCTTCGAACGTCCGGGCGATGAATCCAAAACCGCCACTGCGGGCTGGTATAACTCAGCCGCATTCGAAGAATTCGCCGATGCGAAAGGCCTGTACGCAAAAAGTATCAACGGTGACGCGTTCTCCGATGAAGTGAAGCAAAAGACCATTGAGCTGATCAAACAAGATTTGGGTCAGGTTGATCTGGTGGTTTACAGCCTGGCAGCACCGCGCCGCACCCATCCTAAAACCGGTGAAGTGTTCAACTCCACCCTGAAACCAATCGGTAAACAAGTCACCATTCGCGGCATCAATACCGACAAAGAAACCATCAACGAAACCACGCTGGAACCGGCAACCCCGGAAGAAATCGCGGGCACAGTGGCCGTTATGGGTGGCGAAGACTGGCAGATGTGGATCGACGACCTGAAAGCCGCCGGTGTGCTGGCTGAAGGCGCGAAAACTACCGCCTTCACCTACCTGGGTGAAGAAGTCACGCAGGACATTTACTGGAACGGTTCTATCGGTGAAGCGAAGAAGGATCTGGACAAACGTGTTCTGGATATCCGCAGCACGCTGGCAGAACAGGGCGGCGATGCACGCGTTTCCGTACTGAAAGCCGTTGTGACGCAGGCGAGTTCTGCTATTCCGGTGATGCCGCTGTACCTTTCCCTGCTGTTCAAAGTGATGAAAGAAAAGGGCACTCATGAAGGGTGTATCGAGCAGGTCTACGGTCTGTACAAAGACAGCCTGTACGGCGCTGAGCCACTGGTCGATAACGAAGGCCGTCTGCGCGCTGACCTCAAAGAGATCGCGCCGGAAGTGCAGGAAGAAGTCGGTAAACTGTGGAATGAAGTCACTAACGACAACATCGCTGAACTGACTGATTTCGCGGGCTATAAAAGCGAGTTCATGCGTCTGTTCGGCTTTGGCCTGAACGGTGTTGATTACGCTGCCGACACCAATCCGGACGTGAAAATCAAACATCTGATCCAGATGTAATGTGATTTAACGGACAAAAGATTACTGAGAACCCGCATTCGCCGAAAGGTGGGTGTGGGTTTTTTTTATCAATAACCTCATGTCGTGTTGAGTAGATTCTAAAAAGCCACTTTTGAAAGCGGCTTTTATAATCAAATAATTAACTCAACCGTATTTTTTGGCGAAGTTTTCATCTGAATCGCACAGATAAATAATGAATTCAATGAAGGCAATTATTGAAGGAATAAATGTCCAGCAGAAGATGAGGTATAAGAACCCTTGCCCGATTTTACCCAGATAAAACTTATGAACACCAAAACCACCCAGGAAGAATGCTAACAAAGCAGCAGCAACCCTGCTTTTAGTCCCCTGAGGATTAATACTTTGAGTTGCTCCACAATGCGGGCATGATTTAGCCGACTCGTGGATCTCCTTTCCGCATCCTCTACAAAAAACCATAGATCCCATTTCTATTTCCTTACAGGTTGTTATTAGGACTAATCTTACCCGTTATAGGTGTTAAGAAAAAGAAAATGATGCTGCTGCATGTTGACGAGCGCGGCTTTCAGTCATTGGACCGGATGAGCAGTGACCTTATGTAAACCTTTCCCCAATATAAAAAAAGCCGCAATCCTTAAAGCCTGAGGTGTTTTCATTTCATAACGGCTTGATCTGCAAATCAGCCATGAGCCACTTGGTGATTGATAGCGAAAAGGTCGCGGTGTTAGCCATGTTCTTATGGGTTACAGATTCGCAATTTTTTGAAATAGCCACTATAAAGGGCGCATTCCGCGCCCTGATATCGATTTCTATATTCTGTTCGACGATCTCACCGTCCGCTGAATACGTTCACGGGTCCTGGGATCAAAATACCGGCTTGGCCAGATGGTGCTTGGGTGTATTTCCAGTGCCTGGGCAATCAGGAGTTCACCTTTCGGCCAGGGTCTTGAAAGTGCGTTAGACAGCGTCGAGGAACTCAGACCGGCAGCGCGGGAAACGGCGGCCAGCGTTGTGCCTTTCTTACGCAATGCAGCAATGATATCGGCCTGATGCCAGTCGTGATTATTCATGACGGGTTGCTCCTGTTTTTGACAGCGCAGGAACAGCCGGGAAGAAGGGCAGAAATGTAGGGGTATGTGATAGTTTCATGTTTTGAATCTCTAACGTGTGGATATAAGCCACCGACAGAGCTGCGAAACTCTTATTGGTGGTAGCTCAGACAGGGTTCGCAGTACCGGCGAACGTTAGAAACCCGGCCAACCCGAAGGTTGCCCTGCCTGAGCCACCATTGAATGTACAAACACGATATCTCTGCGTTTGACAGGTACAGGAAGGCCCAACACATAATTATGACATATGTGTTTCTAACGTGATATTCAGGCTGCGAAACCCGGCAGCGGATTTTGCCGCGGCGCACGCACTATAGCGTAATTGAGTGAGCTAAACCAACGGGCTAAGTGCGGAAATGACGGGTGCTTTCCAGAGAAATTTCAGGCGTTGCAGCGGGTTACATGATTGACCCAGATGTAATCCGGTGACACGCTAAGAGATTGCTGAAACCCCTCATCCGCCGAAAGGTGTGTGGGGGGGGATAATGTCAAAACGCCGCACGCCTGCGGCATTTTTATAGCGACTTTCCCTGTACATCAGCCATAAGCTACTTTGTGATTGATATGATAAAAGGTCGCGGTGGCAGCCATGACGTGTTGTTGCTCCTTGCCCGGTTTGTGCGATTCTACATGGGTAATGTGGTAGCCGACGGCGCCTGCATCCAGCGCTTTTTTTACAAATGCGTTGTTGAGTTCTTCCATGGAGGTGGCCCAGGACACCGTGGTCACACCGACGGCCTGCAGCGAGGCAATCTCGCGATGCGATAACCCCTGGCGGACCAAAACAGGCTTAACCGCTTTGGGTGAGAATATTGATAAAACATCATTCACTAAGCCTTTCATGGATTTACTCCTCATCAGGTCATTTTTCTAAATCGGATCTTGAGTTGCACCGTTAATGAATAAGGGCGTTAGCGCACCGGAAATATTCAGCGGGCAATGCTAATAAATACCTTTTCATGTAATGACCTTTAGCTTTAATTGCTAATTCTTTGTTAATTAATCTCCCGCCACAATTAACGCGAAAATAAAAGAGGATATTTTCACCTGGTTACAGGTCAGGTATTTTTGAAATGAGTACAAAAAGGAAGGCGTTTTGCGCCCGGCCTGCGGGATGCGCATTTCACCTTTTGTCCGCGGTCCGGAGAGTGCACTGGAGAGCGTCGAAGGATTCAGACCCGCAACGCGGGAAGCGGCGGCCAGCATTGCGCTTCGTCAGACCGGTGCCCTCCTGTTATGTCCATTCCAAAACGAATTAAAAAATGCCTTCTGCTCCACTAATTGCGAGTCACTTCACATCATCCCTTTCAGGATATCTATATAAAACGTCGTGCCAAATAAAAAGAAACATTGTTTCATAAAGCAAGATCCCATAACGGCTGAATAAGGTTGAATGAGATATGTTGGAAAAATGTAACGATAAAGTTTCTTAGAAAAAGGCCGCAACTTTCAATCAAAATAAATTCAATGAAAGAGGGGAAGATGGAAATATTTCTGAGTTTGGTTAAAACACCGGCTGTTATCATTGCGATTATTGCATTTCTGGGACTGGTTTTTCAAAAAGCATCGGTATCAAGAATAATCACCGGAACGGCACTTTCTTTTATCGGATTTACCATGATAAAAGTCGGTGGCTCAATCTTAATGAAAGTGTTAACGGCCTTTAGCACCTTGTTTTCTAACGCCTTTAACATTGTTGGTGTGGTGCCGAGTAATGAAGCAATCATGGCGGCGACCATCGATCAGATTGGTTCAACGGCAGCGATAATTCTGTTGTTTTCTATGGTGATCAATATTCTTCTGGCCCGCTTTACGCGCCTGAAATTTATCTATCTCTCGCTGCATCTTGTCTTGTTTATGTCCTTTGCATTAACAGCAGTGCTGATGCAACTGGGTTATAGCTATTATCCCATTATTATCATCTCGTCGATTTTCATCGGCTTTTATATGGCCGCATCGCCGTTTTTCCTGAACAGATTTAGCCGTGAAATCATAGGCTCTGATGAATATGCCATTTCTCACGCGGCCATATCTTCATATATCATCGGCTCATATATGGGGAAATGGTTCGGTAATAAAAAGACCGATACAGAACATCTTAAAATCAGTAACAAGTTTGATTTCCTGCGGGAACCCAACATCGCCACGCTTTTAACGATGCTGGTTCTTCTGCTCATATCCTGTGTATTTGCTACACAACCGCAGATCAAAACGGCGATGACGCTGGTGTATGGTGCAGGTGCGGCAGATAAAAATACGCTTATTTTTATTCTTGAGCAGTCGGCCGTGTTTGCTTGCGGTCTGTATCTCGCCAAAGCGGGCGTCAACTTATTTACGGCGGAAATCGTACCGGCGTTTAAAGGGTTCTCGCGAGTTTTCGCCCCTGGCGCGGTCCCGGCGGTGGATGTCATGGTGCTTTTCACGAAAGCGCCAAATGCCACGTTGATTGGTTTTCTGGTGAGCTTCTCTGTGGAACTGGCTTGTATTCTCATCTTCCCGTTTGTCGGATTGCCCATTATTGTTCCGGGCATTATGGCGAGCTTTATTACGGGAGGCGCGGCGGCCATCTTCGGTAATGCTACCGGCGGGTTCCGTGGCGCGATGATTGCCAGTGGTATCAATGGCCTGCTGTTATGTGTATTACCTGCACTGACGTTGCCATTATTCTCACATCTTGGTGCGCAGGGCGTCACATTTGCTGACCCTGATTTCACCCTTTCTTCGCTGATTTTAAACCATCTGATGGGGTTGTTTAAGTAACAACAAAGGCGTCCCGTTATCATCAGGCCGTCACCAGGATCCAGGCACCGGGCTCACGGGGTCAGTTAAAAGAGATAATCACAGGATTATGAAATCCTGTGATTATCTTAACCCTCAACAGGACAACCGTTACTTACGGTTGCTCCATACGGTCTGCACATTGCAGAATTCGCGTAAACCGAAATGTGACAATTCGCGGCCATAGCCACTTTTTTTCACGCCACCAAATGCCACGCGCGGGTCTGACGCACTGTAGCCATTGATAAATACGCCCCCGGTTTGCAGTTCGCCGGTCATCTGTTCTGCCCGTGCAAGGTCGGCGGTATAAATCGTGGCGCTCAGGCCAAAATCACTGTCATTCGCCAGTTCGACAGCATGCTCAGCATCACGCGCGGCGGTAATTGCGGCAACGGGCCCAAACAATTCCTGACGGAATGCCGTCATTTGCGGCGTCACGTTGCTCAGAATGGTGGGGGCGTAGAAGTTACCGTCGCCGGCAATTTTCTCACCTCCCAGCAACAGCGTTGCGCCTTCGGCCAGCGTGTCCTGCACCTGTTTGTGCAGTTCATCGCGCAGGTCGTAGCGCGCCATCGGGCCAATATAGGTGTCGTCATCCAGCGGGTTACCGATGACGAGTGCCTGTGTGGCCGCGACAAATTTCTCAGTAAAGGCTTCGAGCACACCTTCTTCCACAATCATGCGTTTCGCGGCGGCGCAAACCTGTCCGGTATTCTGATAGCGGCCCGCGACAGCCGCTTTCACCGCCTCATCGAGGCTGGCATCATTAAGCACGATAAAGGGATCAGAACCGCCCAGCTCCAGCACACATTTCTTCAGCGATTTACCTGCCAGCTCCGCAATAGCACCACCCGCACGCACGCTGCCGGTCACCGTGACGGCGACAACGCGCGGGTCGGCAATCAACGCGGCAACATCTGCATTCCCGACGTTAATGACGCCAAACGCCCCCGCCGGGAAACCGGCTTTCAGCGCAGCCTGTTTCACCAGATAAGTTGTGCCCATCACGTTCGGCGCAGGTTTGAGCAGGAATGTATTGCCCGCCAGTAACGCAGGTACCGCGCCGCGCAGGATCTGCCAGACCGGGAAGTTCCACGGCATAATCGCCAGGATCATGCCGGAAGGGCGGTAATGAATGTGCGCTTCGCCGTTATCGACCATGGTGGGTTCAGGTGCGAGCATCGCCGGACCCTGCCGGGCATACCATTCGCACAGGCCTGCGGATTTCTCCACTTCAGCGCGTGCCTGTTTAACGGGTTTACCCATTTCGCGGCTGATCATGCGGGCGATGTCTTCACCGGCTGCGCGAAGTTCTGTCGCCAGATTGTTCAGCAGGGATGCGCGCTGAGCGATATCCGTTTTGCGCCACTGCTTAAAGGCTGCGCTGCCTTGTGCGACGGACTCCTCAAGTGCCGGTGCGGTGTCGAAAGGATACTCTGCGATACGCTGGCCGTTGAACGGGTTCAGCGAAATTGCGTGCGTGTCGGGCGTTGTCATTATGTGTTCCTCATTTATCCTGTCCGATGAGCATAGAGACTTGCACAGATGAATAAAAATGAATAAAAATAAGTAAACCGTTCACTTTTTGAGAAAGACTATGAATCTGTCACAGCTCGAAATGTTTCGCGCCGTCGCACAAACCGGCAGTATCAGCGCGGCGGCGCAGTTGGTTCACCGCGTGCCCTCCAATCTCACCACGCGTATCAAACAGCTCGAAGCTGAACTGGGTGTGGCGCTGTTTATTCGTGAAAACCAGCGATTGCGCCTTTCCCCGGCCGGGCGAAACTTTCTCACTTACAACAACCGCATTCTCGATTTAGTCGATGAAGCGCGGATCTCTGTGGCGGGCACGGAACCGCAGGGGATATTTGCATTGGGCGCGCTGGAAAGCACCGCCGCGGTGCGGATCCCCGCTCTGCTGGCGCGTTATCACCAGCAATTCAGTAAAGTCGAACTGGCGCTGAGCACTGGCCCTTCCGGGGAATTACTGGATAAATTGCTGGAAGGGGAGCTGGAAGCGACGTTTGTAGACGGGCCGGTACTGCATCCGGTTCTGGATGGCGTGCCCGTGTATAAAGAAGAAATGGTGATTGTCGCCCCTTTGCACCACGCGCCTGTAACACGCGGTCAGGATGTTAACGGGGAGATTCTGTATGCATTCCGCTCGAACTGCTCTTATCGCCGTCATTTCGAAAGCTGGTTTGCGGATGATGGCGCTGCACCGGGGAAAATCTACGAAATGGAGTCTTATCACGGCATGCTGGCTTGCGTGATCGCTGGCGGCGGGCTGGCGCTGATGCCACGCAGTATGCTGGAAAGTATGCCGGGCAGCACCACGGTGAGCATCTGGCCGCTGGCCGATAATTATCGTTTTTTGACCACATGGCTGATATGGCGACGCGGCGTATTAACCCGCAATCTGACCGAATTTGCGGCTCTGGCTTCTCAGCTGACGGTTAACCTTCCGCCACCTGCAATATAATCTGCCAGTCCAGCGCAAGCTTCAGCGCCACGCACGCGGCACAAACAACAAAAATAGTCTTAAACATGGCGTTAATAAAATTCCTGTGTGATGTGAATCACATTTTAAAGCGATGCCGCATTAACCGCTTTAATTTTTTTGTGCATAAGATGCCTTTCATCGGTTTCCGGCAGAAGAATTTTAGCGGCATGAATAAGGTTAAGCATGGAGAACCGCACCAAAAGAAAAGAACTGGCCTGATTTGTACATAATAGCAACATATGTTATTCACGCAGCGATACTCTTATAAAGAGGGGGAAATTTAGCTTAATAATATTTTTCTGCTTATTTTGACGTTCTCAAGGTGATTTGTGCGCTAAAAATTTATTAATCCAGACGCAATAAGCCCTTATAAAAAGAACGTATTAAAATTCAATAAACTGAAGGGGCTCACACAGGAATTGTGTAATAAGGTGTAATATTATCCTGACGCAATTGATATCATTATTTGTTTGTGTAGAATCAGAGTCACTAATTTAATGATACATCTCTAAAGTGAGCACATCATGGACAATGCATTAAACGTTTTGAATAATATCCGTACACTTCGGGCTCAGGCTCGCGAAATGCCTTTGAGCACTCTGGAAGAAATTCTTGAGAAACTGACCGCCATTGTCGAAGAAACTCGCGAAAATGCAAAAGCGCGCAGTGCGCAGCAACAAGAGCGCGACGAAAAGTTACTGAAATACCGTGAAATGCTGGCAAACGACGGCATCGCAATTGATGATCTTCTGGGCCACCAGAGCGCCAAAGTCACCACCAAAGCCAAACGTAAGCCACGCCCGGCTATTTATGAGTACACGGATACTGACGGCTCTAAAAAAACCTGGACTGGCCAGGGCCGCACGCCTTCTGCCATTAAAGCAGCACTGGATGGCGGTGCTACACTGGAAAGTTTCCTGATCAAACGCTAACCGAACGGCTGATGTGCTGAGCTTTTCTGCCCCGCTTTTTAGCCGGGCAGAAAAATCCGGTTCATCGCCATTTTTTATTTCCCTTTTTCACCATTTCAGGCGTTCTGCGGATTTTTTCCCCATACATTGTTTCCCCTCATTACTCTTAATGTAAGCTTAAGTCTCAGCAAGTATGGTTAACGTATCTTCGTTTACCGGAACTTCTATGCGTACCCGATATTCCTCTGTGCAAATCGTGATTCACTGGCTGGTGCTGGTTTTAGTCGTTCTTACCTATACTACGATGGATATCAAGGGGGCATTCATCAAAGGCTCACAGGCACGCGAACTATTAACGCTGGCACATTACAGCCTGGGTTTTTGTGTATTATTTCTGATGTGTGTGCGCGTGTTTGTTCGCGCGATGTATACCACGCCCTCCGTTAAACCTGCGCCACCTCACTGGCAACATAATCTTTCAGTGCTGGTTCACGCGGTTATTTATCTGATGTTTATCGGATTACCTGTACTGGGCATTTTATCGAAATACTACAGCGGTCATGACTGGACAATGTTTAACCTAATGATGCCCAAAAGTGTTTTGCCGGATTTGTCATTGCAAAAAGAACTTAAAACTTTGCATACATGGCTGGCAAATGCGGGTTATTACCTGATCGGTTTACATGCTTTTGCGGCGCTCTGGCATCACTATCGTCTGCGTGACAATACGTTGGTGCGGATGTTACCGGGGCGAAAATAGCGCATGCAATGGCAGTCATGAGAAACCGTTATGAGATGTGAAGTAGACGATGCGATTAAAGTGACGCGCCGGGCAGTAAGGGGATTCAGTGTCAGGGAACAATTGTCTGCGTAGGAAAGCGGCGGTATTCTAAAACCCCTCTAATCAAAAGGATATTGAAATGGATACGACTGAAGAGCTGAGCGGAACGTACTTTTATCACGGGCATGCCAATCTGAGTAACCAAGAGTTATTTGGTCTAATTTTTATTGAAAGCTTATCAAACCACCTTGGGTTGGATACTACGGCTACAGTTCTCATTATTACAGGGCAGCCTTACATTCCGGTTCAGGGCAAGGTGGTAACTGCAATACCGGGAACCAGCGTAGCGTCAAAGCTATCGAGGGCCCTTTTAAAGCAAGCCAAACTGCCCTTTGGCCTTAGAGCGTGGACGCCGGTTGGTAAGTCGTTCAATACCTTGACTATGCGAAAAACCACGAAATGGGCTGCACTGATAGATAGATATGTCCCCTTTGTTGGATATGCAATGGCAGTCATATTAATTCAGCAGGTGGCCGCCGAAACCAGATCAAAATATAATTTAATAGCACGTCCAGAAGATCGTATTGCATGGACGTACTTTTAATGGAAGAAAAAGTCTTATTAATGTTCCGCGAGGAAATACCTGGCTACTACGATTTCGATTTGAAAAGGGAAGTGCCGCTTGAGTTTGATACTGAGCTACAAGATTTTGCTCCGGGTGATGATTTCGTATGCGCCCTCGAAGTCTATGAAAAAACCTTTAAAGTGGATCTGTCAGTCGTAAATTGGTCCTTCTACTTTCCGTGGGAAAACCTTCCGTTTTTCACTCGCTGGTTTAAGGTTAAGCGCAAGGATGTAGAAAAAACCAGAAAGCCCTTAACGGTAAGAATGTTCGCGGAATCGGCTAAGGCGGGTAAATGGCTTTATGATTAAGGGGCTTTGGCCCCTTTTTAATCATGCAGTTTGGCGATCATTCCACGAATCAGCAAATATGATGTTCCCATCATTATGCATCCAGGCGATTTTCTCGTAGCGCAACTCAATAGTTTCCATATGATTTTCGTTCGGATTGCTGGCAGCGGCCATTGCTGGCGTAATCGAAACGATACGAACCTTTTCCAGGAGCATGTTGAAATACTCCACTTCCTGACCAGCATCATTTATCCGATACCATTTGATTTCAGCTGAAGCAAGGCATTGACCCGTTGCCACCGCCTTGTATATGTACGGGCTTGAACAGTCGAAATCTTTTACAAGCATCATAGGTGAATGGACACGTGTACCCGTGATTTTTCCCGTACGGTCATCTGTTGGAGTCATCAGGTTATGGTGAAAACCTTTTACCTCGATGCTGTATTCTCGATCTTTCACGTCAACGCCACCTTTAATCAGTGCGCCGCCATCGTCTTTAAGCCATAAATAAGCGGGTATAGCCATTTTCAAAAATTCCATTTTAAAAGTGAGGCTGAAAATTATGACTTTGTCCCGCAGAATACAATTAGAAAAAGTGTAATGCACTGATTTTAAGATGTTTATTATTGCTGGCATTCACTGTCGAAATAAATTTTGAAAGCGCCTGTTCAGCATTTAAATTTGCCGGAACAGGCGGAAAGAATTTACTGTTTTACGAAGTTCTTCTGATATACACACAAATGCGTATACGCCGCCTGTAACAGTGGAATATTTATCCCCACCCGCGTCGCGCGCCCGACCAGATCGCCAATAATCTGATCCGCTTCAATCGGATAACCCTGCATCATATCGCGATACATGGACGAGGTTTGCGGTGAGCTTTTGTCGGTTACCGATTCCCTGATTTTTGCCACCGCAGCCGCGCGTTCCGCGTAGCCAAAGGCTTTCATGGTGGTCAGCGCCTCGGTGACAATGGCCTGTGCGAACTCCGTCCCGCCCGGCGCAGAAGCCACCTGTCCGATGTTGCCGCGCATGGTGCAGGTGATCGCCCCGAAACTCGAGAGCAGCAGCCATTTCTCCCACAAATCCGTAATAATCGTTTCAGAAAGGATGGCTTCAACGCCTGCGCTCTGGAATGCCTGATCGACTTTCAGGATGCGTTCGGTTTTTTCGCCGGAGAGTTCACCGTAAATAATCTGATGCAAAGGCGTCATCTGGTGAACATGCCCGTCAGCATCCAGCGTCGCGTTGATTTTGCACAACCCCCCGATTAATGCATGTTCACCGAAACGCAGGCTCAGCGTCTCCATGTGTTTCATGCCGTTAAGCACCGGCATGACCATCGTGTTTTCACCGACGACCGGCGCGATATCTTTGATTGCTGCTTCCAGCCCGAAGCTTTTTACCGTCAGCAAAATCAGGTCGTAAGACCCGGTGAGCTGTGAGGCCTGTAATACATTGGGTTGAAAATGGAAATCACCGTGCGGACTGTGAATGGTCAGCCCGTCCTGCTGAACGGCCTGCGCCCGTTTTTCACGTAAAAGAAACGTCACATCCTGCCCGGCCTGTGCCAGCCGCGCACCAAAATATCCGCCGGTCGCGCCAGCTCCCACCACTAAAATTCTCATGCGTTATCCTTTTTTATCAAGACATTCAGAAACCCTGTGTTGGTTTAAACTACGGGAGGAGGGCGGCAGGGATCAAGGGCTATGATGAATGAGGGATTTTTGAAGATTTTGCCGCGTGATACTATGCCCCATCACTATTTCAACAAGGAGCACTGAATGGCAGGTTATCAGCCTCCGTACAGTATCACACCGCAGATCCTCAACCGGGTTGTGGACGTCGGGGAATTGCTGGGGCGTTGGGCTGCGCATGCTGAACAGTCATCTGTGCTGCTGCGAAAAGAAAACCGTATCCGCACGATTCAGGCTTCACTCGCTATCGAACACAACAGCCTGTCGACACCGCAGGTGACCGCCATTATGGAAGGCAAACGCGTGCTGGCGCCGCAAAAAGATATTCAGGAAGTGCGTAACGCCATTCTGACGTACGAACAGTTACCGGTATTGAAAAGTCATCGTCTTGAGGATGTTCTGAAAGCTCATCAGACGCTGATGCTCGGACTGGTGGATGCGCCCGGCCACCTGCGCAGCGGCAATGTGGGCGTGTATCGTGACAATCAGCTGATTCATATGGCACCACCGGCCGGGCAACTCCCGCGTCTGATGTCAGATTTGCTGAACTGGTTAAAGGAAACGGATATCCACCCGCTCATCGCCAGTTCTATTTTCCATTATGAGTTTGAATTTATTCACCCGTTTGCCGACGGTAACGGCAGGATGGGGCGCTTATGGCAAACGCTGATCCTCAGCCAGTGGCGTTCAGAGCTGGCCTGGCTGCCGGTAGAAACGCTGATCCATAATCAGCAGCAGGATTACTACCGCATTCTTGGCGAATGCGATCGCGCCAGCGACTGCACGGCATTTATCAGTTTTATGCTCGATAACCTGGCGGAAGCGTTACGTGAAGGCATTGAAACGCAATCCTCACCCTGAACGTCAATGACTCATTCGACACCCCCCGCCCGAAGACGGGGGAGTTAAAACGCTATTTCCCCCGCGCCAGCACCTTGCGGTACAGCACCGGCAGTGAAATCACCACAATCAGCATCGCACCGACAATCACCGACATCACAATCCCCGGCACATTCAGCAGACTGAGGCCGAACGTCAGCAGCCCCATCAGGAACGCGGCAATAATGACGCCGGTCATGCTGCCGGAACCGCCGAGCACGCTGACGCCGCCGAGCACTGCCATGGTAATCACGCTCAGTTCCCAGCCGAGCGCCAGTGTTGGCCGCGTACTGCCGAGGCGCGACGTCAGCAGTACCGCCGCCAGCCCGGACATCACACCCACCAGCACGAACAGCGTCAGGTTATGGCGTTTGACGTTAATACCGGAATACCACGCGGCGACCGGATTATTACCGATGGCATAAGTGCGGCGACCAAAGTTGGTTTTGTGCAACAGGAAATAAAATACCGCCCCCAGCACCAGGAATAACGTGAACTCAAACGACAACGGCCCCCAGACATACCCCTGACCGAACCAGGCAAAACTGGCGGGATATTGATTCAGCGACTGATCACCCAGCAGCACATAAGTCATGCCACGAAACAGGCTCATGGTCCCGATAGTAATCACGATAGAAGACAGATTCAGCCGCGTGACCAGCAGGCCGTTAATCAGCCCGCACAACAAGCCGACGCTCAGCCCGACGCCAACCAGTGCGGGCGTTGGTAAACCGGCCTGTGCGCAGAATCCCATCATGGTGGAACTCAGCGCCATGGTGGAGGCGACGGATAAGTCGATCTCACGGGCGATAATCAGCATCGCCATCGGCAGCACAATGATGGCTTTTTCGGTGAAGTTAAACGTCGCGTCCGACAGGTTCCATATATTGAGGAAATACGGTGAGGCGAACGCATTCACCACAAACACCAGCAGCGTTACCAGCAGCAAAAACCCTTCCCAGCACATCATGCGGCGGAAAAACGGCGTGACGGCCATGGTTGTCTTTTCTCCGGTGGCGGAATGCGGTGTGTTGCGCGACGTTAAGGTCTTGTTCATGAGCTTACCCCGGTTTCAGTTCGCACAGGCTGGACGGCAGGGGAGTGGCGCAGGATCAGCCGTCCTTTACGTTTGTTGGCGCGTTCGTTGAGGATCACGGCGATGACAATCACGCCGCCGGAAATGGCCATCTGCCAGAACGGCGATACTTCAATCACCGGCAGGGCATTATTGATAACGCCGAGGAACAACGCGCCCAGCAGGCAACCGACCACCGAGCCGATGCCGCCCATGGTGCTGATCCCGCCGATCACACAGGCTGCGACAATTTGTAATTCAAAGCCGTTGGCGACATCCACATAAGCCACGGCGAAACGTGAAATCCACAGATAGCCGCAGAATCCGGCCAGCGCGCCGGAAAGGCAGAAGCTGACGAACTGCATTTTGCCCGCATTAATGCCGGTGTAATACGCCGCTGTCGCGTTGCCGCCTGCGGTGTAGAGCGCGCGTCCGGTACGGCTGTAACGCAGGAAATACGCCACCAGAATCAGCGCGGCAATCGCACACCAGCCGAGCAGCGGCAGGCCGATAAAGGTGGCGCGTGGCAGACTGAGAAAGTCAGGGCTCATCTGATGAGCGTTGATCCAGCCGCCATTGGAGAGCAGAAAGATAATGCCGCGATAAATGCTCATGGTACCGAGCGTGACCACAATCGGCGGAATACCCACTTTCCACACCAGCAAACCATTGATCGCGCCCATCACCAGCCCGAGAAACGTCGCCAGTAACACCAGCGACCACACCGGAATATCCGGATGGTGGAAGTTAATCAGTGCGACGATCATGCCGGTCAGCGCCAGATTGGCGGCCATCGATAAATCGATACCTTTGGTCAGCAGCACCATCATCTGCCCGAGCGCGAGGATGATCAGAATCGAGGTATCGTTAAACATCTCAAGCAGGTTTCCGGCACCGACAAACTCCGGTGAACGCGCGCCGACGCCGAGCACCATCAGCACTATCACCACCGCCAGCAGCAGCTCGCGGTATTTCAGCAGGTTTTTGATCATGCTGCCTCCTCGCCCGCGCCGCTGGCCGCGCTGACAATCATTTCTGCGGTCGCCTCACCGGCGTTGAATTCCGCCACCATCAGCCCTTCGTGCATCACAATGATGCGATCGGCCATGCCCATCACTTCCGGTAATTCTGACGACACCATAATCACTGCCAGCCCGCGCCCGACCAGTTCAGACATAAACTGATGTACCGCCGCTTTTGATCCGATATCAATCCCTTTGGTCGGCTCATCGAGAATGATGATGTCCGGTCTGGTCGCCAGCCATTTAGCAATCACCACTTTTTGCTGATTACCGCCGGACAGCGTGCCCACGGCCTGTTTCCAGCTTGATGCTTTCACCTGCAACCGCCGGGCGTAATCATCGGCCAGCGCCCACTCTTTTTTGTCATTGAGCACACCGTGCGGATTAAGCTGGCTGAGCTGCGGCAGGCTGATGTTCTGGCTGATCGGCAAATCAATGATCGCCCCCTGTTTCTGACGTTCTTCCGGCACGTATACAATCCCGGCGCGGATGGCCTGCGACGGGCGGGAGAAATGGTGCTCTTTGCCGTTGATCAGAATTTTGCCGCCGTTTGGCTGCGTGACGCCAAACAGCGCCTGCATCAGTTCGGTACGGCCCGCGCCCACCAGCCCGTAAAAACCGAGAATTTCGCCTTTGCGCAGCGAAAAATTAATGCCCGCAAATTCGGTCGGATGGCTAAGGTTTTGCACCTCAAGCACGGTTTCGCCCGGCTCACAGTTCACTTTCGGGTAAGCCTGGCTGACTTCACGGCCCACCATCATGGTCACCATCTGCTGTTCGCTGATGTCGCTGAGTTTGCCGGAGCCGACATAGCTGCCGTCGCGCAAAACAGTGTAGTAATCGGAGATGGAGAAAATCTCGTCGAATTTATGTGAGATAAACAGAATCGCTTTACCCTCCTGTTTCAGGCGTTCGACAATCTGATAAAACTCAACGATTTCATGTTGCGAAAGGGCAGCTGTGGGTTCGTCGAGAATAACCACCTGCGCATCAAATGACAGCGCACGGGCGATCGCTACCATATGGCGTTGCGCGATGCTTAACTCTTTCAGAATGGCGTGCGGATCAATATTCACTTCCAGCCGCGTCAGGATGTCGCGTGCCTGCTGATGCATCGCCGGCCAGTCCAGACGTTTGAAAATGCCGCGGTAAAGATAGTGACCGACGAAGATATTCTCGGTCACGGAAAGCTCGTCAAACAGCACGGTTTCCTGATGAATGGCGGTGATCCCGACTTTGTGCGCAGATTCCGGATTCGGCAGTTTTATCGGAATGGCTTTATAACGCAACTCGCCTTCTTCCGGCTGATAGATGCCGGTCATGACTTTTACCAGCGTTGATTTTCCCGCGCCGTTTTCGCCAATCAGGGCGGTTACTTTTCCCGGATACAAATCCACGTGAACGTTATTTAACGCCCTGACACCCGGAAAGACTTTGCTGATGCCCTGCAATGACAACAACGGTGTCGCTGAATCACTCATGGAGTTCCCCTGTCTGGCTAAATACAACAAAACGGCCAACCGGCGCACCGGTCAGCCGCATTCAGGATCAGAAGATTTTAGAGAATTTATCGATGTTGCTGGCGTCGTAAACAAACGGCTCAGCCATAGCGCCGCTGCCGTCGGCATCGAGTTTCACCTTGCCTAAACGCCCCATGCTGGCTTCGGTTTTAGTGGCGGTGCCTTTGACCAGATCGTAGGCCAGATAAGTGGCGGCGTAGCCCAGATCAATCGGGTTCCAGATGGCAAAACTTTTGGTGGCACCGGATTTCACTGCCCCCGCCATTTCGGATGGCAGCCCCAGGCCCGTGACATAAACCTTGCCGATTTTGCCCTGATCTTTTACCGCCTGCGCCGCCGCCACAATACCCACGGAAGAAGGGGAAATAATCACTTTCAGGTCCGGGTAGGATTTCAGCAGGCCAATGGTTTCGCGGTAGCTTTTATCTGACAGATCATCGCCATACGCCACCGTCACCAGATTTACCGAAGGGTATTTCGGCAGCACTTTTTTCATTTCCGCAATCCACAGATTCTGATTGGTGGAGGTTGGCGTGGCGCTCAGGATCGCCACATCGCCTTTCTCCACATTCAGCGCTTTCAGCGCGTCGGCGGCGAGTTTGACGTTGGTTTCGCCAATTAACGCATTGTTGGAGGGATTGAGGTGGATCTGGCGGCCATCTTTGGCGACACCGGAATCCCAGGACACCACTTTAATGCCGCGTTGCATGGCTTTTTTCAGCACCGGCACCAGCGCATCCGGGTCATTGGCGGAGACGGCAATGGCATCCACGCCTTGCGCGATCAGACCATTGAGCACTTCGATTTGCGCTTCGGCAGTGGTGGTGGTCGGGCCGGTATAAATCACTTTCACATCGCCCAGTTCTTTGGCAGCCTGCTGCGCGCCGACGTTTGCTGCCTCAAAAAAACCGTTGCCCAGCGACTTTGCCACCAGTGCAATTTTCACTTCTGCCGATGCCGCGCCTGCCAGCAAAATACTGCCTGCTATCAGGGTGAGGCTCAGTACGTGTTTTAATTTCATTGTTTGTACTCCGCATAAGTCCGCATAAAGTTTAACGACTAAAAAATTGCCGACGCGCCAGGCGCATGATCACGACTCTAGGAGGTTGCTGACAGGCTCACCTTTCCGCGAGTGCCAGTTCAGGGCGAACTATGGCAAAGAAGCAAAGGTTTAAGCGAACAACCTCACAATTTGATAACAATCTTATTTCAGGCAGGCTAAACGGTCAGAAAAACACACATTACCGCTTTCAAAAAAACGCACTGAAATAAGGCATAAAGCGACGCGGGACGCCGTATTACGCAGGATTTCGTAAGGCGGGGAATGTTTTGTTCAAAAGCGGCTGGCGGATCACAGTTTCAGCCCGATGGACGCCACGGCGCCGACTAAGATATTACGATAATGTTAATAAGGAGTCGGAAATGACCGTGTTACGCAGTAGTGAGTATTTTCCCTCAGGAGATTTCCCGGTCGCCATTGAACCCCGTTATCCGCAGGAAACGTTTCCTGAACATCATCATCAGGATTTCAATGAAATTGTGCTGGTCGAGCAGGGTACCGGCACGCACGTTTTTAACGATCAGCCGCTGATCCTCAGTGCGGGCAGCGTGTGTTTTGTGCGCCACTGTGACCATCATCTTTATGAAGATACTGAAAACCTGCATCTGACTAACGTGCTGTACCGCAGCCCGGACGCGTTCCGTTTTCTTAACGGCGTCGGCGATTTACTGCCGCAGGAGGTGGACGGGATGTATCCGGCGCACTGGCGCATCAGCCCGACGCAGATTGTGCAGGCTAAAACCCTGATCGACCTGCTGGCGCGACACCCCGTCATGCAATCGCCGGAATCTCAGGCGCAGCAGGAATTGTATTTTATGCAGCTCTTATTATTACTGCGTAAAGGCAGCCGTGATGTTGGCTATCGCGGGCAGGGCGGTGACCTGAACAATCTGCTGGACTGGATGAATGAGCATTACAACGAGGAAATCGACTGGCCTGAACTGGCCGCGCAGTTCTCGATGTCGCTGCGCACCCTGCACCGCCAGATGAAACAGCAAACCGGCTGCACCCCGCTCAACTACCTCAACCGCCTGCGTCTGCTCAATGCGCGCAACATGCTGCGTTTCAGCGACAGCCCGATCACTGAGATCGCCCACCACTGCGGTTTCTGCGACAGCAATTATTTCTCCACATTGTTTAAACGCGAATTTGGCTATGCGCCACGCAGCATCAGGTAGTGAATATCCTGCCTTTTCCGAGCTGCACGGGGTATTTCTGCGGATCCCCGTATTTTGCAGAAATGTTATGTCTGACAGTCGGACCATGACATTTTTGCCATTTCTCAAAATTAAATGGCAACCACGGAAAGGTAAAAACTCAGCGGATAGAACAGGCTGTTAAAACTTCACAAAAAAGAACTTTTTTATTAACAACTCGTTCATCACCTCTATCCGTATTTGGAGACTCCTACATGAGCACAGTTCAGAAACGTATGTACATCAACGGCGGGTTCGTTGAAAACACGGGCGGTAAATGGATTGATGTTGTGAATCCGGCGACAGAACAGGTGATTTCGCAGATCCCTGAAGGGTCGGCGGAAGATGCCAAAAAAGCCATTGATGCGGCCGAAGCGGCGCAGCCAGGTTGGGAAGCCTTGCCTGCGGTAGAACGCGGCGTGTGGCTGCATAAAATTGCCGACGGTATCCGTGAGCGCGAAGCCGAACTGACCGAAACCATTATTGCGGAAGGCGGCAAAACCTACGGCCTGGCGCAAACCGAAGTGCTGTTCACCGCCGATTACCTTGACTACATGGCGGAATGGGCGCGCCGTTACGAAGGCGAAATCATTCAGAGTGACCGGCCAAATGAAAACATTTTTGTGTTCCGCAAAGCTATCGGGGTGACCACCGGTATTCTGCCGTGGAACTTCCCGTTCTTCCTGATCGCCCGTAAAGCCGCACCGGCGCTCATCACCGGCAATACCATCGTGATCAAACCGAGTGAAATCACGCCAAATAACGCCATCATTTTCGCGGAAATCATTCATAAAGTTGGTCTGCCAAAAGGTGTGCTGAATATTGTGACCGGCTATGGTCCGACAGTCGGGCAGGAACTGGCGGCGAATCCGAAAGTCGGCATGGTCAGCCTGACCGGCAGCGTGGCCGCCGGTATTGCGACCATGACCGCAGCGGCGCAAAACGTCACCAAAGTCTCGCTGGAACTGGGCGGTAAAGCCCCGGCTATCGTGATGAATGACGCAGATTTGGATCTGGCGGTGAAAGCCATCGTCAGTTCACGCGTCATCAATACCGGACAGGTGTGTAACTGCGCGGAACGTGTGTACGTGCAGGAAGGTGTGTACGACGAATTCATTTCCCGCATCAGCGAGGCGATGAAAAAAGTCACCTTCGGCAATACCGCTGAGCAAAAAGAACTGGATATGGGGCCGCTGATCAGCGCTGCGGCATTGCAGCGTGTGGAAGAGAAAGTGGCGAAAGCCGTGTCACAGGGGGCAAAAGTTCTGCTGGGCGGAAAACGTCATGGCGATAAAGGGTTCTTCTATCAGCCGACGGTGCTGGTGGATGTGAGGCAGGAAATGCCGATCATGCACGAAGAAGTGTTCGGCCCGGTGCTGCCGGTCGCGACGTTCAAAACGCTGGATGAAGCGATTGCCATGGCAAACGACAGCGAATACGGCCTGACGTCGTCGATTTACACCAGCAATATCAACACGGCGATGAAAGCGCTGAAGCAGCTGAAATTCGGCGAGACTTACATCAACCGTGAAAACTTCGAAGCCATGCAGGGCTTCCACGCGGGCTGGCGTAAGTCAGGTGTCGGTGGCGCCGACGGTAAACACGGTTTGCAGGAATACCTGCAAACGCACGTTGCTTACCTGCAGTTCCATTAATTAACACGCGGCGGCCGGAGCAGGGGAACCTGACTCCGGTTTTGCTGACTTTCACCTGACAAGGAAACCCCATGAACCGCAACGATTTCCTGACCGGCATTCGTCAGCATAAATTCATGCAAACGCTGTTCCCGCCACAGACTCAAAAACCCAATCCGCCTGAGGATTTTGGTCGGGCGCTGACCCTGATGGGCGGTATCTGGGATGACAGGTTCCTGCGGGTGCCGAAAAACGGCTACACCACGCTGAACGCCTATCTGCGCGGGTTATATCCGGCAGACTCTGTGTTTTGCTCCGCCACGCCGGAGATTATCGCGGATGTGGATTTCGATGCGCGCACCGATGCGGCATCGCTGAAAGACGTGGACGTTGGCGTGGTTCGTGCCTGCTTTGGCGTGGCAGAAACCGGCGCGGTGTTTCTCAGTGATCATCATTTATGCGTCAACACGCTCAGCGCGATGGCGAAAAACCTGGTGGTGTTGCTCGACGTTAACCTCATCATCGAACATCTGCATCTCGCCCACCGCCAGCCGCAACCCTTTAATGCCCGCTATGCGATTATGGTCACCGGCCCGGCGGCGATGGCTGACAGTGAAAGTGCGCTGATGCTCGGCGCGAAAGGCGTCAAAAGCCTGCGGGTGATCGCGATTTAAGTCAGAAAATCCACGGATCCTGCTGTACTCACCTCGCTTAAAATAACTCCTGTAAATAAAATAAATCCTATCTGATACAATCAGTAAACGGGTGCACAACGGGCGTGCCCTGACTTTTTACGGCAAGTGAGTGCGATACCATGAGCGTGATACAGAGCCTTATCAAACAAGCGTTTGGAACCGGTAACAGCAACGAAGCCGCCACTTTCCTGGCCAGTGCGTGCAACCGGATGAAGGCCATGGATAAAACGACCATCGCCCGCGAAGTGGAAAGCGCGCTCAGGGGCGTCAGTTTCAGCCGCACTGAGTCAGATAAGGCAAAAGTAAAAACCGTTTATAAAGACACCGCCGTCACGCTCGAAAAACTTGCCTCACTGGAAAAGCAGGTCCGCAGCCTGACCAATGAACTGGCCGTTGCGCGCAACCAGACCCGCGACACAGAAGACGCTGAGCGGATGAAAGGGGAGTTGTTGCGTCTCAACACGCGGATCAGCGAACTGCTGCGCGAGTCGGATATACAGAGAAAGCAGCATGTCGATGAACTGGCATTGTTGCGTTCGCGCCAGCGTGCGGCAGGCAATTCCACCTCCGCAGAACTGGACGCCGCCAACAGCCTGATTGCGTATACCGGCAGTCAGATGGCCGCGATGGCGGCGGCGCGCGATACGCTGCAACAGCGTTTAACCCGGCTGGAAACCGAGACAGAACACCGGTTGCGTGAGGAAGAGGATAAACGTCATGCCGCCAACCGCCGGGCTGACGGGAATTACGCCTTGCTCGGACAGCAGAAAGAACTGACGGCCGAGGCGAACCGTAAAATCACCCAGCTTCGTGCCAGCCTGAAACTCGAAGAGTATGAAGGGCAGAATGCGAAGAATGAAAAGGCGAAACTGAAGAAGCAGATCGCCGGACTGGAAGATGAAAACAGCCGCCTGGCAGAACGCCTGCGTGATAACGAAGAAGACTGCGAGCGGCTCAGCAATGCGCTTGAACGGACAAATCAGGAATTAGTGGCCTACAAAACGCAAAAAGAACGCCTGACCCGCTGGATCCACGTGCCGGGTGCCATGATGGGAGTTTCCGTCGTGGCACTGGTGTTGTATTCAGATGCCCAGCCCGGACATCTGTTTGACAGCCTCGCCCCCGCTGTATTTCTGGGCTGTGTCGTCTATGCCCTTTCCCTGATGATTGCGTTTACCCGCAGGGCGTAGCGGGGGGCGTTTCCCGTCTTACTTCACCGCCCCCGTTGCCGCCTGCTCAATCAGTGCGGCCACTTCTTTTGGATGTGATTCATAAACGGAATGGCTGGCGCCTGCGATTTCAACGGTGTGGCTGTGTGCGCGTTTGGCGTACATACGTTCTAAATCAGGGTTAATGATCTTGTCGGACTTCGCCACCATGTACCAGCTTGGCTTCACTTTCCATGCCGGATCAGGAATGTTTGCCGTGAATACGCTGGCGGACGTCAGCATCTGGGCCTGCGCTTCAAATTCAGCCTGTTTGCGTGGCAGGTCTGCAGCGAAATCAGACGGGAAATTGGCCGGATTGATGTACAGGAAACCGTCCG
Source organism: Rahnella aquatilis CIP 78.65 = ATCC 33071 (assembly GCF_000241955.1). Taxonomy (NCBI): domain Bacteria; kingdom Pseudomonadati; phylum Pseudomonadota; class Gammaproteobacteria; order Enterobacterales; family Yersiniaceae; genus Rahnella; species Rahnella aquatilis. Next base: position 185,794 of record NC_016835.1, read on the forward strand.
GCGTTTTCACAAACGGATGCGCGGAGTTCGGGAATTTCTTGCCGTTAATTGCTTCCGTTTCCCCGTTATCCAGCGCATGCGCGGCGATATACACCAGCCCCGCCACGTGCGGATCATTTCCTGCTTCCGTAATAATCGCGCCGCCGTAACTGTGGCCGACCAGAATGGCCGGGCCGTCTTGCATAGCCAGAATACGTTTGGTGGCGGCGACGTCATCGGTAAACGACGTAAGCGGCTCCTGCACCAGGGTCACTTTATAGCCGTCATGTGTCAGGATATCGTACACCGGGCGCCAGCCTGAACCGCCGACAAACGCGCCGTGAACCAGCACAATATTTTTCACCGGTGCGGCGGTGGCTGCCTGTGAACCGAACGCCGCTGTGGCGGCAAATAACAATGTTGAAACTAAACGTAAACGCATGGCACGACCTCTTTTACTGTGATCAGAAATGAAACTCAGTGTGTGATGCCACTTTGAGCGCGGTGCTCTGACAGGGGAGTGACGTGCGGATGACAAAAACGTCATAAAGCCGCGGAACCCGCAGGGCGCTGTGAAAACGCTTCCCCGGCGTTATTTGCGGTTATTTTAAGCATGGCGAGAATTTTCCATTTTATATATTTTGTAAAGACGCCACAGTTTCATTACGCGCAACGGATCGGCTGAAAAAACGGCGATGAATATGTCGTCGTCTTAAAAGAATGGTCTATATTTATTCTGTAGCCTGCGTTTTAGCGTGGGTTTCGAAAGACGAAACGGAATTAGCCAACTGAAAGTATTCTCTGGTAAATACGTGTCAGGTGTCTTTTTTGTTTTTGATAAATATGTTTATTATCAACGAATTGTATATTGTGTAATCGTTACCACCGGGACGCAGATAAATACCAGGCAAGGGTGGGATGAATTTTCGAATGAAAGCGAATTTTTATTTCAGGTGGGGGTAAAAACAGTAACAGACGAGTAAACCCCCATATTTTGCACGGAGATGGAATTTGAAAATGAGGTCAGATGTACACTGCGTGCGGTATTTTGTTAAAAAGTTATATTTGTAAAGTTGCGTATGTACTAACAGGAAGAAAAAATCTATAGTGAGGCCCTTCACGGCTCTCAATCAGATTGGTCGATTTATGTCTACTTCTTATGTCCAAAATTGAGAGATGCGTCGTCTTTTTTTGACTCAACCTTTTAACGTAAAACAAAAGAACTCATAAAGTGAACGCCAAAACCTCTGCTTTTATCATCACGTTTCTGTCATTTTTGAACCCGGTATCAGTCAGTTACGCCCAGTCAGCCACCGCGACGCCGAAAGGTGAGACGGATGACGCATCCGATGCTTCGACGATGATGGTCATCAAACAGGCAGGCACCGGTGAGTTGTCTGAACTCGACACCCCGGCGGCAGTCAGCGTGATTGATGGCGAAGATTTCAGAAACAGCAAAGCGCAGGTCAATCTGTCTGAAAGCCTGGGCAGCGTCCCCGGTTTACAGGTTCAGAACCGCCAGAACTATGCACAGGATCTGCAACTTTCCGTTCGCGGATTCGGCAGCCGTTCTATGTATGGCGTGCGCGGCGTGCGTATTTACGTTGATGGTATCCCGGCCACCATGCCGGACGGGCAGGGGCAGACCTCCAATATCGATCTCAACTCGGTAGAGCGTGTTGAAGTGTTGCGCGGGCCGTTCTCGGCGCTGTACGGCAACGCCTCCGGCGGTGTGGTAAACGTCGATACCCAAACCGGTTCACAGCCTGCCAGCCTGGAAGCCGGCACTTATTTTGGCAGCTACGGTTCGTTTCGTAACAGCGTCAAAGCCAGCGGCGCAACCGGCGACGGCACCCATGCCGGTGATGTGAATTACCTGATTTCCGGTTCCCGTTTCACCACTGATGGTTACCGTGACCACAGCGGTACGCAGAAAAATCTCGGCAACGGCAAACTGGGCGTGCGCATTGATGATGCCAGCACCCTGACACTGATGTTTAACAGCGTGTCCGTGGATGCCAACGATCCGGGCGGCCTGACAGAATCTGAATGGCACGATGACCCGAAGCAGGCCAGACGCGCCGATCAGTACAACGCACGTAAAAGTCTTGATCAGACGCAGGTCGGCCTGCGTTATCAGCGTCAGATGGGCGAAAACGATGAGTTTAGCCTGATGACTTATCACGGCGAGCGTCACACCACGCAATATCAGACTATCCCGGCTACGTCGCAGAAAAATCCGCTGAACGCGGGCGGGGTGATTGTTCTGGAACGTAAATACTCCGGCGTAGACACCCGCTGGAAACATGACGATCAGATAGGTTCCGTGCCGTTCTCGGTTACCGGCGGTCTGGATTATGAAACCATGACCGAACGTCGTTTCGGCTATGAGAACTTCAACAGTGAAGGCGATCTGGGTGTGAAAGGCGACGAACGCCGTAATGAAAAAAACGTGATGTGGAACCTCGATCCCTATCTGCAAACCACGTGGAACCTGACATCGCGCTGGACACTCGATGCCGGTGCGCGCTACAGCACCGTGAGTTTCGACTCGCAGGATTATTACATTACCGGCAGCAACCCTGATGACAGCGGTTCGCGCCGTTATCATAAACTGCTGCCGATGGCGTCCCTGAACTATGCCGTGACGCCTGCACTGAACACCTATATTTCTGCCGGTCGTGGTTTTGAAACGCCGACCATTAATGAACTGTCTTACCGCACCGACGGTAAATCGGGCCTGAATCTGGGGCTGGAACCTTCCACCAGTACCACCGTGGAGCTGGGCAGCAAATGGCGCGTGGGCAACGGCTTGGTGACCGCCGCCGTCTTCCAGACCGATACTGATGACGAGCTGATTGTGGCACAAAGTACCGGCGGTCGGTCGAGCTACACCAACGCCGGTAAGACACGCCGTCGGGGTCTGGAACTGTCATTAGATCAGCAGATTGAAGAAAACTGGCGCGTAAAAATGGCCTGGACGCTGCTCGATGCGACCTTCCGCAATGAGACCTGTGGCGCGGGTGATTGCACACCCGCAGGCAACCGTCTGCCGGGTATTGCGCGCAACATGGGCTACGCTTCTCTGGAGTGGGCGCCGGTTGAGGGATGGCACGCGGGTGCCGATATCCGCTACATGAGCGACATTGAAGTCAACGACGAAAACAGTGAACAGGCACCGGCATATACCGTCGCCAGCGTGAATGCGGGTTACCGCTTCAACTGGAACAACGTGACGCTCGACTTGTTTACCCGTGTCGACAATTTGTTCGACAGAAATTATGTCGGGTCTGTGATTGTCAATGAAGGCAACGGCCGTTATTTCGAACCGGCACCTGGCAGAAACTACGGTGGCGGAGCTACGCTTTCTTATAGTTTCGAATAATTTTCAGTCAGTAACCACAACGAACCACGCGGTGCTGCCCGTTACCTGCACTTTTTGAAGCAGGGCAGCACATGCAAGGAATGACACCCGGTGAAAACCGGATGTTCTTGAAGATTCAGGCTATCCCTGAATCGACGATTATAAAAAATCAGTAAGGTCATCAACTATGGAAACGAAAGCCTCGTTATCACGCATTGTCGTCATAATTACCGCTTTGTTCGCCGCGTTAAGCGGGATTTACCTTCTTGCCGGTGGTATCTGGCTGGCAAAATTAGGAGGTTCTCTTTATTACATCATTGCCGGTGTTATTTCGCTGGTTACTGCGTGGCTGCTTTACCGTCGCCGCTCTTCTGCATTATTGCTCTATGCCATCTTCCTGTTCGGCACCACTGTCTGGGCTGTATGGGAAGTGGGCACAGACTTCTGGGCACTGACGCCGCGTCTGGACGTCACCTTCTTCCTGGGTCTGTGGATCCTGCTGCCCGTGGTTTATAACCAGATGCTGGCGAAAAACGCCTTTGCACGCGGCGCGCTGGCAGTTTCTCTGCTGTTCACCGTGATCGTGCTGGGCTACGCCATCTTTAACGACCCGCAGGTGATTAACGGCACCATCAAAGCGGCGGATTCTGCTCCGGCAAAATCTGAGTCCGGCATCCCTGATGGCGACTGGCCGGCGTATGGACGTACTCAGGGCGGTACCCGTTACTCGCCACTGAACCAGATCAACGATAAAAACGTCAGTAAGCTCGACGTGGCCTGGACTTTCCGCACCGGTGACCTGAAGACCCCGAACGATCCGGGCGAAATCACTGACGAAGTCACGCCAATCAAAATCGGCGACATGCTTTATCTGTGTACGCCGCACCAGAAGCTGTTTGCTCTGGATGCCGCAACCGGTAAAGAGAAGTGGAAGTTCGATCCTGAGCTGAAACCCAACCCAACCTTCCAGCACGTGACCTGTCGTGGTGTGTCTTATCATGAGACCACACCAGCCGCAGAAGGCAACGCCACCAACGGCGCGGCGCCTGCTGTCTGTTCCCGTCGTATCATTCTGCCTGTCAACGATGGCCGTCTGTTTGCGCTGGACGCTGAAACCGGCGCACGTTGCCCGGCATTTGGCAACAACGGTGAGCTGAACCTGCAAGGCAACATGCCTTATGCAACCCCAGGCCACTACGAGCCAACTTCACCACCTATCATCACCAAATCTGTGATCATCGTGGCGGGTGCGGTTACCGATAACTACTCAAACCGCGAACCTTCCGGCGTGATCCGTGGTTTTGATGTTGAGACCGGTAAACTGCTGTGGGCCTTCGATCCGGGTGCGGCTGAGCCGAACAAAATCCCTGAGGATGGTCAGCATTTCACGCCGAACTCCCCGAACTCATGGGCACCTGCGGCTTATGATGACAAACTGGATCTGGTTTACCTGCCAATCGGCGTGGCAACCCCTGATATCTGGGGCGGCAACCGTACTCCGGAAATGGAACGTTTCGCGAGCGGCCTGCTGGCGCTGAATGCGACCACCGGTAAACTGGCCTGGTTCTATCAGACTGTGCATCACGACCTGTGGGATATGGACGTGCCAGCGCAGCCAACGCTGGCTGATATCACTGACAAGAGCGGCAACAAAGTTCCGGCGATTTATGTACCGACCAAAACCGGTAACATCTTCGTGCTGGATCGCCGTGACGGTAAGCTGATTGTTGATGCGCCTGAGAAACCTGTTCCGCAAGGCGCGGCGAAAGGCGACCATGTGTCTCCGACCCAGCCATTCTCCAAACTGACTTTCCGTCCTGAAGCCAAACTGACCGGTAAAGACATGTGGGGCGCTACGATCTACGACCAACTGATGTGTCGTGTGATCTTCCACAAACTGCGTTATGAAGGCACCTTCACGCCGCCATCCGAGCAGGGCACTCTGGTGTTCCCGGGCAACCTCGGTATGTTCGAATGGGGCGGTATTTCTGTGGATACAGACCGTCAGGTGGCTATCGCGAACCCGATTGCGCTGCCATTCGTGTCTAAACTGATCCCACGCGGTCCGGGCAACCCTATCGAGCCAGATGCGAACGATAAAGGCGGTTCCGGTACCGAGACGGGTATTCAGCCGCAGTACGGCGTGCCATTTGGCGTGACGCTGAATCCGTTCCTGTCTCCGCTGGGCTTCCCATGTAAACAGCCTGCATGGGGTTACATTTCCGGTGTTGACCTGAAAACCAACGATATCGTGTGGAAAAAACGGATCGGTACCGTGCGCGACAGCTCACCATTACCGCTGCCGTTCAAAATGGGTATGCCCATGCTGGGCGCACCGGTTTCTACCGCCGGTAACGTGTTCTTCATCGCGGCAACCGCAGATAACTACCTGCGCGCGTTCAACATGAGCAACGGTGACAAACTGTGGGAAGCACGTCTGCCAGCAGGCGGCCAGGCAACCCCAATGACTTACTCCGTCAATGGCAAACAGTACGTTGTTATCGCAGCAGGCGGTCACGGTTCGTTCGGCACCAAACTGGGCGATTACATCATCGCTTACGCACTGCCAGACGCTGATGCTAAATAATTAGCGGTGTTATAAGTTCTGAAATCTGAAAGGCCGCGAAAGCGGCCTTTTTTATAACTGCTGCGCGGGTAACATTATCTGTCACTTGCTGATGTTCATTAGGTTTTCCTCAGGCACCCAACCTGATTCTCCAGATTTGTTGCATGCCCAGAACCAGCCGTTGAGCTTTTTCTCCAGCGTGAGGACTTCCCCCGGAGCAACCGATAATTCATATGCCGTATAATTCTCAGTGCAAATTCCCCGGTCCGGAGCACTAAGGGTAAATATTTGCTGGGGCGCCCATCCTGCATTGCCTGAACTCTGACGGATCCATATCCAGCCGCGCCATTCCAAATCACAATGACTGATCATGACGATTTCGTTTTCTCTCAATGTAATAGGATTAGGGTAAGAAGAACGATGCTCCTTAATGACCTTTGCAAGGCTGTTCAAGAAAAGACCTCCACAGACTCATAAATTTTGGGGCAGAGGAGCTACAACGTGCGCAACCACCGTGCGGGATTTCCGGCGTAAATGCCTTTTATCGTGATGTCTTTCGTCACTACGCTTCCCGCACCAATCACTGTGCCATCGCAGATTGTGACGCCCAGAATGGTCGCACCGCTGCCAATGGAAACATCGTTACCCACGTGAATTCTGGCCCATGAATTTCGTTCCGCATCAGGCCTGCCGGTTTTAAACATATCATTAGCAAACATCACACCGTGGCCGATAAAGCAGTTTTCCCCGACAGTGACATATTCACAAATAAAGGTATGCGACTGGATTTTTGTCCCCCGTCCGATGCTGGTGTTGGCCTGAATTTCCACAAAGGGCCCGACAAAAACGTCGTCATGCAAAGTGCAGTCATACACATTAGCGGGTTCGTAAATCACCACATTCTGGCCTGCTTTCACATTACGGATTTGCACGTTGCGTGAGGCGTGATGCATTTTATTTCTCCTGTCTGAAGTTACCCGAACAATTTCGATGAATATTGCGGGTGATATACCGATGAGTCTTTAGTTTTATGATATGGGGAAGTATTGTTCATCATAAAATAGCAAGGAAAACGCGTTATGACAGATAGGGACACTGGCCGCAGGATGAATAGCGGAGTGTTTTGCTGTTAACAATCAAATTATTTGAATAAAAAAGGGCCCGGTAATGGAAATTAAAACAGTCTGCGATGCCGTTTCAGAAAGCGCCTGCGGACTATCAATAGGCGCCGTTTGGCAACATATCAGTGTCGAATGCGCGCATATTCCTGACAACGATGCCTTTCGGGTTGAGGTGTTTTTTACCTTGCTGGAAAGATTGATGAATGAAGGGAAAATCAGACTGGCCTCAGGCGGCGAGTATCTCGGCGGAACACACGGCCAGCAATTACAACAGTTAAAAGACGCGTGGCCCCGGGGGAATTCAGAGGATGAATTTGACGATCTCGACGATACCGGTTACTGGTTTTTAGCCCGATCACCGGCAGGCATTGTCTGGATCATGCCCGATGGCAGGGAAATCTGGACATAGGTTTCGCTATTTCTTGCAGCCTGTCACTTGCGGATAATTGCGGCAAACCAGACTGAGTTTATGTTTCGGTTCAAAACCTTTATCCAGCATGCATTGCTGAACTTTCGCGGCCTTAAGAATGGTAGGAACGAAAGGAACCGAGCCTAACGGTTTCGGATACCCGCAGTCATACATCACCTGTAACGCGAGCTTATCGTTCTCAACAGCGTGCGAAAAATGCAGTGAGGCGCCCGTTTTACGCCAGCTGATAAGCTGCGATTCATCCCGGCCTGAATCCGGTTTGATCGGGTGAAAACCCTCATCGGCTACAAAAGGTAGCGCTTCAAGCTGCCGCTGGCTGAGCGGATGTCCCTGCTGTTTCTCGATGCAGGCAGGGGTGTTTTTGTGGACATCACAGATATGAAAATCATGTTTATAGGTAAACCCTTTTCCTTCCATGCACTGGTAATACAGTACCGTTTCATTAGCGGTAAAATCAGGTTCCGGTCCCGGCAGCGGAACGCCACATTGTCCCATCGCAACACGCGCGTCATCTATGGTGCTGTCAGGGCGCTGCCACTGGGTTAAATCAGGTGGAGGCGGACAGCCGGTGAGCAGAAAAACCGAGGCGATCAGAGCAGATAACGAAACCAGAGAAGTGGTACGGGGCATAAAAATCCTTTTTAATAATAATGATATAGAATTCTTTAACTCCCTTTATGCGGCGGGAGTAGCAGAAGAAGGATAACTTTAGCTCAGTTTCAGGAAACAGACGCGTTTATATATATCCTGAAGTAAGGAGAAGACCGATGACCGTTGTTTTGGATGAAATAAAGGCACTGGAATGCAGTCTCCATGGTGTCCGGCGGAAAGATAAATTATGGCTGGAAAAGGTCTTGCATGCGGATTTCAGGGAAATCACGCGTTCGGGGGTGATGGTTGACCGGCAACAAACAGTGGCGGCGCTGACTGCTGAAACACAGGATTTAAGGCTCGAAGCAGAGGGTTTTCAGCTACAGACGCTTAATGAAAGTTGTGTGATCCTGACGTATAAAACCTTTCTGAACAGGGGCAACGAAAACCGCCGTTACACGCTGCGCGCATCTTGCTGGACGAATGCCGGAGGAACTGGCTGGCAGATGATTTTTCATCAGGGCACGCCAGCGGCTGAAACGCTGACGTGCGGATAACGTTCACTAAGAAGCACAACCCTCTGGCTTAAAGACCCGCGCAGTTGAGGCCGGATTATTTGCCAGCTTATTCGCCGGTCTGCGCGGACGGGCGACAAGTTCTCCGCCGCAGTTGGGGCATATTCCCTTCAGCGTGTTTTCGGCACAAGGAACGCAGAAGGTGCATTCAAACGAACAAATCCTCGCATCGGCGGCAGGCGGCAGATCGGTGTTGCAGCACTCACAGTTGGGTCTCAGTTCCAGCATAGAATTTATCCTTCCTCAGCACGTTTATGTTTCAGCCATTCTGCAGGTGAGTGGCAGGGTTTCGCAAGCGGCTCAGGCTGATCAGCATCGCCACAACCGTCGCAATCACCGCCACCCATAAACTGACCTGTACTGCCTGGGCTTCCTGCAACACACTCCTGGCTGAATAAATTGTCAGGATAACGCCGACGCAGGCGGCACCGAGACACTGGCCGAAGGTGCGCATAATGGCCAGTACGCCGGAGGCATAACCGCTGTTTTCCCGCGACGCATTGGAAAGCATTTCACGGTTATTCGGGCTCTGGAAACAGCCGAAGCCCAGTCCGCAGATAAAGCTTCTCAGACCGATATCCCAGACCTGTGGATGTGCGGGGAGTTGCGCAAGTAACAATAACCCCACCGCAAATACTGCCAGACCCACAGTAGAAATAATGGCTGCGGGATAGCGGTCGGCGAGGCGTCCTGCATGCGGTGCCGCCAGAATAATCCCCAGCGGCCACGGCGTGAAAAGCAACGCGGAAACGAAGGCGCTGTAACCGTATACGCTCTGGAACAGAAACGGCAGCGCAACAAAGGTAATCCCCTGACTGACGAAAGAGGCCAGCGAGGTGAAGGCCGCCAGCGTGAACCGTGCAGAGGCAAACATGCCGAGCGGCAGCAGCGGTTTTGGCGCGCGACGCTGCCGCCAGACAAAGGCCACGCCTGCGATGATCGCTGTCAGACCATAGGTAATGGCGGTGGCAAGTTCGTCATTTCCCGGACGCGCAAAGGATTCTGCCGCCATAATCAGCGCGCCCAGTGCGACCGCCGATAAAATCGCCCCCGCCGTATCAAACGGCTGGCGCGTACTGGCCGGGTTTGATGGCACCACGCGAAGGGTAAGAACAACCGCAATGATGCCGAGGGGAATATTGATCGCAAACAGCCACTGCCAGCTCATCGCCGATAATATCGTCCCGCCCAGCACCGGCGCGACAGCGGTGCTGGTGGCGATCATCAGGGCATTCAGCCCCAGTATTCGCCCGAGAAGACGGTTGGGGAAAACGGAGCGCAATATCGCCGGACCGATACTCAGCGTCGCCGCTGCGCCGATGCCCTGAAGTACCCGCATGATAATCAGCATATCGAGCGACGATGACAACGCACAACCCAGGGAGGCGAGAGTAAACACCGTCAGTCCGGCGGCAAACAACCGGCGAAAGCCGATGTGACTGGCCAGCGCGGCGAAGATTGCCAGTGTCATGGACGCCGACAGCAGATAACCGTTCGACACCCACACCGCTGCGCCTGCTGAAATATCCAGCGCCTGTGCGATTTGCGGCAGCGCGATGTTGACCATCGAGCCGTCGAATACCGCCATCGTTGCCATGATCATCACAGCGGCCATGGCGAATCCGCGCTCGCGGCCGGGTAACCCTTCATCGCCTGGTTTGTCGGAAAATAATTCCATAACGCATTCGCCTTATTGATATTGAGTCACGCAACTATACCGGCAGGTAATATAGTGCGGAAGACGCAGCATCTGCACTAAATACCTGCACCAAACGCCTTCTCTCATTTTTACCGCTGCGCTAGTATGGTGGAATGACTGAACCCGATCTGAACTTACTGATTGCCCTGGATGTGCTTCTCGCTGAAGGCAGTGTGGCGGGGGCTGCACGTCGTCTGGGATTAAGTGCGTCGGCCATGAGCCGCACATTGAGCCGCCTGCGTGCCACCACCGGCGACCCGCTGCTGGTGCGCGCCGGGCGCAATATGGTGCTGACGCCTTATGCCGAAGAAATTCGTCAGCGCACCCGGAATGTAGCGTTTGAGGCGCGCGCCCTGTTGCGGCCTTCATCCGCAGATTTCAACCTGGCCAGACTTGAGCGCACTTTCCTGATCCGTTCCAATGATGGTTTTGTGGTGGCGTTTGGCGCCGCGATGATCGCCGCCGCTGCACAGGTTGCTCCTTGCGTCTGTTTGCGGTTCATGCCAAAACCGGAGAAAACCTCAAATGCGTTGCGGGAAGGGCGGGTCGACCTTGAGATCGGCGTTTTAGGCGAAATGGGGCCGGAAATTCGCTTACAGACGTTGTTCCGTGACCGGTTTATGGGGGTGGTGAGAAAAGGCCATCCGCTGGCGCTTAAGAAGGCGATTACCGCGGAAGACTATGTGTCATTCGGACATGTTGTCGTTTCACGTCGCAACAATACCTACGGACCCGTGGATGACGCGCTGGCTGAAGTCGGGCTGAAACGGAAAATTGCCGCCGTCGTGCCGGGTTTTTCCGCCGCCCTGGCGATTGCGCAAAACTCCGATCTGGTAGCGCTGATCCCCGGATCATTCCTGATTGCTGAGCCAGACCGGTTGTATGCTTTCGAACTGCCGCTGAAAACCCGTGAAATCACGATTTCCCAGATGTGGCATCCGCGTTCTGAAGTCGACCCGGCGCACCGCTGGCTGCGGCAACTGGTGCTGAAGGTGTGTCGTGATGAGGTACCGCTGTAATGCCTACGGCACTTCCAGATAATGCTTCAGCGTCATCCGCAGGTCCGGCGTTAATTCTTTGATGTTATTCAGCATCCAGCGCAGATACATCGGGTCGTCTTCGGCGATTTCGGCAATTTTCCTGCCGCGATATTTGCCGAACATCATGGTGCTGACTAAAGCAGGGCGCCCGGTAATGGTCACCATTTCTTCCGGTGTCCAGCCTGATTCATCCATGATGCGGATAAGTAACGCGGCGGTGATGTAGCAGTCAAACAGCGCGCGGTGATGATGCAGATCCGCAGGCGTTGCCACTTCCAGTTTGAGGGATTTATACAGCGCCATATTGCTGTACTTGATCCCCGGCCATAAACGGCGTGACAGTTTCACGGTGCAGATCCATTCACCCTGCATTTCAGGCAGCATGCGCTGGTCAAAACTGGCGTTGTGGGCCACATAATATTGACTGCCGTGATAACGCGCAATGATCTCCTCAATCCACGGTTTGTCGGCCACCATCGCCTCGGTAATCTTGTGTATTGCCATCGCCTGATGGCTTATCGGACGGTCAGGACGTACCAGATCACTCATCGGGTTGACGATTTTCCCGTCTTCAATGTCGACCGAGGCGACTTCCACCACGCCGCCCTGTAATCCACAAGTTTCCGTATCAATAACGCGCAACATAGTCCACTCCGGCTGCTCACCAAACACTTTCTAAAAACGTTAGCCTAACGGATTGACTTCCCCGTGCCCACTTTTCTCATCACAAAGTCAGGGCCGGAATATCCCCTACATCCCATCCGTCTATTTCCCGTACAGATCACACTTCTTCTTACTTTCGTGAAAATGCTCACATTCTCCCGTGCAGATGCCCAAAGTTACCCGCAAATTTTCGGCTTTTAGCCGTGGAAATGCGTCACCAAACTGGCTAACTTCAATTATGAAACGCTATTTTATTATTGTTGGATTGCAGTTTTAAAGAAGTGTGAGTGCGCTCACATGGCTGAATGAACGTGCAATAACGGAGCGCTCGGAAGAGCGTCAACTCTCTCAGTAATGGCAGGTATCGCTGTGAAAATAAGTTCTGTTGAAGTCTCTGTTTTTACTTATCCGACCCGTCGCGTTTCTGACAGCGCGGGTCATTCTCATCCGGGTGAAGAAAGTCAGGCGAAAATGGCCATGTTAACCCTCACCACTGACGAAGGGGATTGCGGATATTCGTTCGCGCCGCCGGAAGTGGTGCGTCCGCATGTGGTGAATGCCTTTTTCAGAAAAGTGTTGATTGGGCAGAACCCGTTCGACCGCGAACGTCTCTGGCAGGATCTGGTGCACTGGCAGCGCGGCAGTGCACATCAGTTGACCGAGCGGGCGCTGTCGTTTGTCGAACAGGCGCTGTGGGATCTGATTGGCCGCAAACTGAATATGCCGGTGCACAAACTGCTGGGCGGATTCCGCGAAAAAGTCCCGGCGTACGGCAGTACCATGTGTGGCGATGAACTGAAGGGCGGGCTGTCGACCCCGGACGAATTCGGCCAGTTTGCCGAAAAACTGGTGGCGCGCGGTTATCAGGCCATCAAACTGCATACCTGGATGCCGCCGGTGGCGTTTGCGCCGGACCCGAAAATGGACATTAAAGCCTGCGCCGCCGTGCGTGAGGCGGTCGGGCCGGATATCGAACTGATGCTCGACGGCTATCACTGGTACAGCCGCAGTCAGGCGCTGACCATCGGTAAGGCGCTGGAAAAACTCAATTTCGCGTGGTTCGAAGAACCGATGGAAGAGGAGAGCATGGCGTCCTACGCGTGGCTGGCAGAAAATCTGTCTATCGACGTGATCGGGCCGGAAAGTCTGGGTGGCAAGCATCACAGCCGTGCGGACTGGGTGAAAGCCGGTGCCTGCGACATCTTACGCGCTGGTGCCAACGGCGTCGGCGGCATCTCGCCATGTATGAAAGTCGCCAGTCTGGCGGAAGCCTTCGGTATGGATTGTGAAGTGCACGGCAACGGCGCGGCCAGCCTGGCGGTGGTCGGTGCCATCCGCAATTGTCGCTGGTACGAACGCGGTCTGCTGCACCCGTTCCTGGAGTACGACGAACCGGCAGCGTATCTGAACAGCATTGTTGATCCGATGGATGAACAGGGCTTTGTGCATCTTTCTGATCGCCCCGGCCTCGGGGAGGACATTAATTTTGATTACATAGAAACCCATACCGTCAGCCGCGACTGACCTGCGGGCAGAAAAAATAATAAACCTCTGACTCTACCCGGAAGGTACATCATGAACTCTGGCAAACCGTGGGGCGCATGGCTTTTCGCGCTCCTGCTGATGACGGCTGGCTGGACGGCGCAGGCAAAAACGCCGCCCGACCAGCTGATTATCGGCATGAACATGAATAACCTGTTAACGCTCGATCCGGCCGCGATGACCGGCAATGATATTGTCGGCATCGTGGTCAATCTTTACGACCCGCTGATTGAGCTTGATCCGCAACAACTGACCAACGTGCGCCCCGCACTGGCAACCTCGTGGGAGGTCAACGACGCCCGCAACCTCATCACCTTTCATTTGCGTGAAGGCGTGAAATTCCATTCCGGCAATCCGGTGACTGCTGAGGATGTGGTGTGGTCGATGCGTCGCATTTTGCATCTCAATCTGGCACAGGCCTCGGTGTGGAAATCCTACGGCTTCAGTAAAAAGAATGTCGATGAGATGGTGCGTGCCCCCGATCCTTATACCGTTGAAATTCAGCTACCTAAACCGAATGACCCGAAACTGGTGATCTACTCGCTGGCCGCGCTCGGCAGCGTGGTGGCGCTGGACAGCAAAATCGTGCAGGCGCATGAAGTGAACGGCGACTGGGGCAACCGCTGGCTGACCACTAACGAAGCCGGTTCCGGCCCGTTCCGCCTCGATAACTGGCAGGCAAAAGATGTGCTGAACATGAGCCGTAATCCGCAGTACTGGCGCGGCGAGCCGAAACTTTCCCGCGTGGTATTCCGTCATTTTCAGGAATCCCAGACCCTGCGTCTGATGATTGAAAAAGGCGACCTGGATATTGCCAATAACATGGCGGTGTCGGACGTGAAAGCGCTGAGTCACGACCCGGCCATGCAGGTCGATCAGGTGAAAAAAGGCACTATTTATTACGTGGCGATGAGCATGAAAGAGCCGCATTTCGCTAACCCGAAAGTGCGCGAAGCGGTGCGCTATCTGATTGATTATCAGGGTATCGGCAAGGCGCTGATGAACGGTTATGGCATTGCGCATCAGCGTCCCATTCAGGTCGGCATGCCTGCCACGCTGCCGGATCCGGGCTATAAGCTGGATATTCCGCGCGCCAAAACCTTGCTGGCGGAAGCCGGTTATCCTGACGGTTTTGACACGACGCTGCGGGTACTGGCCGATCAGCCATTCCTCAATATCGCGATTGCGGTGCAGTCCACGCTGATGCAGGCGGGGATCCGCGCCAAAATCGTTACCGGGACCGGCAACCAGATTTACGGCGCGATGCGTGAACGCAAGTTTGACATGCTGGTCGGGCGCGGCGGCAGCGGCGTGGAACCGCATCCGCATTCCAGCCTGCGCGCGCTGGTCTACAACCCGGACAACAATGACGCCGCGCGGCTGACCAATTTTCAGGGCTGGCGCACCGGTTTCTATGACAAACAGCTGAATGCGGATATCGATCAGGCGCTGCTTGAACGTGACCCGGAGAAACAGAAACAGGATTACTTCGCCATTCAGGAACGTTACGACGCGCTGATCCCGGCGCTGGTGCCGCTCTCGCAAATGGTCGATTCCATTGTGGTGCGCAGGGATGTCAAAAATTACCTGCCACATCCTTCCGCGACCACGTTCCTGCGCGATGTCTGGAAAGACGAACCTGCCGACGTGCAGCCAACCGGAGGTAAAGGGTTATGACCATGCAAATCCCGGCTCCTGCTTCAAAGCAAACGGCGCGGATGTCTTTCCCGGCCGGACGCATCGGCAAGCGGCTGGTGCAGGTGGCGGTCACGCTGTTCGGCCTGCTGCTGCTGACGTTTTTTATTGGCCGCGTGATGCCGGTCGATCCGGTGCTGGCGATTGTCGGACCGGATGCCGACCACAGCACGTATGAGCAGGTTTACCATCAGCTCGGCTTTGATAAACCGTTATGGACGCAGTTCGGCATTTACCTTTCCGGGCTGGCGCACGGTGATTTAGGCAATGCGCTGCTGACCGGCAAACCGGTGACGCAGGACATTCTGCGCGTCTTCCCGGCCACCATGGAACTGGCGACACTGGCGATCATTCTCGGCGCGGGCGTCGGTATTCCGCTCGGCGTGCTGGCGGCGGCAAAACGCAACAGCCTCGCGGATTATGGGGTGCGCATCATCAGTCTGGCCGGGTATTCCACCCCGATATTCTGGGTCGGCATGATGGGTTTACTGGTGTTTTACGCCTGGCTTGGCTGGGTCGGCGGTGCCGGTCGGGTGGATTTCAGTCTCGACGGGCAGGTCACGCGCCACAGCGGATTTATGCTGATTGACGCGCTGATCGCCGGAAACGGGGAAGTGTTCCGCAACGCGCTCAATCACCTGATCCTGCCTGCGTCATTGCTCGGCTTTCACTCGCTGGCCTACATCAGCCGTATGACCCGCAGCTTTATGCTGGCGCAGCTTTCGCAGGAATTCATCATCACTGCCCGCGTCAAAGGGCTGAGCGAATGGCAGGTGCTGTGGAATCACGCGTTCCGCAACATTCTGGTCCAGTTGCTGACTGTGGTGGCGCTGGCGTATGGCTCGCTGCTGGAAGGCGCGGTGCTGATCGAAACCGTGTTTTCCTGGCCGGGCTTCGGTTCGTATCTCACCAGCAGCCTGATGCTGGGCGACATGAACGCGGTGATGGGCTGTGTGCTGGTGGTCGGCATGATTTTCGTGGTGCTGAATTTGCTCTCTGACCTGCTGTATCAGGTCTTTGATCCGAGGACAAAAGTATGACGATTTCTCTCGATTCCGTTCCGCTCAGCGCGGGCGATGAAAAACGTCAGCGCGTGAAAAGGGCGGTTGGCCGTGTCGGTCATTTTCTGTGGCAGATGGCGTGTAATCCGCTGACCGCCATCGGTGGCGCGATTGTTCTGGTGCTGATGATTGTGGCGGTTTTTGCGCCGTGGATCGCACCCTTTCATCCGCTGGTGCAGGATTTAAACAACGCGCTCAGCCCGCCGTCGGCGGCGCACTGGTTCGGCACTGACGAATTTGGCCGCGATATCTTCAGCCGTCTGGTGTATGGCTCGCGCATCACGCTGTACATCGTGCTGCTGGTGTCGGTCACCGTCGGGCCTCTCGGGTTATTGCTCGGCGTGACAGCCGGATATTTCGGTGGCAAAACCGACATGGTGCTGATGCGCGTCACTGACATCTTTATCTCCTTCCCGAGCCTGGTGCTGGCGCTGGCATTTGTCGCGGCACTCGGGCCGGGTCTGGAACATGTGGTGATCGCCATTACGCTCACCGCCTGGCCGCCCATTGCGCGTCTGGCGCGTGCCGAAACGCTCTCGCTGCGACAGGCTGACTTTATCTCGGCGGTGCGGTTACAGGGTGCGAGTCCGGTACGGGTGTTGTGGCGTCACATTGTGCCGCTGTGTCTGCCGTCGGTGATCATCCGCATCACCATGAATATGGCGGGGATTATCCTGACTGCCGCCGGTCTGGGCTTCCTCGGGCTTGGCGCTCAGCCGCCGGATCCGGAGTGGGGCGCAATGATTTCCAGCGGCCGCACCTACATGATGGAGTGCTGGTGGGTGGCGACCATTCCCGGTCTGGCGATCCTGATTAACAGCCTGGCGTTCAACTTTTTAGGAGATGGCCTTCGTGACATTCTCGATCCCCGAAATGACTGACGCTCCGGCGTTACTCGACGTGCAGGACCTGCACGTCAGCTTTGTGAATGGCCGTCAGGTTACGCAGGCGGTTCGCGGCGTGTCCTTCCAGCTCGGCCGCGAAAAACTGGCGATTGTCGGCGAATCCGGGTCGGGTAAATCCACCGTCGGCCGCGCGCTGTTGCATCTGCATCCGTCGAAAGCGCGTATCACCGCCAGCAAAATGCAGTTCGCCGATGTGGATTTGCTGCACGCCAGCCCGGCGCAGATGCGACAGGTGCGCGGTAAGCGGATTTCAATGATTATGCAGGATCCAAAATACTCGCTGAATCCGGTGCTGTGCGTCGGCGACCAGATTGCCGAGGCGTGGCGTTCGCACCACAAATGTTCCTATAACGATGCCAAAAGCAAAGTGCTGAACATGCTCGACGTGGTGCGTATCCGCGACCCGGAACGCGTGTACGGCTTGTATCCGCACGAGATTTCCGGCGGGCAGGGGCAGCGCATCATGATCGCAATGATGCTGATCACCGACCCGGAAATGGTGATCGCCGATGAGCCGACCTCGGCGCTTGATGTCTCTGTGCGTTTACAGGTGCTGGCGCTGCTCGACGACCTGGTGAAAACCCGGGGACTGGGGCTGATATTTATCAGTCACGATATCAATCTGGTGCGCAGTTTCTGCGACCGTGTGCTGGTGATGTACGCCGGACGCATTGTGGAATCCATTGCCGCCACCGATCTGGATAACGCGCAGCATCCGTACACCCGGGGTCTGCTGAACGCGCTGCCGGACATGGATAACCGCCGTTATCCGTTGCCGGTAATGCAGCGTCAGGCCAGCTGGCTGACTGATTAAGGAGCCAACATGACAGCTAAAACCATGATTGACGTGCGTAACCTGAACCTGACTTTTGGCGAAGGAGCAAAAAACACGCAGGTGCTGACCGATGTGAATATCGCCGTGCGTGAAGGCGAGATTTTCGGGCTGGTGGGCGAATCCGGTTCGGGCAAAACCACGGTGCTGAAATGTCTGGCGGGACTGTTTACCCACTGGCAGGGCGAGCTGGAAATCGACGGCCAGCAGCTTGAACACCGCATTGGCCGGGAGCGTTGCAGACTGGTGCAGATGGTGTTTCAGGATCCGTATGGTTCACTTCATCCGCGTCATACCATCGGCGACATTCTGGAAGAGCCGCTGCAAATCCACCGTATCGATCAGCGGGAACAGCGGATCAACACCATTCTGGAAAAAGTCGGTCTGAACCGCGCTTTCCGCAGCCGTTACCCGCATCAGCTTTCCGGCGGTCAGCGTCAGCGTGTGGCGATTGCACGGGCGCTGATCCTTAAACCGCGTGTTTTGCTGCTCGACGAACCGACTTCTGCGCTGGATGTTTCCGTGCAGGCGGAAATTCTCAATCTGCTGTTCGATCTTCAAAAAGAGGAAGGGCTGACGTATCTGATGGTGACGCATGATCTGGGCGTTATCGCCCATCTCTGCCAGCGCGTCGCGGTGATGAAGTACGGCAAAATCCTCGAAACGCTGGACACCGACGCCCTGCTGCGCGGCGATATCCATGATGATTACACCCGCACGCTGGTGGATGCCAGCCGTGATTACAGCCGCGAAATGGCGGCGAAAGTGATGTTATAAGGTGAGGTGAGGATAAAGGTCGCTGTAACGCCAATGGTGCAGCGGCCTTTTTACTTCTTATCCCGGATCCTGCCCAACGTAATTCCCGGCCATAAACGGCGCGTCAGTTTCACGGTGCAGGAGTTGCGCCACTCACATCAGCAAAATTTGTTTCAAGATGTAATTTATCCGCGTAAATGAGAAATTCACATTAGCAAAGAGGGGGCAAAAATTATTAAGAATGGTCTTAATCATCGGGTATTCATTCTTTTTAAAGTAAAATGAATTCAATGTAATGAAAGGAACTTCTGTACTAAGATAATGCTTAATGTATCTGAAAATAAAAATGTGTCTTTGAGTTTTGCTTTAGAAAGGGATGGGTTGATATAAAAATCATAATTATCATCATGGTACGTTTGCCAGATGCCTGCTATCTTAGTTAAAAAAACTGTTGGGGCGAAGGCATGAAGCTGCTGAATAATATATATGAATACCGTGACTGGATGATTAAAGACTATCTGCATCTTGATGATACATTCCCCTCGGTTTTCGAACCTGACGAGATTGAAATAGATATTTTGCGGCAGGCACCAAAAGAATTTCCGTGCCTTGTGCAACTTGTAGAAGATGAGTCCGGTAATTATCCACAGTTTTTTCAATTTATATACCGATCGCAGGTAGAAGAATGGGCCCGGCTATTCGGTATTGTTCGTTAGAGAAGATCTTTATTTCAACGGGCTACCTGCGGCGGTGTTTTAATGCTTAACGTTACCGGCCAGTTAAACAGCGAACCATTCACTTTTCGCAAAGCGATTAAACCATTAACATCTTCTTTCATTCCGGATCCTGCCCAGTTTCATCGTCACCTCTTTCGGCATTTTATCCAGATTATCTTCCCGCAACCCCATCACCACGTTGTAGCCCGCCATTAGCCTGGGATCGCCCAGGCGCGGCAGCGGTGCGAGCTTCATCGGAATCGTCAGCGTCAGGCTGGCATCGTAATCACACCCCAGATAGACGCGCAGCAGGGTAAACACGTCTTCACGCAACTGACCGCCGGGCAGCCAGCCTTTGGCCTCTGCCGCGTCTTCGGTAAACATTTCTACACCGATGCAGTAGTTAGCATCCTCCGTATGACTGCCAAGAACCAGATGATCGCTCAACCTTTGTTGTTCTGAAAAAGAGAATCTCGCTCGTTTGCCGGCGGCCATTCGCGTGACCTTATGCGGTTTTACGGTGACCTGCGTGTTGGGCGCCTGTGAGCGGATCACACTGACAATCCCCTCCGCCGTGCGGGTGGTTCTGACCAGCGGCTGCAGTAACGCCAGCAATCGCGAGGCGGGTACGTCGCCACTGCCGGTGATACCGGTCAGGGCCATCAGGCTGCGCGACGTTTTGTCGGTACCGCCGTCCTCAAAGGTGGCGGGATAATTGTACTTTCGCCAGATGCGGTAAAACTGCGTCATCATCCGGTGGTTGAAGATGTCTAAAAAGGCTTCCAGCGCCTCGTGACCTTCGCGTCGCTGAGCAATATCATCGATGTAACCGGTCGGCAGCGGCGAGTCCACGCCGTATAATCCCATGAAGGTGGCGCGCACCGTCGGCGGTGTATCAGGGCATTCTTCGCGCGTTTCGACGGCTTTAAGTTCGCTGACCGGAAAACCCATCCCCGGATGCGGACGAAAGCGCACCGCATCGTTTTTCGGCGAGAAGGTGCTGCCGATCGGTTTGTTATCCGAGAGTTGTTTCTCCAGCAGCTGGCAGAAACGGTAGAAGTTAAACGCGTACGCCCGGTCGTTACCGTCCTTGTCCCGCCAGAATTCCTTCAGGACGTTCTCTTTCTTTTTTGCATCGTCATCAAAATCATCTGGCATCATCAGAACAACACCCGCGTCAGGCGGCGTTCCGGCCATGCCCATTGTGTCCCGGACTGGCTGAGTGTCACCGTCAGCTGAATGAACCGGCGGATATCGGCGTACTGGGTGTAGAACTGCTCCAGAACCTCGCAAAACAGCAGGGCGTCACCCAGACCACAGAACTGATGTTCATCCAGGGTTACGCGGATGGCCACGCCGTGCCAGCCTTCAGCGGGGTAGTGCGACGGTGCGTATTCAACATGCGTGATGCCTGCAATGCGGCGCGCGTTTTCCGGGTCATGCGTCCAGTCCAGCAGGCTGAGCGCGTGACGCAGCGTGCCGATCTCCATCAGACCGGCGATGGCCTGCGGATGCAGCAGCGATAACACCTGCCACTGATAAAGTTCAGCGGCAGGCGGGTAATACGGCATCGAGGGACGCTTGCGGGTCGCACACTTCAGCTCAAGATTACCCAGCGCAGTTTCGCCGTCGAAGACGCTCTCCTGCAACGCCATGCGCGGCCAGGCACCGTTGGTGCAGGTCATGTTCAGGCGCATTTTCAGGCCGTTCTGCGCCTCGTGGGTGCGTCCCCCGAGCATTAAAATGGTCTCGTTCAGCCCGGACGTTCCCCGGTACATGCGGGTGTGGTAATAACGGTCAGGCCAGTTTTTTGCATACTGGAGCATGCCGCCTTTCTCACGGAACTGGCTGTAGGGCACGTAGCTGAACTCAGTGTTGTCCTCGGTCACTTCCGCGACATCATTAACCGCATAGATTTCAGTGCGGCCGTCGCTGAGCCGGTGCGGACGCAGGCGGTAATCGCTGACCGCGGCGGTCACGGACAGCGGCTGGGCCAGCAGGCGGAACAGGTTGATCACCGGCACGCAGTGCATGCGGATGGCATCCGGCGGCACGGCCAGATCGTATGGCCAGCGCTCGCTGAGCGTCACCTCGATATCAAAGGCGGTGGTGTCGGCCGGGAAGGTCAGGGTCTCCAGCCCGCGCAGCTGCATAAAGAAATAGCGTTCGGGGGAAGTGAAATACTCCAGCCACGGGCGCACCTCGCCGCAGAGTGCCGGGCTGTCGCTTTCCGGCCAGATTGAGGCGTCGTTTTCTGCCTGCCAGCGCGGCACAAACTGCACGTCCACCGGCGTCAGCACTGTCGATTCCTGCCAGAACCGCACGTTTACCCGCTTTATCTGACGGCTGAGAGCCAGATACAGCGCAGACTGCAGCACGCGGTCGCCGTTGAGATACAGGCTGATGTTCTGCCAGTCGGCGCGGCGGATTTCAGTGAGGGCGGGCAGGGTAAAGCGCAGTTTCAGCGCCTGCTGGCCTTCCTGCAGGGTGAATAACGAGACGTTATCGAGGGCAAACGGATGCACCTTCAGGTCGCGGGTCGTGCGGTAGGCACAGCGCTGGTTGTCATTGCCCGGCGGCCGGGTTAACAGTTCGCTTTCTGCCGGTAATATTTCCTCGCGGATGTGCAGCGCAGGCGCCGCCGGTGTCAGTTCGACAATCGCGGTGGAAGGCAGGGTGCGGTTGATCACCGGCAGCAGGTGCGAGAGCAGCGGCTCGGTCAGCTCGGGAATATCGTCATCTATCTTCTGACGCAGCTTGGCCATCATCAGCGAAAAGCCCTGAAACAGCCGTTCGACGGAGTCATCGCGCGGTACCGGACTGCCATCTAATCCCAGTGCACGCCCCAGTTCCGGGAATTCTTTCGCAAACTCCAGCCCGGCTTCCTTCAGGTAGCGCATTTCGCCGTCAAAATATTTTAAGAAATCGTCTTCCATTACTGACTTTTCCTCAGTTGCAGCCGGTTGTCATTGAGCTCAACGATCTGGTCTTTACTGTCATCGAGGTCGCTGCGTTCGAGAACCAGCCGCCAGGTGTTGTTTGTGACATCCGGTGCCATAAAGAGGGCCACCACGGCGACAAACTGTGCGTCGGCATGCAGCGGCACGGCCACCGTCGCCTCTGCGTCCGGCATTACCTGGACAACCTGCCGGTCGAGCAGGTCAGCGGCCAGCACGGTGTTGTCCTGCCTGAGCAGGGCGGCGTAGCTGGCCGTATCGAAGGTTTTACGGTCTTTGAGCTGATAAACGCGAACCACCGTCGGCAGCGCCTCGCCGCCTTCGTTGCTGTTGAGCGCGGCGCGGGAGGTCAGCTTCAGATGCAGGGTGTCTATTTTACGGTAGAGCACGGCATCGGCGACCGCAGAAGCGCCGTTGCCCACGCGCTGCGTCAGGCCGCAGCTGCTAATCAGTAAGGGCAGTAAAAACAGCACGGTGCCGCGTCTTACTCGCTGGAAATTATCGGGCGTCATGGTGCGTTGTGTCCTCCGCATTGTCCGTGGCCAGGCCCGGAGAGGTAAATATTTGGGCCGGCAACGTAAAGCGTCGCAGGGTCAGCAGTTCCAGCGGGCCACCGCCGCTTTGGGTGCGTAACACCACGTTCAGCGTCTCTCTGGTGGCGGTTTGCCAGCTCAGGCGATAGCGGCTGCTGTCGAGCTGTTCAACCTGCGCCTTATCGAGTAAACGCAGCCAGGCCCAGCCTCCGTCCGCCTGAAAATAGCTCTGGAAGGCGTCGGCGCTTTTCCCTGATGCCGCGACCGGTGAGTACGTCAGGGACACCTGTGGATGATCGCTGGCGGCGTCTGGCCAGCGGAACGTCTGCCAGCCCGGCAGCTGGTTAAAGTACTTCAGGGTGGCGTCGTCTATCTGCAGGTCAGTTTCTACCACGTTGCGGGTCGGGCGGATCTGCAGCTCAAAGGTCACGCCGGGTTTGCCCTGCGGGAAGACGCGGCGGCCAAGCTGGCTCAGCTGGTTAACCGCGCTGAGGAAGTCCGGGTTGATGCTCATTCCCTGGGTGTTGAGCGGGTCAGGTACCCAGCTGTCACCCTGCTTTTCCAGCACGCCGGCCAGTTGCCGGGTAATAAACTGGTCAATCAGGCCGGTATCCGGCGTCAGATAGTGAGCCAGCTGGGTGAAATCCGCGTCATTTTTGGTGTTATCGAACGGGTAGCGTCCGGTAAATTCCGCCTGCCACGGGTTCTGCACCTGAACCTGCCAGGCGCTGTTGATCCCCTGCTGTGCCGGAGTCATCACGCCGTTCCACGCCTGTTCCAGCGGCTGGACAAACGCGGCGTCGGCAAAGCTGCTCCACTCTCCGCCAAGGCTGGCCGCCAGAAGCTGTGCGTAGTGACGCCCCTGCGACAGCGTGGTGTCACCGTTGCTGAAGGCGGATCTGACCAGGTTTTGTGCCATCGCCTGCGGGTCGGAGGCATTGGCCACCTGCATCAGTTGCAGCCGCGTTTGTGACACCTGCAGCAAATAGTTGCTGACGGAAACGACGGCGGTGTTTTGCACGGTTTGCGTTTCACCTGCCGCCGGGGTTTCCGGCGGTAACACGGCCAGCAGCGGGGCGAAGGTCTCGCTCAGTACGCGGGTCGGGTCATTGCGCCCGCCGGCAAATCCGGCGTCCGGCGTGGTTTTCGACACCAGCTTTTGTGCCGATTTCAGCAGGGAATCCCCCATCGCTTCGCGGTGCTGACCGGCCGCGCCCTGATAACGCAGGGTGCGGCTCAGGGCCAGCAGCGGCGACTGACGGGCATCGGCCAGCCGGGTCAGCTGATCGAGGGAGGTGCTCAGCGAGTCGCTGGTGTTCCAGCGGATGCTGTTGAGGAAATTGAGCCAGGCGCTGGTGTAATCGGCAAAGTAGCGTTCGGTCAGGCGGTACTGCAGCGGGTCTTTGGTCAGCAGCTGTTGTTCGCCTTTATCATCCAGCACCCAGTCGGAGGTGACGTGGCGTGCCGCCGCCGCTTTATCAATCGCGTCGCTGACTTCCCCCTCCCAGGCTTCACGGGTGAACATGCCCGGCAGGGTGTCATCGGTGGAGAACAGCTGACCGCCGGCAAACTCTCCAAGCAGGCTGTCGAGCGTGACGTCGGCATAGTGCGGCGACACGCTCAGCAACACCTGCTGATACAGCGCGTTTTCGCTGTTGCTGATGCCTTTCTGGCTGCGCAGAATAGTGCGCACGTTGGCCACCAGAGTGTCATCGGCAGGCAGCTTCCACTGCGGATGGCGCGGCAGTTGCTGCAGATAAAAGGCGAGCAGTTTGTCTGAACGGGCCAGCCATTCTCCGGGAGCCACGCCGTCCGGCACCGTCCACAGAGGAGACAGCACCGGCTGCATAAAGGCCGGATCGGCGTGTTCAGGATGCATCAGCATCAGGTAAGCTTTCAGCTGCTGATAGGCCAGTT
Organism: Rahnella aquatilis CIP 78.65 = ATCC 33071; assembly: GCF_000241955.1. NCBI lineage: Bacteria > Pseudomonadati > Pseudomonadota > Gammaproteobacteria > Enterobacterales > Yersiniaceae > Rahnella > Rahnella aquatilis. The sequence goes on from NC_016835.1 coordinate 210,736, forward strand.
TCCCGGCCAGACGTCGTTCGGCAGAGCCCGGCGGCAGGGACACAAACGCCTGCAGCCGGTCTTTCAGCGCGTTAACCATAGGCGTTATCAGCAGAGCCTGACTTTGCCGGGTATAGGCGGGCCACAGTGCTTCGATCACCGCATCGCGCTGATCAAGACCGAAGCGGTGCAGCCACGGCGAGCCGTTTTGCTGCCACCACAGCAGGCGGTCAATGTTGTCCTGCAGGGCGACGCTGCGGGTCAGCGTGTCGGACATCGGGGCCGGCGTGCGGGCCGCCTGCAGCAGCGCCTGGCTGTCGGCGATAAGCGCGCGGTTGGCACAGGCAGATATTCCCATGCCGAGTACCCACAGCCCCGCCAGCGTCAGCGTGCCGATGGCCAGTCTGTCACCGGTGGACAGGTGGTCGCGGCGGCCCTGTTGCATCCGGCTTTGCGCGATAACGCCGTTCCAGGCGGGGGACAAATAGCAGGCGTGGGAGCGTTGCTGAACAGAAGCTGATTCAGGGGCAGCAGGCATAAAGAAGATGCCGCCGGCCAGCACGCGCTGATTCTCACCGAGCCACGGCTGAAAACGCTGCCTGAGCAACGCGCCGGTGTGGTGTTTCAAATCCCCAGACAGCTGCAGCAGCCAGGCCCAGTGTTTGTTCTCGTTCAGCTGCGCAATGCCCTGTGGAATGAGCGTGGCGGCCAACTGACTGAGCTGGTCATCAAGTGAGACCGGCGTGCCCGCCGGCCAGTGACAGCCGATACTCTGCACCGGGCGGTCGTCCTGTTCCCACTGCGGCTCACTCAGGCACACGCCAAACACCGGCGGACGCCAGCTGAGGGTGTGCCCGAGCGCGATAAACTGCCGATATACGGTGTCGCTGTTGCCCGCCGGCAGCGTCTGATTAGGCACCGGCTGCGTAGTCCACAGGTATTGCGGCTCAGCCGTCACATCAGTGACCCACAGCACGGCGTTAAAGGCGCGGCGCCCGCGCATGTCGCGCAGCTGCGTCACGGCGGCTAAATCCAGCGCATCGGCCTCGCCACACCAGATTAGGACGGCGTTCTGGCTTTCCTGCCAGCGCGCCTGCGTCAGGCCGGGGGCGATTTTTTCCACCACCGCTGCCTCACCGGTGACCAAAAGCCACGGCTGTTTGTGTTTCCAGTGCCAGTCATAGCGGTGACGCAGGGTGAAACGCAGGGTATCAAACGCCGTGATGCGCGCATCGTCCTGTGTCTCGGGCGGGCGGTTAAAATCGAGCAATTCCAGGGCGAAGGCGTAGCGGGCCAGCAGAAAATAGCTCAGCAGGATGACGCCGGTTGCCCACCAGGCTACGCCGTGGGTGAGGGTTTCCCCGTCCACGCTCAGCCACAGGACGCTCAGGGCCAGGGCGAGCATCACCACCAGCATCAGGTGAAGGCTTTTAGTCATGACGTTGTTGTTCCAGCAGGTGCCATTCCACATCGAGCCGCTTACGCCATAAGCGCAGTGCCAGAGGGACAGAGAAACTCAGTAGGGCCGCGACAACCACCAGTCCGCCGCCCAGCCAGGGCAGCATGCCACTCTGCGTATCACGATCGGCGGGGAGTAATATCAGGGCCAGCATCACGGCCACAATTCCCGCGAGATAGGCCAGCGGATAGCGTGAAATCGTATCGACAGGCATGTCCACGGGCGCAGCAGGCTGGGTGCTGAGCTGAACCAGGCTGATGGACTCCTCAGACTGTGCGGCGACCAGCTGGCCGCGCTGGCCTAAATCGCATCCCTGCGCCGCGAGGCACAGGGCAAGCCAGAAGGAGGCAGGACTCGCAGGGCCTAACAACAGGGACAGATCGTGACGCCCCTGTGCCGGCAGCATCACGTCGTGTTCATCCAGCATGGCCAGCAGGGCGCCGCGCTCGCGGCTGTGCAGCCCGGCATCCCACAGATGGCTCAGACGTTTGGCCCCGGTTTGGCTGGCGGCAAGAAATCGCGGGAAGTCCGCATCGAGGTCGTGCGACTGTGTCACCAGCGGGCGGAACAGGTATACCGGTCGGAAAGGCGGGGCTTTTATCACCGGCCCGGAAGACCTCTGGAAGAGCAGGGCGGAGCTGCTGGCACTGGCCTGGCTTTTGCCGTCAAGCAAATGCAGGGCAATCACCAGACGCGGAACGGAAATGTCTTCATCACACCAGCTGTCCAGCAAGGCGGCGTCCTGGGCAATGCTCTGCCAGTGGATGTTCTCAGTGGGCAAGCGTTTTTTTAATTTGGCAGACCAGTACTGTTCGACCGCGTTTGTGGCCTGTTCTTCCGGCGTGTTTGCATACAACCATATTTCGATAGAGGACTGCGCACGCAACGTCTCGGACAGTGGTTCGAGCGTCTGGGAGAGAATATCTTTCAATGGGGATTCCCCCAGTTGCAAAGGTTGCACGGGGATGATTTCTGCCGGTTTCGCGGGGGCCTGCGGCGGCTGACCTTCCAGACCCAGTTCCCGGCTGGCGATATCCGTTTCCGGCGTCAGGCAGTGAAATGCCACCAGCCGCAGAGACCGGCGTCCCCAGTGCTGCCAGTGGGCATATTTGCGGTCAATAAACAGATGTCGCCAGTCAGTCTCACGCCGGACCTGTAAAGCCGCACTGAGCACAAAGGCCATCACTGCGCTGGAAACCAACACCGGCAACAGTAACAGCCAGAACCAAAACCGCAGGTTGGTAAATCCACGCTGAACCGGCCAGGTGAAAAACAGCGCGATGGCTGCCAGTGCAATACAGGCTGCCGGTACCGCTAACCACCACCACCAGCCAGGAAGTTTGGGTAAGGCGTTGCGGGCCATCTGCGGAAGATGCCAGTTCATCATTGTGCTCCGGCGTTCGGCAGGGTTGTTTTGAGAGTGCAACCACACTGCGCAACGCAGCCGTCCACAATCACGGCTTTACCATTCATTTTCCAGGTCGGATGCCCCTGATTCACTGGCACGGTGCCATGCTGAGAACAGCTGACAGTATCACCGGCTAACATCACCGGTTTACCTTCAAATAATGCCCCAGACGCTGAGCTGACGTTGCCACCGTGAGTATGGGGATCGCCTAGGCGAATGACACCTTTCATTACTTATACCTTCCCTGATAGCAGAATGTTCGCACGCTGTGAGCGAGACGCTTCGCAAACGCACTATTTTATTTTGATGTAATTCCTAAATTTGGGTCACAGCGCATATGATCCCAGCCGCTATAGTTTTTGACTGCGGGTACTTTATTGGGGATGCCCTGAAAATTGGTTTTATAAGCCAAAATTGACCATGGTTTTGGGCCTTGCACTGAATTCCATGAAAGGTAATTCTCACCCCATTTCCCTCCACCGTATCCAGGTGCAATGTGATGATCTTGTACAAGGCCACGTTTTGTCGTGATGGTATAATCAATACCGCTTCCTCCAGGCTCAAGACGTGGGTCATCAAAGGGTTTTGAACTCATGTAAATATCACCAGCTTTAGTCAGCATAAAACCCTGATCGTGGACTACTGTGAGCGATTCAATTTCCTCACGTTGCGGATGGTCGTCTTTGTATCTTACAGCCCCCCCTCCAGGTGAAAAACTTGCACCATCCCACGTACGTCCATAGTCTTTTGAAATGGCAAACCCGCCTCCTTCATATGAGGTAATTGCAATATAGCGTTCAGAAGGATGAACAAATTTCTTGGTGAAAATCCGGTACCCTGTTGAAACGTCATAAATCTGATGTTGGATACCTCGTTGAGTATCGATATACCGTAACCCTCCCTGACAGTTGAATCCTGTCAGTTCCAGATAACGATGATCATCAAACCGATAGACGACTTGCGTCGGGGGGGACTGAGGTGCGGCCTGACATGCACTGATTAAGCCCGCCATAAGGCCTATGCCAATTCTTTGAATAAGTATCATTTTGAAGCCAATCCTAAATTTGGGTCACAGCGCATATGATCCCAGCCGGTATAATTTTTGACTTCGGGCACTTTATTAGGGATACCCTGAAAATTTCTTCTATAGGTGTCTGTAGTCCAATGATTAGGGCCAGCAAAAGAGTTCCATGACGAATACTCTGTTCCCCATTTACCTCCACCATAACCTGGACGCATATGGTTGGTTTGCAACACTCCGCGTTTTGTCGTGAAGGAATAGTCAATCCCACTTCCTCCAGGCTCAAGGCGTGGGTCATCAAAGGGTTTGGAACTCATGTAAATATCACCAGCTTTTGTCAGCATAAAGCCCTGATCGTTGACTACTGTGAACGACTCAATTTCTTCACGAGTAGGATTAGAGCCTTTATATCGTATTGCTCCACCACCAGGTGAAAAACGAGCGCCATCCCACGTTTGCCCATAATCTTTTGAAATGGCAAACCCGCCTCCTTCATATGAGGTAATTGCAATATAGCGTTCGGAAGGATGAACAAATTTCTTGGTGAAAATCCGGTACCCATCTGAAACGTCATAAATCTGATGTTGGATACCTCGTTGAGTATCGATATACCGTAACCCTCCCTGACAGTTAAATCCTGTCAGTTCCAGATAACGATGATCATCAAATCGATAGACGACTTGCGTCGGGGGAGACTGAGGTGTGGCCTGACATGCTCCGATGTTAATTACCAGAATAAGCACACCCGCCATTTTTAACGTTTGCATATATCTTCCCTGTCAGACCTGAGGTTTGGGCATATCCCACTGCAAAAGCTGAACCGTTGTATTTTCCATATTACGATGATTGCCAGGCTTAACCATCTGGCGGGATCCATAATCGTTCTTGACACCAAACTCTTCTCCAATCGGCATACCCTTGTCCAATTCGGGCTTATTCATGAACTGTTTGATGTCTTCGTAAGGTAAAATTCCCTCTATATAATATTGTTTTATTTTGGGTTCGGGGTTTTCTGGTCTTCTCCAGTCGGCCTGAAGTAGCAATCTCTCCCAGAATTCCTGATTTTCAAATGCCTCACATTGTCCGATCGCTAAGTCGTAGACCATTGCATGGGAAGGGGTTTTATCACTGGCGACAATCGATGAATGCTGGCTGTAGGAAACATCCATTTGCACCGCAGCAGTTAACTCATCATTTGTCATTTCCCGCTGGAGAATAAGCTGCTGAAATGAGTCTCTGTGTCCAGACACTATTCCTGAAACAAACTTTTTAGGGGCATACGTGGCATTCAGCTCCTCCAGCTGTTCTGGACTTAGAACGCTCCCGTTTGACCTCATCCCATAAAAGAGCGGGCTATTGGGTACATCAACCGTTTCCGGGATAAACTTCTCCGCTTTCATTGCTGCTTTGGCTATCTCAGGATCGTTACCGGCCATTTTGGCTTTATAGTTATCTTTACCCTGCGCCATTAGTGCAAACTGAAACGGCTCAGGTAGTACCGGCGCGTTGATAGTGACGTCGGTAAAGGAATAGCCAGTATCTTTAGAATCATCAGCCTGACGTGGTGGCATTGTGTAATGGAAACCCGTTTTGTCACCGACCCAAACATCTTTGCAGAAGACACGTTGATAGAGATTATCGCCCAGCTGTGCCTTAATTTTGTCCGGAATACCTCTCCAGCCAAACCCCTGAATCGGTGACATGGATACCACCTGATCATTAGGGCAAAAATAGTTATAAACCCGACCAAAGTTATTGCGGTTATAAAGGGCACTTTCCCAGATAGTTTCTTTTGCCTTTTTAGCCAGGCAGCCTGTATCCATTATTTTTTGAATATAGGCACTGTCATGTGAAAGGGTGCCCTGCGGTGCGTTTGGATTCTTCGCCATCAATTTGCAGAAATGAGCAAAGGTCTTTTGTCGCGCATCACTGGTTTGCTGGTTACCTGGCATAAAGTTTTCCAGCCAGCGATTTTCCAGTGCATAAGGGGAGTGATTAAGGATTACACAGTCAGCGGTAGGATATCCTTCAGCTTCAACCCACATATTGGCCAACATGGTGATAATCGTCCCCTGACTGTGAGCGACGATATTGATGGTGTCGGATTGTGTATCCTGATTTCGGCGAATATCCAATATCAAATCCGCCAGCCGTCGTGCTGCATAAGCCTGATAAATGCGGTGCGGGTTTTGATAGATTGGATGGCTCCAGTCCTTATTGTTCAAATTGAACGTTTCAGTACGCGACATCAGTTTCCCAATCATGGCCAGTATCGGCCCAGCGGCTCCCGGACCAAACATATCCGGGATATTGGTGGTGGCGTTCGCAAACGTACCGCCACCTTTAGCGGATAAAGGATCCAGCCAGTTATTCAGATTGTCGATTTTGGCATTGTTATGCGCCTTCAACTTTTTCGTGTCGTTTTCACGATAGGTATCGTAGGGTAAGTCTGCGTCATTACCCTTTTTTAGCAGCTCGGATTTATAGCGTTTCTGGTCTTGCACAAATGCATCATGATCGACCGGCTTATATCCCCAGTAAAAAGGGATAACCGGTGAACGGTTAACGACACCAACACATGTCTGATCCTGCACTGCACAGGTTTCTGTTGTGATGTTTCCGTCTGCGTCGGAAATCATAAAATCATGCTGTTTCCACTCATGATGATGCATATCAGTGCGGCCAAGGCGCGTGTTAAGTCCGGCACAAATACCGACGTCCTGATTTTCGTAGGCTTCCCCTACGTCATTGACCCCGTGTACCAAAATAACAATGCAGGGCAGCGGAGGCTGTACACCGCACTCCTGTATCAGTGCCTTCCCGGATGTAACTGGACGACAAATATCACCTTCTGAAAGAAGCTTTGGATTACGAATGTTAGAGCATGAATCAGCCATTATTTCACTCCCTTGATCAACTCAATGGCGACATTTTCCAGTTCACTCATTTGCAACAGAGAGGACTCACCGTTTGCATCGGTTATACCCTCAGAGACAGAGCCATCCTGACGATGAACCCGGAACTTTTGGTTCTTGAGAACATGCGATGGGTCACCATTGATATGTAGTTTGTACTTCATACCAAAGTCCCCCTGATTAAAGGTTGGCATCGCCTGCTTCACGCTGTCCCCACCCTGATACTCCAGTACCGGCGATTTTTGGGTGATACGGGTAGGAGCAAGTTCTTCGATCGTTCCATCCTTAATGCGGATCCCAGCTCCGCCACACATCAGCAGCAGCTCTTTTTTGGCGTTAAGCACGATGCGGCCGTTGGTACTGGTGATCTGCATGTCCTCGAAGGAGGTCAGCTCCATCTGGTCTTTTTGCGCCTGTAGCTGCACCTTTCCTGCAGCTGCGATGAGCTTGATGCCTAACTTGTTCGCAAATACGGAGAACAGTTCACCGGCGGCAACTGAGAAGCGACGGAATACGCTGAAACTGGCATCCTGGCCAGCGGTGGCCACCAGATTCTTACCTGCAGTTTGTTGGATCGTTTTCGGCGTGGTGTGCGCAATACCGGCATCGCCATAGACGACGACACCTGGCTGAGCGAGTTTGGTGAGGTCTGTCTTAAGCAACTCCTGATCGGTGGTTTCTGCCGGAGACGCCTGAGCGATATCGGCGGTACTCTTCAGGGTTTTGGCCAGAGCCAGGGCTTTTTCAAGCTGGGCAATGGCGGCATCCATATCCAGTTGCTGTCCCTGAGCACTGTTCTTCGGCTCGGTAGATAGCAGCACGCCTTTCCCGCCGCGAACGGCAACATAGGCATCAGTTCGCAATTCTGCGCCTTCACCTCGCTGCTTTCTGGCACTGTCCACCAGGTGTCCCAGACTGAGCTGGCTCTTACCTGAATGTACCGTGCTGATTTTTATATGTTCTTTGCCCCGTTGGTCCTCAAGTCGAATCTTATTTCCAGAAGGAGTGCGGATGATGTTCCGCTTGTAATTAGGCAGCGCCACATGATCCGGATGTCGTGAATCGTGCAGCGCATAAGCAATATAAGGCCGGTCAACGTCACCGTTCTCGAAGGCAATCGCCACGCCGGTGGAATCCAGCAGCGGCATATGGAAGCCGCAGGTATCACCGGAATACGGTTTGGCCAGACGCAACCAGCAGCTCTCAAAGCCTTTCTGCCATTCGGTGCGGTCGAAGCCAAACTGCGCACGGTACAAACCGTCGGCGTTGATGTGCGCGTAAGGTTCATCCGGATGCGCGCTGGAGATACGGGCAGGCAGCGTGCCGGTGACAGTTGGCCACGGCAACAACGCAGGGCGGTACGGATGCTGTGTATTACGGGGAACGGCAGTGAAGGTGACGAAATACGCCGTGTCGCGGGCGACGTTTTTAGAGTTTGTGGAGACAATCAGCAGGCCATCCGGCGCCTCAGGCCAGTCTTTGCCGGGCGTGGTGATGACCATCCCCGGACGCAGCGTCATGCAGTTGGATTTGCCCTCAAAGGTGATTTGCTCACTAAGGTAACGTTCCTGACGGCGTTTGGCGTACCACATGCCCTGTCCGGGATCGCTGCTGTATTCCTTGCCCGGCTCAGGATAGTACTCACCCCAGCGGTAATCTTCGGCAACCAGCGCTGGATAATCCGGATTGGTGGTCGCCGTGGCGGTCATATCGCTTTGTGCTGCGGGGTAGTAATCGTCGTTAACCGTCACCGATTTCGGGATGGCTTTGCGGCTGACTGACATCTCCCAGACCGATTCCAGGCCGCCGTCGAACATGCCCGCCGGGTTACGGAACGGGATGGCGACCGGTTCCGGCCAGGCGTAAGAATGGTCGGCGAGCACCATAACGTCGCAGTTGTTTTCTTCATCGTATTCAAAGAAGTACGAGATACCGCTGTCGGCCAGGCGTCGTGCAATATGGGCGTATTCACTTTCGCCGAACTGCATCATAAATTTTTTCAGCGGATACCGGTCATGCAGCGCAAACCGAAAATCCAGCCGGTCCATGTTGTAACGCAGGAAGGTGTTCTCGGTCATGCTGATGACGCTGTCGTTCTGGTAAATCGCGTTATTGCTGCCCTGATTTAACCGCGTGACGCGGTGTTCCAGCGTGGCGACGTAACGGGTCTCATCGGCGGAAGTGCCGCACTGGCGGAACCGGGTAATGACACCGGGGATAATGCGCGGTTTAACGGATTTCCACGGCTTGCCGTCGGGATACATCAGGAACAGGGCGGAATAATTGATGATGTGCTGAGCGGGAATGTCTTTCACCGCGCTGGTGAACTCAATCTCATAGCGCAGAATATCGCTGATGGCCTCGCTGCCGCTGAACCTGAGCACCGAAATATCGACGCCGGGTTGCTGAGATTCAAGTCGTGTAAGTCTTAACTGGTAATGGTTGTGGACCGGTAATTTACTGCCTGCAAGAATGTATTCCTGAATGCCCATTGTTTAATTCCCTTTGACACAACGCAGTATATAGCCCGCTCGCTGACACCTTGTTTGCGGGTTATGAAATGAATCCATTGTATTAAATCATTAGTGGTATGAATAAAAAATGAGTGTTACTTAAGTCATATTTAAAGTCTGTGCTATTCTACTCAAAAACATCCAGGATAAAAGTGATATAGGATTGACGGTTTTAAATAATGCCGCCCGGAGATTTCATAAAATGAGAAATATATATTTTTTAGATGTTTCTAATAAGTTTATTCATATAAGCAGAAGTTATTTATTTTATTGTTTACTTGTAAATTTTTCAGGCGAAATGCCGCATGTAATGAGGAGGATACACAGAGAAGCAATGCGCAATAATTATCTTCCTGAAGTGACAAAACTTTTATCAGAGACTTTTTTACAGAAAAAATATTCCTGCTGAGATTATTCCATGATCTCCGGAACTGAAAAGTCAATATTGGATAGCTCGGTAGAACAGTGATTAATGCAGCGTACCTGGCTGCCGGACGCGATTTTTCCAACGTAAACTGCTCATCGTCACCGCCAGCACGGACAACAACGCCAGTGCTCCGGCCGGCGCGAGCACGCTCCACGGGGCGCGTTCTATGTAAGGCATACCCTCGGCCAGCACACGTCCCCATTCCGGCGCGGGCGGCGGTGCGCCAAGCCCGAGAAAACCTAATGATGCCAGCGCCAGCGCGATGCCCGGTAAACGCAGCAGGGCGTGGCGCAACAGCGGACCGGCCAGCGCAGGAAACACATAAAATACATGACGGCGCAATGTACCCACGCCCATCACCGCAAGCATCTGAATATATGGCCTTGCGCGGATTTCGGCCACCAGCGCGGCAGTATGTGCCGCCAGCGGCGCCCAGCTGACGACGGTGACGGCAATTACCGCGCCGGTGGCGGTCGGGCCATTAATGGCGGCGATCACCAGCCCGGCAATGACCGGCGGCAGCGCATTAGTGACTTCAATCGGGCCGGTCATCGCGCGGGGAAAAGCACCGGCAGTCATGCCTGCGAGCAGACAAATCAGTGAAACCGCCAGCGCCTGCAAACAGGTATTGAGCGTGCCGTGTGCCACGCGGGCGAGCAGGTCACGACCCATGGCGTCAGCGCCAAAGGGCAAAGCGAAAGAGGGCGGTTGCAGGCGCAGATACGCTGAGGTCAGCGGGTCGCGTGGCAAACCGGCGAAAACCATAACGACCAGAATGCTCAGACACAGCAGCGGCAGCCATGCCCGCTGTTTTTCAGGCAGGGCAACAGGTTGCGGAACCGGCATCGCGCCCAATGACAACGCACGGCCCAGTAATATCCGCCGGATGCCGCCCGTCAGCATGCCGAGGGCGGAAGCCAGCAGCAGCAGGATCAGCACGCCGGTTTGTAATGCCGGTAAATCTCCGGCTGCTGCCGCGCCCAGCGTAGCGCGCCCGAGGCCGGGAATGGCGAAGACTTTTTCCACCGCAATTGCGCCGCCGGTCAGCGACACCAGCACCAGTCCGGTTAACGGCATCACGCCGGGCAACGTGCGCCGGATAATGGCCAGTGCGATATGGCGGCGCGAAATTCCCAGCACGCTCCAGGTGGTCAGCCAGCTTTCATTAAAGGCACCGCTGAGGGCATCGGAATACAGTCGCCCGAGATAACCGCCCGCCGGAATGCCCAGCGCCAGCGCAGGCAGAACCGCGTAATGCCAGCCGGCCCAGCCATAAGGCGGGAAAAATTTCAGCCAGACCGCGCCGGTGATCAGCAGCACCGACGCCAGTAAAAATTCGGGCAGCGCCGTCAGCAGGGCGGCCAGAAAACCGGCGGGGCGGGGCGTGCCGCCCTGCAAGCCGCGGATCAGCGTGCCCGCGCATAACAGCACTGCAATCAGAAACGCCACGCCAGCGGAAGCCGTCATCAGCGTCAGTGAAACCCCTGTTGCCCGCAACATGCCGGGTAAAACCGGCAGGCCGGACACCCAGGAAACGCCCGCATCGCCGCCCGGCAAACCGCCCAGCCAGTGCGTCAGCGCATGCCATGGCCCCTGATCCAGCCCGAGCGTCAGGCGGATCGCGTTGAGAGTTTCTGCCGTGGCTTCCTGTTCGCCGGAGCGTGCGCGCAGCAATGACAGCGCCGGATCACTGCCCGACAACCACGGCAGCAGGCCGGTCAGCACCACGATGGCGGCCAGCGTCAGCAAGCGTGAAATCAGCGGCACCCCTGCGCCACCGGTCTGACTCATACGCAGACGACTGACGCCCGCGCAGGTGCGGCAATACAGAGATTCACTCATCAGTCGGCCTGCACCACGCGCTGTGTCGCGGCATTGATTAACGTGCGTTCACGCGGGTCGCGCACCGCGTCGCGTATGTCTGCCAACTCGCCCTGAATCACCCGCTCATGCAGCATCGGAATGGCCGCATCCGTGGCGAGGATCAGGTTTTCGGCCAGCATGATCGCCTGACGGCGTTCAGCGCCTGCCGGAATAACGGAAGCCTTTTGCAGTGCCTGATCGATGTCAGGGCGGCAAAGCTGTGCAATGTTAAACGAGCCTTTGCAGGCAAAATCACTGTACAGGTACGCCACCGGGTCGCCGGAATCCAGCACAGTGGCACGGGATAAAATAAAGGCATCGAACTTGCCCGCCAGCGCGTCAGATTCGATTTGTGAGTATTCACGGACCACCTGTTTCACGGTAAAACCGGCTGCCGTCAGCTGCTGCGCAACATAGACCGCCACCTCCGGCAGTTCGGCACGGTCGCTGAAGGTTGCTAAGGTGATGGTTTCACCAGCCGGTTTACGGGCGGTCACCGGCTGGCTCACCGGCTGGCGCAGTGGTGCGGCCCACGGCAATGCCGGGCCGAGCAGACCCTGTGCCACATCGGCGCGCTTTTCGTAGACGTTATCCACCAGTTGCTGGCGGTTAATGGCGTCGCGAACGGCGGCACGCAGCGCCGGATCCTGCATTACGCCAAGCCGCGTGTTGAGATACAACGTGTTGGTGCGCGGCATCGGCACTTCATGGATGAGCGTCTGATCCAGCAATGGAGCCTGAGACACCGGAATGGCCTCGACAATATCCGCCGCGCCGGTACGTAACGCCGCGCCGCGTGCGGTGCCGTCCGGCACGAAACTGACATCGATGCCACTGGCTTTGGCCTTTTCGCCCCAGTAACCGCCGAAGCGTTCCAGCCGGGCGCTGCTGGTGCCGTTCACCTGCACCAGTTCAAACGGACCGGAACCGGCATGGCGCGGATCCACCACGCCGCTGGTGCTGTAGGCTTTTTGTGAAAGAATCGCCAGTTGCGGGCTGGAAAGACGCTGCGGCAGCAACGGATCCGGCTGTGCGGTGGTCACCATAACAGCCTGTTCGCCGTCCGCTACGGCGGTCAGTTGCACGCCATCCAGAATGCGTGGTTTCGGCGCGGCATGGGCGGCGACAGTCAGGGCATTCACCACGGTGGCGGCATCAAGCAGGCTGCCGTCGTGGAATCTGACGCCATGACGCAGCTCGAAACGCCAGCTGTTATCACCGGTTTGCTGCCATTTTGTCGCCAGCGCCGGTTGCGCTTCGCCGAGTTTATCGAGCGTCACCAGCGTCTCTGTCGTACTCCAGCGCGAAAGTTTAAACGCATCGTCGCTGAGCGGCGTCAGGCCGGAACGCGGCGGTTGTAACATCGCCAGCCGCAGGCGCTGATCCGCAGTTTTGCCGGGGTTTTTATCGGCTTCACCGAAGCATCCGGTCAGTAAAAGCGCAGCAGAAAGCAGCCCGGCCAGCGGGCTTACATGTTTCACAGACATCACAAATTCCTTGTCAGATTGCAGGAGGAGGCAACTGGCGGCAGATTCGCCGCATCGCCAGCGCGCTTAAAAAAGGAACGGCGGCCAGTGCCAGCCACGGGATCACTGCGCCCGGAGAGGGCGTCAGGGCATTATCGAGCAGGCCGCCGAGCAGGAAATTCCCCGTCAGCACCGCAATGCCGCCCATTGACGACAGCGCACCGTAATGCGCGCCGAGATTATGTTGTCCGGCAAAGCGCGGAATGAGATCCATGCCGACCGGCACAATCAGCATCTGTCCGACAGTCAGCAGAGTGATCAGCAATACGGAAGGCAGCAGCCGCAGCCAGCCTTCCGGCGGAACCGTCCAGGCGAACAGCGCCACGGCGATAAAAGCGGACGACAGTAATCCGAAGCCCGCAGGTAAAATCCGTGCGGCACCCAGCCGGCGGGAAAATCGCGCCAGCGGCATTTGCAGAACGATCACCAGCACCGAGGCCAGTACGAACAGCGGCCCGAGATCTTGTTCGCTGCCACCTGAACGGCGCAGCTCCACCGGCAGCGCCAGATACAACTGGTTGTAACTGAACAGGTAAGCGCTGTAGGCAATGATAAAGGCCACAAAACGCGGCTGACGGAAGGTCTGCCACCAGGGCACAATTTTCAGTTCAGCGGCGCGTTTTGGCGTGGCGGGCAGGGTGAAAAACAACACCAGCAACGCAATCAGAAACAGGCCGGAACCGGCCAGCGCCACCGGCTGAAAACCGTAACCGGACAGCAGCGATCCGAGTAATGGCCCCAGCACCGCGCCCAGTTCGGCGCACACGGCGGACAGCGCAAACCATTCAGCCCGGCTGCGTTTTCCGGCTTTTTCGCTGTGCGTTCCGGCCTGCGCCAGCAGGGCTTCAATCGAAGGAGAAAACAGCGCGCCGCCGATGCCGGTCAGGCAGGCGCCGAGAATAACCGGTGCCAGCGTGTCGGAAAGCCCGAGCAGCAGAAAACCGGCGATGCGCACCACGCAGCCCAGCAGAATGATCACCCGCGCGCCGTAGCGGTCAGACAGCGCGCCGCCGAGCAAAAACATCCCTTGCTGCGAGAATGTCCGCAGGCCCAGCACCAGTCCGATTGCCCAGCCGGAAAGCAATAAATCATCGCGCAGAAAAATCGCCAGGAACGGCACCACGGCATAAAAGCCGATGTTAAATACCAGACTGCTGGCGAGCAGCAGCGGCGGTTTGGGCGCGGAGGTGTGCGCAATGGATCGGGTCAGCATCCGGTTATCCGTCAACGGTTAAAGGTAAATGAGGAATGGCCTGCAGCAGTTGCCGGGTATGCGTATGGTCCGGAGCGCGCAAAACATCCTGCGTGGCGCGGTCTTCCACAATTTCGCCGCCGTGCATCACCAGCAGCCGTCCGCACAATCCGGCAACCATCGACATGTCGTGCGTGACCATTAACAGGCCCATGCCATTTTGCTGTGTCACCTGTTGCAACAGGTGTTTGATTTGCCCGCGCAGCGGCAGGTCCAGCCCGCTGACCGGCTCGTCGGCCACCAGAAATTGCGGGCCTATCGCCAGCGCACGGGCGATCGCCAGCCGCTGCGCCTGTCCGCCTGAGAGTTCACCTGCCACACGCCATAACAACGTCTCGCTCAGGCAAACCTGCGCCATCACATCGCTGACGCGCAGCCGGATATCGCCGGTAAACCCGAGGCGTTTCAGCGGTTCGGCAATAATCTGATAAACGGTGTGAACCGGCGGCAGCGAACCGGCCGGATCCTGCGGAATATACTGCACACGCTGCCGGTATTCACGCAGAGAACGCGCAGAACCGGGACGGATCCTGACTCCGGCGCAATACACGTCGCCGCTGTCGGGCGCTTCGAGTGCCAGCAGGATCCTCAGCAGGGAGGATTTTCCGCAGCCTGACGCGCCGACCAGCCCGAGGGTTTCATGGCGGCCGATACGCAGCGACAGATGCTCAAAAAGGGCAGTGCGCTGCGTGCGCCAGAAAGAACCCGGCAGGGCGAGATGGCGGCTGATATTTTGCAGATGCAGAAACGGCCCGGAGACCCGAGGCAGTGAAGGTTCCATCAGATGGCAACCCCGTACAGTGACGCGGCATTCTGATGCAGCGCGGCGGCCTGTCTTGCGGCGTGAACCAGTTTTTGGGAATAAGGATGTTGCGGATGACTGAGCAACTGCGCCATACCGGCAGATTCCACCAGCACGCCATTTTCCATCACCAGTGCGCGCTCACATAACTGTGCGGCGACGGCAATATCATGGGTGATAAACAGCAGCGCACGGGGCGATTGCGGGCTGGCGCAGGCGTTACGCATGACCTGTAAAACCTGTTGCTGGGTCAGCACGTCGAGCGCGGTAGTCGGCTCATCGGCCACCAGCAGCGAAGACGCGGATTGCATCGCCAGCGCCAGACACAAACGCTGGCGCTGACCGCCGGAAAGTTCCGCCGGATAACGGGCGTAAAATTGCGTTATATCGCCCAGCCCTACGGCATCCAGCATCGTGCGGAGTTCGTCTTCGCGGGCGGCGGGCAGGGCGAGACGCAACTGTTTACCGAGTGTCATCAGCGGGTTCAGCGCGGTGGAGGAGTCCTGAAAAACCGTGGCGACGCGGCTGGCGGCGCAGCGCGAAACCGGATGTCTGCCACACACCCCGACGCCATTTACCCGAATGCTGCCACTGAGTGTGGCACCCGCAGGCAATGTGCCGGTGATGGCTTTGGCTGTCAGCGATTTACCGGAACCGGAGGCACCAAGCAGACATACGCGCTCGCCTGCGCCGACGCTGAAACTCAGTCCGCTGAGGCGTGTTTCACCTGCGAGCCGAACTGTCAGTCCTTGTACCGCAAGAACCGGTTCAGTGTTTTGCGTCCTGTTGTGTGTCATTCCCTAAACCTGTTCATCGTTGTGACTGTTTTGATATGTGATAACATAACAAAATGTGTCAATTTAATGCAAAAGGTTTTGTAATTTTCTCTGTGCCCTTCACCGGCGCAACGGTGCGCAATGCCCTTTCAGGCAGCGAAATGATGAGTTCACCGCTGCTGAAGCCGGAACATGATGAAGCAAAGCTGGCAGGAACAATCAGATGACGCGAGATGAATTAACATCTCTCATCATCCTCATGTGACGACATTGAATATCTATTTGATCTGCGAGAACGGCGGAGAGCGCCAATGCAATTTGGGGCTTAAAAAGCATTGCGTCTGTTCTATGGGTTGTTCATTCATGAGATCACTTATCATGCTGAAGCAGTGCATGGCCAGTTCCCGGCAGTCCTGGGCGACCGTGTCAATTTTCACGGACAGGGAGTCGTAAAGATAGTGATCGTCAAAACTGCACAGATGGATATCACTCTCAAGCAACTGATGCTGGCTCATATATCGCAGAACCCCTTCCATCAATCCACATGAAGCAACGAAGAGGGCTTTGGGCGGGCGTCCAAGGCGGGCACAAAGTTGGGCAAACATTTCGTACCCCGAGCTTGGGTGGTAATTACCGTAGAGGATCCAGTCGGGATCCAGACTGACGCCCGCACGCTGCAGACCAAGCTGATAACCTGCGAGGCGGTCGCGGGTCGGGGAAATACGCGGCTGACCGCCGAGAAAATAAAACTCATCCCGCTGGGTTTTTGCTATCCGGGAGACCAGTTCCGCTGAAGATTCAATGGCTTCACAGACGACAATAGGGAGCTGTGTGTCCTGTATGTGACGGTCAAACAAAACGACAGGGACTTGCTGGCTGATTTTTACGTATTCCGCATCGCTGAGCATGCTGGACGCCACGATAAGCCCGTCGACCTGACGCTGGATAAGATTATTGACCACCATGGTTTCCTGACTGGTATTTTCATCCGTACAGGCAATCAGCAACTGCATGCCGTTCTCGCGACACAGCGTTTCAAGTTCGTTAGAGCAGGCGGCAAAGCCATAGTTAGTCATTTCAGGCACCACCAGTCCAAGCGTGAAACTGCGGGTGACATTGAGCGAACGGGCGTGAATGCTCGGCTGATAATGATGTTCTGCCGCCACGGCGAGCACACGATCCCGGGTGAGATCGGAAATACGAAACTTCTTGCTGTGTCCGTTGAGTACCTGGCTGGCAGTCGATTTCGACACGCCAGCCAGTTCGGCTATGCCACTGATAGTGATGCGTTTGGTCTTTTTCACTGCGCCATATTCTGTTATCCGGAAAGACATTTATTCTATCACGCATTCCGCCAACGACCAGTGGCGCAGCGTAATCTGATGAGAACCCCGCAAGTTCAATTGTGCCGGTAAAACAGGGAAATAGCGTGAGGACATCACCGCTTCCCCGTCATTAATGAAAATCTCAAGGCTTGAGGCGTCGGATAACACCGTCAGCTTGCGCAACCGGCCCCGCCAGACACGATGTTCAGGCAAGCCCGTGCGCCGGTTTTTTCGCGTCAAACGCAGACATTCCCCGTCCCGGCTGAGCGTCATATCGCCACCAAAATCGGCGCAGAAGGCGTGTTCAGTGACAATCTCTGTCTCGGCTTTGGTGATGTCCGGAGAAGGCGCGTTATCCGCAACCCCTTGCCATTCCTGCACGTTACGACGCAGTTGTTGCAGTTCACGCGCCGGTTGCTGAATGATTTTACCCGCCACCAGCGTCAGTTCCCGCGGGCAGGTCAGGGTATGCAACCAGCCATTTTGTATTGTCGGCTGATAAAACTCATCGCCGTCCGGGATCCCCATCCATCCGATCAGCAGGCGTCGCCCGTCATCAGTCAGTGTCGTTTGCGGCGCATAAAATTCGAATCCCAGATCCAGTTCAGCGAAATCGCCGTGGGCAAAGGTTGCCTTGTCGTAATCGAGTTGCCCGACAAAATAACCCGCCTGGAAGGTATTCAGATAACGGTCAGATCCCGCTGCCAAACCTTGCGGACAGCAAATCAGAACGTCGTGACCGGCGAGAGGGAATAAGTCCGGACATTCCCACATGTAGCCGAATTCACCCAGCCCGTATAAACCTGAACCGGCAATTTCGCCGAGCAGATCCCAGGCCAGTAAGTTGTCTGAGCGCAGTAATAACACTTTGCCTTTAAGGCTGAGATCCTGAGCGCCCAGCACCATGTACCAGTGTTTGTCATGCCACCAGACTTTCGGATCCCGCACATGTCCGGTATAGCCTTGCGGCAGGTTGAATACCGGCCCGGCTTTATCAAATTGCCCTTCAGCATTTTCGCGGGCCAGACATTGAAATGCCGTGCGGCTGCCATCGGGATATTTCACATTACCGGTGTAAATGAGCGTCAGCTGTCCGTTATCTGTTACGGCTGAACCGGAATAACACCCGTGGGTTTCGAATTCTTCTGACGGCACCAGCGCCACCGGTTCATGCTGCCAGTGAAGTAAATCGGCTGAACTCCAGTGCCCCCAGAACTTGGCACCGTGCGCGCACGCCAGCGGGTTCCACTGATAGAACAAATGGAAACGACCATTATGCTGGATAAAGCCATTAGGGTCATTGAGCAGCCCGACCGGCGGCGCGAGATGCCAGCCGGGGCGATAAGGATCCGCCGCCGCTCTGACCTGACCGGCCACCACACTGCGCAGGGCTTTTTTCAGCAAACGGGTTTCCGTCATTTTTCACTCTCCGTGTTGTATTTCAGCAGCAGTGACAGCAGGAATGCGCTGCCGAAGGCAATCACCAGACCAATAAGGTAGCTGAGAATCGAACTGGATTGCACGATGGCCAGCCCCGGAATACCGGTCAGGCCCACCGCCGTCATGTTGACGTGCATCGCGACTACCCAGGCACCGCCGAGCGCACCGCCTGCCAGCGCCGCGAGAAAAGGTTTCATAAAGCGCAGGTTGATACCGAAAATGGCCGCTTCCGTTATGCCAAGCATGGCGGAGAATGCCGAAGGCACTGCAATGGCTTTAATTTTCGCATCACGCGTTTTGAAATAGACCGCAAGACAGGCGCCGCCCTGCGCAACATTGGCCATTGACCAGATAGGCAGCAGGAAATTCACCCCTATATTCGGGTTCCCCAGTAAACCGGCCTCAATAGCATGGAAGCTGTGGTGAATGCCGGTGATCACGATAACCGAATACAATCCGCCAAACACCAGGCCTGCCACCCAACCGGCATGGGTAATTAACGTGCTGAGAATAAAGGAGATACCGTCCCCGAGTACACGACCCGCAGGGCCGATGAGCAGGAAAGCGATAAAACCGGAAATGATGACCGTCAGGAAAGGTGTCAGGATCAAATCCAGGGCATCAGGGATTACTTTGCGCAGGCGTTTTTCAATAAAGCTCATGAACCAGACGGCCAGCAACACCGGGAATACCGTGCCCTGATAACCGATCATCGCAATCTCAATACCAAAGAAATTCATGGTATGGAAACCACTGGCAACGCCCCAGGCGTTGGTCAGCGCCGGATGTGTCAGAATGCCGCCCAGGGTGGCGCCGAGGAACGGATTGCCGCCAAATTCGCGCGCGGCAGTGAAACCAATCAGGATCGGCAGAATGATAAATGCCGCCGAGCTGAACATATCGAGCATGATAAAAATCGCGCTCTCAGGATTAGCCCAGCCATAGGTTTTCACCATGCCAAGCAGCCCCATCAGCAGGCCGGAGGCGACAATCGCCGGAATAATCGGCACAAAGATATTCGACAGTACGCGCGCGAGTCGCTGGAAAGGATTAAGTTTTCGTGCCGCAATATCGGCGGCTTCGGATTTACTCGATTCGCTGATACCGGCCACTTTAATAAACTCGGCGTACACCTTGTTCACCAGCCCCGTACCGAAAATGATCTGAATCTGTCCGGCGTTGCTGAAACAGCCTTTTACGCCTTCCACTTTTTCGATGGCACTTTTGTTGATCAGACTGTCGTCTGCCAGCACCAGGCGCAGACGTGTGGCACAGTGTGCCGCGCTGGCAATATTGTCCTTCCCGCCCAACAGCGGAAGCAGCTCAGTCGCGATTGCATTGATGTTCATAGAATCCCTTAATTTATCATTACCGTTAACGCCCGGTCAGGCCGGGCGCTTTTTTTGTGAATCAAACTGTGCCGTTTAGAACCAGGTTTCCATCTGGATGCCGAAATTCCACTGCCCGCCTGCCGCAAAACCATCAGTACCAAAGGAATCACTGGAAGAGTAGCTGTCGAGTTCTTTGCTCCAGTCCATGTAAGTGGCAAAGAAGCGGATTTCAGGGCGGCTCAGCATATTGCTGATATCGCCCACCTTGAAGGTCGGTGCGAAGGTCAGTTTGTAGAAACCGCCTTTCACTTTGTTGTAATCGCTGTAACCCTGCGGATCGAGATCCATATACTGATAGCTGCCTTCATACGCCAGCTCGAAATTCTCGGTAATTTGCTGGATCAGCCGGGTGTTGAACGTCAGCCATTTATAATCATCCCCGGAGACGTAACGGTCTTTACTCTGCTGAGCCAGCACAGCCGGTGCAATACTCCAGTTTTTGCTGATCGGCGTGATGCCGTAGGTTGCCAGACGAAGTGTACTGGCATCGTCAGTCAGATGTCCGTCAGAACCCAGTGCTTTCACCTCCGCCCCCAGCCCGTGACCGTAAAGCAGCGCTGTTTTGGATGTCCCTTCACGCAGGCCATAGAAACTGTCGCCGTGGTATGCCAGCAGGGTGTGGAAGCCGGTGTCAGCCGCATTAGTGATCCCACTTGTGCCGGTATTCTCGCGATCCTGATTGTTTTTGGCACGCAACCCGCTCAGCATCCACTGGAAAGGCCCGGCATAGTTGTTGGCCGTGACAATGTAATTTTCGATGCGGGTATCATCGTTGTTATTGTCTTCAAGATCGTCAAAGTTTCTGCCGTAAAGCGAGAAGTTACTTTTCAAATTCTCGCCCCATTTGACGTCGTAGATCCCGCCGCCGGTGCCTGCCAGGAAGATGATGTCGGAATCAAGCCAGTGAATGTCGAAATTATCGCGGTCAAAGCGTTTGCCCGCCCAGAGTGTGGAATCTTTCCAGGGACCGCTGAACGTGGGTAAAGAGCCGAGTTCAACAAAGGCCTGACGGATATTTAAATCGCTGGTCGCCGCGGTCCAGTCGTTATAGCTGCGCTGACCGTCAGCCAGCATGACTTTGTAGCGGGAGGTCGCGCCGCTGGCCATCGTCTGGTTATGCTCCAGATTCAGCTCGACGTAGGTGTCTTTTTCGTTGCCCAGACGCCCGACGGCACCGCCGGTTTGTCCGGCAGGGGTGACATAAGGGCCGCTTTCCGTTGAGGTCGCGGAGTCATTCATGATCACGCCTGAACGTGCATATCCCGTGAATTTAAACCCGCTGTTATCACTGCTGTTTTTAGTCGTATCCGCCGCTAACGTTTCCGTACGTTTAGCCACCTCCGCCGTTTTTTGCCCGGTCATCTCAACATCCTTCGCCACCAGGCGCGTCTGCTGTTCATTACTGGCCGTGCGCGCTTCCAGCGTTTTGACCTGCTGTTCTGCTTCACTGGCACGCCTCTCGGCTTTGGCGGCGCGGTTCTCGGCGACCTGTAGTCGTTTTTCCAGTGCCGCAAAGCGGGCTTCAATGGCGCTGGCTGAAATATCGGTGCCCTGGGCGGTGCCTGATAAAATTAATCCAATAGCAACAGCAAGATAACGAGGTTTGATCATCATTTTTATCACTCAGAAGAGGTTTAATTATTATGGGAAAACTATTTAGCTAAATTGCTAAACTGGTTTTCCTGAGCACAATAAACATTGACGCGGCCCGCAGGCAATGAAGTTTTGCAGTCCTGTCGTGGAATTGTGATCTTGCTGGCAAATCGCTCTCTGATCCTGAGAATTTATTTGCACTTGAATAGCTAAACCGGTTCTTCTATTTTATCGACAGACAATTTATCAGAGTTTGAAAAAAGGAATGAAGATGAATAACCGGGTTTGGGTATTGGGCGATGCGGTGGTGGATTTGATCGCTGAAGAAGATGGCCGCTTATTAAAATGTCCGGGCGGGGCACCGGCGAATGTTGCCGTCGGGATCCGCCGCCTCGGCGGAGACAGCGCATTTATCGGGCGCGTGGGTGATGACCCTTTCGGCAAGTTCCTGATGAAAACACTCGGTGATGAGGGGGTGAACATCGACTGGATGTATCCTGACCCTGATCACCGGACGTCCACTGTCGTGGTGGAAAACGATGCTGACGGGGAACGCACCTTCACGTTTATGGTACGTCCGGGCGCCGATTTATTTCTCCGGGACACTGACATTCCGGCTTTCGACGCCGGGGATTTTCTACATTTGTGCTCGATTGCGTTATCCGCAGAACCTTCACGTTCTGCCGCCTTTCTGGCAATGGCAAAGATGAAAGCGGCAGGCGGTTATATTTGTTTTGACCCCAATATCCGCCATGACTTATGGCCTGACGAGGGGCAACTGCGTGAAAACCTTGCCCGCGCATTGTCGCTGGCTGATGTGATTAAAGTCTCAGAGGATGAACTGGAATTTCTGACGGGTGAAGCGTTGTTATCAGAAGGGGTACTGCGCCTGTGCGACGTGTATAAACCCGAACTGCTGTTGGTCACGCAGGGGAAACAAGGGGTTTCGGTCTACCGGAAATATAACGCGGGTCTGAAACACTACCCCGCGCCTGAAGTGAAAGCCGTGGATACCACCGGTGCCGGAGATGCATTTGTTGCCGGATTGCTGGCCGGACTGGCGCAACACTGGCCGCTGAGGTCGGACAATGTCTGGCAATCTATTATCCGGCAGGCACTGGCATGCGGGTCACTGGCCACCACTGCCAGAGGCGCAATGACCGCATTACCCGATAGCGATACCTTAAAGGCATTTTCGTCTTAAACCGGGTCCGCGCCCGATGAATTTACGCGGACTGCAACTGTTCTTCCGGCGAAAAGAATGTAAGTAATGCGTAATCCAATGTCATGTTTTACGAAAATCAAAAGTTAGCCGCTGAACCTCGCCTATATCTCACAGTCTGTTAGCGAGGTTATTTCTTCTGCTAGCAAAATCTTTTGTTAACAGGAATTTTTGTGAGTTGAAAAACGGCGAGCACGGATCACATGACAATGAAAAAATTACTCTTAGCGTCGCTGCTGTTCAGCAGTGTCCCGGTTTTTGCTGCCGGCGGGTTTGTTGTAAAAGACATTCACGTCGAAGGATTGCAGCGGGTCACTGTGGGTGCGGCGTTGCTGAGCATTCCTGTGCGCGTGGGAGATACGGTATCCGATGACGATATCAGCCAGACGATCCGTGCATTGTTTGCGACCGGCAATTTTGACGATGTGAAGGTGCTTGAAGATGGCAACACGCTGATTGTCCAGGTGAAAGAACGGCCAACGATTGCCAGCATTACGTTCTCAGGCAACAAAGCCATAAAGGACGAGATGTTGCAGCAGAACCTGGAAGCCTCAGGGATCCGCGTCGGGGAAGCGCTGGACCGCACCACCATTTCGTCGATTGAAAAGGGGCTGGAGGATTTTTATTACAGCGTCGGCAAATACAGCGCGAGTGTTAAAGCGGTGGTGACGCCGTTGCCGCGTAACCGCGTGGACGTGAAACTGGTCTTTACCGAAGGTGTGTCGGCAAAAATTCAACAAATCAATATTGTGGGCAATAAAGCTTTTACCAGTGACGATTTAATCGCCCATTTCCAGCTGCGCGATGAGGTGCCGTGGTGGAATGTGATTGGCGATAAAAAATATGAAAAACAAAAATTGTCAGGTGATTTAGAAACACTTCGCAGTTTTTATCTCGATCGCGGTTATGCCCGTTTTAATATTGATTCCACCCAGGTCAGTTTAACACCGGATAAAAAAGGAATTTATATTACCGTCAATATTACCGAGGGTGCGAAATATACCGTGTCCGGCGTGGTGGTGACCGGTGATATGGCCGGACATTCTTCCGAAATTGAAACACTTGCCACTATTCCTGCCGGTGAGTGGTATAACGGCGCGAAAGTCACCACAGTGGAAAGCGATATCAAAAATTTGCTGGGCCGCTACGGCTATGCCTATCCGCATGTCACGACGCAAAGCGACATTAATGAAACGGATAAAACCGTGAAACTGCGTATCAGCGTGGATACCGGCAACCGTTATTCGGTGCGACGCATTCGTTTTGAAGGTAATGACACCTCGAAAGATGAAGTATTGCGGCGTGAAATGCGCCAGATGGAGGGCGCGTGGCTGGGCAATGATCTGGTGCAAAAGGGCAAAGACAGGCTGAACCGTACCGGCTATTTCGAGTCGGTCGATGTGGATACGCAGCCGGTACCGGGTTCACAAGATCAGGTTGATGTGGTTTACAAAGTCAAAGAACGCAATACCGGTACATTCAACGTGGGTGTGGGTTACGGCACTGACAGTGGCATCAGTTATCAGCTCGGTGTGACGCAGGATAACTGGCTGGGCAGCGGTAATACGGTCAGCTTTAGCGGTACACGTAACTCTTATCAGACTTATGTCGAAGTCTCGGCGACTAACCCGTATTACACCGTTGATGGTATCAGCCTCGGCGGTAAAGTGTTCTACAACCATTACGACGCAGAAGATAACGATCTGGCGGCGTATAACCTGCAAAGTTACGGCACGGGCGTGAATCTCGGTCTGCCGGTCAGCGAAAATAATACGCTGAATCTGGGGCTGGATTACGTTCACAGTACGCTGAGTGATATGGAGCCGCAGGTGGCGGTCTGGCGCTATCTCAATGCCAGCGGCGTACAGCCGGGGCTGGTGACGACGTCTACCAGCAGCGATGCACAACTGAGCACCAATGACTTCTTCGCCAGCGCCGGCTGGGCGTATAACGATCTTAACCGCGGCTTCTTCCCGTCATCCGGCACGCGCGCCAGTCTGGTAGCAAAAGTCACCACGCCAGGCTCGGACGACAGCTATTACAAAATCACCTTCGATGCCAACCATTACATCCCGCTGAGCGACAAATCGGACTGGGTATTAATGGGCCGCGCCAAAGCCGGTTATGCGGCAGGCATTGGCAGCAACGAAGTGCCGTTCTACGACAACTTCTACGCGGGCGGCTCCAGCTCGGTTCGCGGTTTCTCCTCCAACACCATCGGGCCGAAAGCGGCGTATTACAAATGCAGCAGCGCTGACAACTCGTATTCCACCTGTCCGGTGACCAAATCGACTGATGCGGTGGGCGGTAATGCGATGGCGATTGCCAGCGCGGAACTGTATGTGCCGACGCCGTTCATCAGCGAGAAATACGCCAGTTCGGTCCGTACATCATTATTTGTCGACTCCGGCACGGTGTGGGATACAAAATGGAAAAATACCTCAGCGACCGAAGCCGCGGGTATTCCGGATTACAGTGACCCGACACATATTCGTGTTTCCAGTGGTATAGCGCTGCAATGGCAATCCCCGCTTGGCCCGCTGGTATTCTCTTATGCGCAGCCGCTGGTGAAATATGAAGGGGACAGCGCTGAGCAATTCCAGTTTAATATCGGTAAGACGTGGTGATAATAAATCCGTCTTACAAAGTTATTACTTTTTACAGACGCAATGAGAATAGAAAATAAATCATATTCAATTATAATGCCGGCATGATGTTTATTGAGCAACCCTTAGGGTAAAACATCATGCCATTATAATATTGTTGGAGTTCTTCCTTTTAAGGGCTGCCCCTGTGCGGCCCTTCTTTTTATGGGTTTATCACATCAGAAATAAGCGATTATTCTGCTTTGTGGTAATTTCCCTGCGCGTCGGCACTTTCAAAAATCATTGAAACGGAGTTTACACAATGGCGCAGATTCTTCTCGGTCAAATATTCTCCCTCAAAGACATGCCCCAGATGTGCCTTACAGTTCGCACAAACAATTTCTGTTCTGCGGCCATCGGCATCCGGTACACGTTCTACCGCACCCGGAATTTCATCGTCGAAAGCTGGCCAGCCGCAATGGGATTCGAATTTGTGTTCTGAGGAATACAGCGGCGCAGAACATCTTTTACAGACGTAGCGGCCCGGTGAAAAGTGGTCGTTATACTCACCGGTATTCGGGCGCTCTGTCCCTTTGTTTTCGATGACAAAACGTTCAAAATCATTCAGTTCTCTGTTCATTATCATTGCTCCTGGCAGGTGACATTGCAACTTTATAGTGTAGCTCTATATTGGGGCGATATATCAAGCTGCAAGTGCCTTCATGCCAAACCGTGCTGTTTGACGCCGCTACGCAGCGTCTGCCACGGGGTGATACGGTTTTTAAAATCGGTCTGCTGCACAGGGTGATCAGATCAGCCTGCGCCGACTACAGAGAACGCGGCTCAGCCAGTACCGGCAGATAATACAGATGGCGTCAGCGCTGCTTCAGAGAACCTGATAATCAGAATGGGATCCTGGCAGGGGATCCCCTCCTGCCGCAGAATAAGGCATTTTTACTTCATCTCTTCTTCCATGACTTTACTGACTTTTTGCAGGGTGGATGCGACATCCTTAACACCAGCGGCTTCCTGGTTCTTCACCCAGTTGGCCTGGATGTCCTGATAGCCAGTCACTTCCTGCCAGTACGTGACTTCACTGTGTTGCAGAACGCGGACATTTGCACCGTCTTTACGCAGGGCATCCAGTTGCGGTTCAACGCTGTGATCCATCATCGAACCGGCAACTTTATAAGCGGTATTAGCGGCGCGGGTGATGGCGTCCTTATCTTCCTGCGCCAGTCCGTTCCAGACTTTATGGTTCATCACCAGAAGGTAAAGATGACCCAACCACAGTTCTTTCGAGACTATAACCTCCGGTGCCATCTTCTGGATTTTCAGATCATAACCGCTGTCAATGTTGACCAAAATGCCGTCGAGTTTACCGGTCTTAAATGCATTTACCGTTTGTTCGCCCCACGGTGTGGTCACTGGGGTCGCGCCCGCATTACGCAGGAAGTTCTGATGCCAAAAACTGGCTGAACGCCAAGCGGTGCCTTTGATATTCTGCAGTTTCTCCAGCGGATGTGTGCTGAAAAAGGCCACCGGATAACCTGTTGAGAGAAAAATATCTACCACACCATTCTTTGCCAGTTCAGCGGGGAAGGCTGGGATTTCGGCGTATACGCGGCGGAAGAACGCTATCTGTTTATCGCCGGATGGCCCTGTCGGAAAACTTTTGAAAAGCTGATGCAGTGGTAACTCTTTGGCGGTATATTCCGGCACCACAATGCCAATATCTGCATTGTTTCCTTCGCGCACAGTGCGCAATGCATCGTAGCCGGTAGAGAGTTCGCCACCCCAGTGCTCTTCAATTTTCAGGCGCCCATGGGATTCTTTTTCAATCGCCGGAAATAATACATCTTTGATAAAGCGGGTGCGCATTGCGCCCAGCGGTTCGTGATCGGTGTATCGCAAGGTCGTGGCAGAAACAACCGCCGGTAACAAGAGTAAAGCGAGGGCAAGTGCCAGAGGTTTTCTGATTAAGTCCATGTAATCTCACATTTCGGTTGGGTAAAACCAGAGTTTATCTGCTGAACCCCAATGTGGACGTGCGTGAAAACAGGTTATTTGCGTAAAATTAAAAAAGCGTCATGTTTGCACATGACGCTCCTGATTTTGCCCGGTTGAGTATTATCGGTTAGAAATCGACGTTCACACCCAGCTGGAAGCTGCGTCCCGGCATCACGGCCAGCGCTTTATTGTATTCATCCTGATTAGTGGTTTCGGTCAGCGTACGGCTGCTCAGATAATCCCAGTATTTGCGGTCGGTGATGTTGTAAACACCGCCGCTGAGCTTGACGTTCTTCGCGACTTTCCAGTAGGCCGTTGCATCCACCATACCGTAACCCGGCACATTCATGTATTCGGTGGTGGAGCCGGTGATTGGCGTACCGGCATTGGTATAGCTCTGTCGGCTGGTCGCTTCGGCTTTTTTGCCTTTCACGAAGGTCGCCGTCAGGGCGGTACCGTAGATGCCTGACGGATCATCCCACGCCACGCCTGCCACAAATTTCATTGGTGGCACGCTGTCGAGGTCAACATATTTGTCACCGTCGTAACTGGATTTAGACTGACCTTTCGCATAACCCAGTGCGAACGTAGTACTCAGACCATCAACATTACTGAACCAGGTACCGTAGTTAATTTTAGTGCTCAGATCGCCACCGTAGATAAACGCTTCATCGCGGTTTTCTGCCTGATAAATCGTATAAATATTGGATGGCACGTTGGTGAACATACCCGGACTACCCGCGCGGGTGTAACGGGTATTGGCAATAAAGTTTTTGTAGGTGTTATAGAAGACGGAGGTTTTGAAGGTCACGCCTTCCGTGGCTTCGCCTTTCATACCCCATTCAAAGTTATTGCTGGTTTCGGTTTTCAGGTCAGTGTTACCGATCAGCGCATACTGACCACGTCCTGCATAGTTAGAACCGAGGTTCCAGGAACCGTAAAGCTGGCTGGCATCCGGGAACTGCGCGCCGCGCTGGTACTGCAGATAAGTCATCAGTTTAGGGGTGATGTCATAGGTGAAGGCCAGCGATGGCAGAGCCTGCGTATCGGAGTTGGCTTTACCGTACAGGGTGGAAACCTGATCTTCAGAAACAATGCTGTTGGACAAATCTGACAGGTTTCGTGCCTTGGTATTTTGATACGCGACACGCACCGCAGGCACCACAGAGAAGTTATGGCCGTCCAGGTCAAACCTGATGGTGTCTTGCAGGAAGCCGCCGAGGATATACGTCCGGCTGTTGGCTTCCGGCTGCATGATCGTCGTGAAAGCACTTTGATCCGGACTTTCGCGGAACGGACGTTCTGTGTTGGACACGCGGCCGTTGATACCGGCACTCAGCTCATGACGACCCAGTGTTTTCAGCCAGCTGGTCTCCGCGCCGTAGGTGTTCACGTCATAGTTCGAGTACACGTTCATCATCTGCTGACTTTCGTTTGGCAGATAGGTGTTGTCGTGCGCCTGGGTGTACTGGTAATACACTTTCGTGACGATGGCATCCACGTAATCGTTGAACGGCGTCCATTCGTCTTTCAGGCTCGCGCCCCAGCGGCGGGTGTTACTTTGCTGTTGTGCGGTGCCCAGAATCGCGCTGCCGGCATTGTTCCAGGTATCGTAATGGGTGTGGTTCACTTTTTCGTAGTAATCGAGGGTGCCGGTGATTTTATGTGCATCATTCGGCTGCCAGATGACTGACGTCATAACGGCGTCAGAGTGCCAGTTGGCCGGATACGCATCTAGCGTTCCGCTGTTGTTGCGGGTCTCCTGACCGTCGCGGCGGCTGATGGCGATCAGGCCACGCAGGGTGTCGTCACCGGCGGCAGCGGTGATGCCGTTATGCCAGGAACGGTCGGAAGAATCATAATCAGACTGGTAACCGAAATAGGTTTCCTTGCCCGGATGCAGGTAATCATCGGCAGATTTTGGCAGGAAGGAAACAGCTCCCCCGATGGACGTGTTGGCGCGGTCGGCTGATGTGGCGCCGGATTCAATATCCACCTGACCGTAAATATACGGGTCGATGTAATCGCGGCCAATACCAAAGGTATTCAGACCCGCACGGCTGACGTAGCTGCGCCCGGTGGCGCTGGGCTGGGGAATGCCGTCGACGTCAATACCCACCCGGTTGCTTTCCAGACCACGGATGTTATAGCCGGTATAACCGCTGCGGTCGAAACCGCTTTTGCCGTTGCCGGAGCCGCCATTAGCGCCGGTCGCGGTGATCAGCGGTTCATAACGCATGATAGTCCCGAAATCATTACCGCCTTTGCGCTGCATGTCGGCCGCCGTGAGGGTGGTTTTCGAGCCCGGTTTTTTATCCGGCATCGTTTCGGTGACCGTCATAACTTCTTCATTGTTCTGCGCCAGATCCTGAGCTGTCCGCACCGCCGGTTTTTTTTTGATGGCTTCAGAAGATTGCGTGTTGTTTGCGGTGAGATCGGTATTGTCTTTAACGGCTTCCGCTGCATTTACGTTAAATGTGGTGGTGAGAATCGTCCCCATGAAAATGACGTTCTTCACCAAACCCTGCTGTGTAAAGGATTTGAACATTTTTTTAGTCCTGCACTCATTTTTAAAGTTCTGCTCGCATTTACTGCCTTTCGACAAATCAGACGTGCTGTCATCTGCATTCTATTCTTCCGTGAAAAAGCCTTTATCCTTATAAAATATGGGCTTATTCAACCTCTTACCCCTTCTCGGCTTTGTGAGAATGATAATGATACTGATAATTATTATCAATAAAATGATAAAGAAAAATGCACTTCTTAACAAAATCTTTGCAATTCGTTCTGAGAAACGGGCTATGCAGAGGTGAAAAACAGAGGAGGGATGGCAGATCCTTACACTTTGTGAAGTTGCGTAAAACATGGCTAAGATATATCTTTCAGCAAACCTTACCGCAAAAGAGAGAACGTGATGGCACAACATCGCACTGAAAGCCCTGCCGCCAACCTGCCGGTCCGTGTCAAAAATGAACTGGTTTTCCGTCATATCACGGTAAAAAGCAGCGAAACGATTTCCGGCTGTTTTAAACGCATTGTATTAAACGGCGACGAGCTGACCGGGTTTACGTCACGCGGCTTTGATGATCACATCAAACTCTTTTTCCCGGCGGTTCCGGGTGATGTGATTACGCCGCCGGTCGCCACCGAAGAAGGGATCGTGTGGGGCGAAGGGCCGCGTCCGCTGAACCGCGAATACACGCCGCTGCATTACGATGCACAGACCAACGAACTGACGCTGGATTTCTATATTCACGACGGTGGTGTCGCCAGCGAATGGGCGGCTGGAGCGAAGCCGGGCGATAAACTGATCATCGGCGGGCCACGTGGTTCACTGATCATCCCGACCACTTATAAATGGCAGTTGTATGTCTGCGATGAAACCGGTCTTCCGGCAGTGAAACGCCGTCTGCGCGAGCTGAAACAGGCCGGTTCAGACGCCAGAGTCACCGTGCTGGTGAAAGTGAAAGAGGTGAGTTGCGTCAGTTATTTAGATGAAGAAAAAGACTTTAACATCGAATGGATTGTCAGTGATGAGCACAACGGTTATCAGGAAGATGACGCGGCGGTTAAAAAGCTGAAAAGTCTCCCCCTGCCTGAAAGCGATTACTACATCTGGGCGACCGGTGAAGGGAAATTCGCGAAAGGGCTGAATGATTATTTCGTGGAAACCCGTGGATTAGAGCCGAACCTGGTGCGTTGTGTGGCCTATTGGCATAATAAGTAACGATGATGATGAATCATAAACACCGCCGGGAAAGAATGTTCGAAACGGGGGATATCCGCCTGCTGATGCTGCATTTTTTGCAGCAGCGTTCCGCTCACGGTTATGAACTGATCAAGGCTATCGAACAACTCTCTAAAGGCGAATATACGCCGAGCGCCAGTATTATTTATCCGAACCTGACCTTCCTGGAGGAGCAGGGTTTGATCATGGCCAGTCAGGAAGAGGGGGGTAAGAAGCAATACTCCATTACGCCGGAAGGTTCGCAATCGCTGGCAGAGCAGGGAGATCTGCTCGGTTCAGTGACGGAGAAACTGCATTCGCTGGCGATTTTGTCAAACAACCGCAGTATTCCGGAAATGCAGCGCGCGATAAATAATATCCGCATGGCACTCAACCTGCGCCTCGCAAAAGGCCCGATCGAACAGGAAACGCTGTATAAAATCACCGATGCGTTAGATCGCGCGACCAAAGAAATCGAGCGCAGTTAAGCGATTTCTTATGCCGCTGCATATGCCCGAATGGCAGCCAGTGACATGTGAGTTCCTTCATATCGCATGGCGGTGCGAAACGGGAAAGGCGGCTTCCTGTTTATCAAACATCTCAGCAATTATCCTGCCCACTATACTCTTGTGTACAGCCTGACTGGCTGTACAACACAAACTGGAGAGTATTATGAGCACATCGCTGTTTAGCCAAACCCCGTGGGTAAATGTTACCGACAATCGTGGCCTGACCGTACGTAGTATCACGTACTACCGTCATCCGGATTCACCGCAAGCGACAGACGAACGTACCACTTTTTATCAGTACAATGCGTGCGGATTTCTCAAGCACAGTGCCGACCCACGTCTGCAAGGTGCCGGTCTGGTTAACATCAGGCGTCAGACGGATCTGGCTGGCAGGTTGCTACACAAACAAAGCACAGATGCCGGGACTACCGTCTGCCTGGATGACGCTGCCGGACGGCCATTTATAACGATCAGTAACATCAGAACCGCTGACGACGGCACGCAGGACATAAGTCAGGCAGTGAGCCGCACCTTTGTGTATGAGGACGCCACTTTGCCGGGACGTCCGCTCAGCATGACGGAGCAGGTTAACGGCGAAGCCGCCTGCATATCAGATCGCTTCGTGTATGCGGGAAATACGGATGCTGAGCGGGCGCTGAATCTTGCCGGTCAGTGCATCAGTCACTACGACACTGCGGGTTTGATTCAGACAGACAGTATTGCCCTAACCCGTGTGCCGCTGTCCGTCACCCGCCGTTTGCTGAAGGACGCGAATAACCCGGATACCGTGGCTGACTGGCAAGGGCAAGATGCATCCGTATGGAATGACCTCCTCGCCAGTGAAGCCTATAACATGCTGACTGCCACTGATGCCACCGGGATGACACTCACTACCACAGATGCACAGGATAATGTGCAGCGCGTGGCCTATGATGTGGCTGGCCGTCAGACCGGCAGTTGGCTGAGGCTCAGGGGCGCAAATGAGCAGGTTATCGTGAAGTCCCTGACGTACTCCGCTGCCGGGCAGAAGCTGCGGGAGGAGCACGGGAATGGCGTGGTGACAACTTACCAATACGAGCCTGAAACACAGCGCCTGATCGGAATTAAAACGGAGCGCCCGGCCGGACATGCATCCGGCGCGAAAGTGCTGCAGGATTTGCGCTATGAGTATGACCCGGTGGGCAATGTGCTTAGCATCCGCAATGACGCCGAAGAAACCCGCTTCTGGCGTAATCAGAAAGTGGTGCCGGAGAACACATACACTTACGACAGCCTTTACCAGCTCGTCAGCGGCACCGGGCGCGAAATGGCGAATGCCGGGCAGCAGGGCAGCAGCCTGCGATCTCCCAACGTTCCTCTTCCCACAGACAGTTCTGCTTATACGACCTACACCCGCACATATACCTACGATAATGCTGGCAACCTGACGCTGATACGCCATAGCGCTCCCGCTACAAACAACAACTACACGCAGGCCATCACCGTCAGCGACCGCAGTAACCGGGGCGTATCAGGCACACTTGCAGAAATTCCGTCTCAGGTAGACGCCTCGTTCACTGCAGGTGGACAGCAGAAATATCTCCAGCCTGGCCAGCGGCTTAGCTGGACGGCACGTAACGAGTTACTTCAGGTGACCCTGGTCGCGCGTGAGGGTGATGCAGATGACCGGGAGTGTTACCGCTATGATACCAGCAGCCAGCGAATACTGAAGGTCGTTGAGCAAAAAGCCAATAATATTATGCAGATGAGGCAGGTTATTTACCTGCCGGGACTGGAGCTGAGAACAACAAACAGCGGCGGAATGCAAACAGAAAACCTGCAGGTTATTTGCCTGGGAGAAGCGGGCCGGGCGCAGGTACGGATAATGCACTGGGTTGAAGGTAAACCGGCGGATCTCGCTAATGATCAGATACGTTACAGCTATGACAATCTCAACGGCAGTAGCGTACTTGAGCTGGACGGTGCCGGCAATATTATCAGCGCGGAGGAGTATTACCCCTACGGTGGCACTGCGGTGTGGTCAGCACGCAGTCAGGTTGAGGCGAATTACAAAACCCTGCGTTACTCGGGTAAAGAGCGGGATGCGAGCGGCCTGTACTACTACGGATACCGTTATTATCAACCCTGGGTAGGTCGGTGGCTGAGTGTGGATCCCGCGGGCACGATTGATGGCCTTAATATGTTCAGGATGTGCAGGAATAATCCTGTCACATTGACTGACTATGATGGTCTCGCGCCACATCCGCGTACCCGGCTCGGTGAAGGTCCTCTCTATGAACCCAAATTAAGTACAGGAAAAGACAGAGACTTGCCCGGTGCTTTACCTGTGATTTCTGCTACACCGGTTAGCGCGGAAGTCACAGGAACTCCCATAAAATTAGGGGATGTTTTAAACGATGAGGTAATGAAATCTATTCCCTTATTAACGGACCTTATTAATCCAGCGAAGATGGACATGGATGATGCTACGAAAAAAATCCTCACTCACCCGGATAGAATTGGGGATATCCTTGCATTTAGTGCAATTCATATTTCTGTAAATGAAAATGATAATATTCATGCATTAAGAATTGTTGATTCAAAAACATCTGATTATCAAAAGAGAGCAGGAGCAACACTCGCATATTGGGCTCCGCAAGGGGGGCATGTCGATATCCCGGCTCATCCTCAAAAAGGTCAACCTGAGCTGGTATTTACACCCGGGTTCAGTGGCTGTACGTTTGTTGCGGATAAATTAGATGAAAATACCCTTCGTGTCAGACATGTCCAGGGTGGGAAAGAGGATACAGAATATAACGACCTGGCGGTAAATGAACACGGTCAGGGGATGATCGATGCGATGGAGTACCGGGACTATGGCTACCATATGAATGGTCAGGAAGGGTTAATGGAAAATATTTCAGGTTCGGCATTTATGATATATGAAGAAGGACAATGGAATATAAAATACCAGAGTCTTGCGAATGCCCCGGGCATCTTATCGGTAAAAGAAGATACTGCAGGTCTGTTTAAAAAACGGCAATATTTAAAAGTGGGTATGCGTCATATTAAGGGCGGCGGGGTTGTTAATAATGGCGCTATATCATTGCGTCATTAAAATGACTTTGGTTTGTCAGTAAGCTATACGATTTTTCCAAGCCCGATTTAAATATCGGGCTTTTCGTTTGATTGTTACCGAAATATACGGTCAGACATCAGTTATCTTCCGGCCACGGAGTCAGTATTTCGTAGCCATCTTTCGTCACCGCAATCATATGTTCCCATTGCGCGGATAACGAATGGTCTTTGGTCACCACGGTCCAGCCATCGGGCAGCACTTTGTTTTGTTTTTTACCGGCGTTCAGCATCGGTTCGATGGTAAATAACATACCTTCCTGTAACACCAGCCCGCGGCCTCGCTCGCCGTAATGCAATACCTGCGGATCTTCGTGGTAGCCCATGCCGATGCCATGCCCGCAATATTCTTCCACAATCGTAAAACCTTCTCGTCTGGCGACAGCGGCAATCGCATAACCCACATCGCCAAGCGTTGCGCCGGGGCGAACCACTGCAATGCCAGCCATCATCGCTTCAAAGGTGGTATCCACCAGACGGCGCGCCAGAATGCCGGGTTCACCGGCGTAATACATGCGACTGGTGTCGCCGTACCAGCCGTCTTTGATCAGCGCCACGTCAATGTTAACAATGTCGCCTTTTTTCAGCGCCTTATCGGAAGGAATGCCGTGGCAGATCACATGGTTAACGGAGGTGCAGGTGGTTTTCTGATAACCGTGATAACCGATATTGGCCGGGATCGCCTGCAACTCATTAACGATAAAATCGTGGCAGAGGCGATCCAGTTCATTGGTGGTGACTCCCGGCACAACGTAAGGCGTGATCATATGCAATACACGGGCGGCCAGTTTCCCGGCGATACGGGCTTTGTCGATGCCTTCCGGCGTTTTGATCATGCGGTTATTGTTGATGAAATACCTGCTGTCTGAACCATTATTCATTGCTTGCCTTCCTGTGTGTGCCGCCCACGTTTAACAGCGTGCGGATGCTGTCACTGTTCTCGTCCGATTCCACGCTGCAACGCACCAGCAATTGCGAAATTTCGCTGTGCGTCATGTCGGGATGTGTTTCCATCAGCATGCCAATTTTCATCCAGTGCTCGGCCTGTGCGTTCATCGAACGCGTATACGCCAGGCTGGCAATACGCAAATTCTCGTGCATCAGTTCTGAAATCTTAATGATACCCATGGGTTTGCCTCGGCAGTATACGAATCATATATGATTTATATACTACGCGTAAAATATATGAAACTCAACCGGCGCGTCTCATGACACCTTTCGGACAATGGCGTATATTGTGTTGACTTTTCAATCTTTTATCTCAAATTTTAAATCCAAAAGGTTCACATGAAATCTATAAGTAAGTTACTTATCGGCCTTGTTTGTGTCATGGCGCTTTCTGGCTGCGCGCGTACCGAGCCGGTATCCACGCCGCATACCACGCTGGTAACCCATAATTCAGACAGTCAGATCAGAACCGCTATTATCGACGCCGGGCAAAAACGGGGCTGGATAATGACGGATGGCGCACCGGGCGTGATTAACGGTCATCTGAATAATCGTGAGCACAAAGCCGATATCCGTATTACCTATAACACCAGCGGCTACACCATTAATTATGTCGGCAGCACTAACCTGCTGGCAGAGAAAGGCGAGATCCACCGCAGTTATAACCATTGGGTGAATAATCTCGACAATGATATTCAGATTCGCCTGGCGTCCAGTGCCACAAAATAATGAATATTTGAATTAAGTCTTAATCATCGGGTTATTTACGCTTAACAAAAGCAAAACGCCTCCGCAGAACAGACGGAGGCGTTTTTGCTACAGGCTCGCAGGGTAAAACGGTTTACTGGCTCATGGCATCTTTTTTCATGGCATCTTTCGACATATTGTCTTTCTTCATGTGATCTTTCGACATGCAGTCTTTGCCCATACTGTCTTTTGCCATGTTGTCTTTGCTCATGCTGTCTTTTTTCATGCAGTCTTTCGACATGTGACCCATGGTGTCTTTCTTCGCCATCGCGTCAGCGGCATACGTGGTGCTTACTGCGCCCATCATCAGACAAGCCGACATCATCATTACGGTTAATTTTTTCATGGTAAATCCTCTTTCAGGTTTTGAGATACAAAGGGTGTTGTTGATCGTGTTCAGCTTCCGCCGAACCAGTTGTAGCCCTGATCTTCCCAGTAGCCACCGGTAAACTTATTGGTAATTTCAATCACTTCGATGTGTTTTGGATTCTTGTAACCGAGTTTGGTCGGCATTCTCAGCTTCATCGGGAAGCCGTATTTGCGCGGCAAAATCTGGCCGTCATAGGTCAGCGCCAGCAGGGTTTGCGGATGCAGCGCCGTCGCCATATCAATGCTGGTGTAATACTCATCGGCGCATTTAAAGCTGACATATTCCGCCGTGAGGTCAGCGCCGATCAGGCGCAGAAAATCACCGAACGGCACGCCGCCCCATTTGCCAATCGCGCTCCAGCCTTCGACACAAATGTGTCGCGTCACCTGGCTGACCTGCGCCATGTTGTACAGCGCCGGCAGTGACCATTCGCGTTTATCCAGCGCCAGACCGGCGATTTTCAGGCGATAGTCGTTACCGTCGACCTGTGGCGCATCTTCTTCGGCATAAAACGCATTAAACGGAAACGGACGGGTGATCATCGATTCGGCATACACCGGCGCGAGACGCGTTGAGCCGAACAGCCAGCCCTGTACACGGTCATTGAAACCGGAGATTTTGCCGAGTGCGTTTTCCACGCTGGCGTTATCGCTGATATCGCAACCGGTCAGCATCGCGACGCCGCCGAGCGTCAGCCCGCGTTGTAAAAACAGGCGACGGGAAGGCGCATCCAGTTCGCGGATAATCTGCTTTTGGGCTTCCTGTACAATCGCCTCGCTGTCAGCGGTGCTGAAAATCTGGCTGATGGTTTTTTTAATAAGTTTTTTCATGGGGTTTCCTCAGCGACCACGCAGCATGGCAATCAGCGTTTTTGGCACCAGCGCCACCATCACGATATGCAGCACCACAAATCCCACCAGCGACGCCATCGCCAGAAAATGGACGTAACGCGCGGTATCGAAGCCGCCCATCAGTGCGCGCAGCAGCGGAAACTGCACCGATTTCCACACCACCAGTCCGGAAATCACCAGCACGATGCCGTCGAACATCACGAAAACGTAGGCGGCGCGCTGCACCATGTTGTAGTGACGTAAATCATCGTGTTTCAGCTTGCCGCGCAGGGCGGCGCAAAAATCATTGAAGATGCCGCGCGGCGTCAGCGGCCAGAATTTCTGTTTCATCCGGCCGGTAAAAATATTCATCAGCAGATAAAACAGGCCATTGAAACCGAACAGCCACATCCCGGCGAAATGCCACTGAATAGCGCCGCCCAACCAGCCACCGAGCGTGAGGGTGGAGGGGAAATCAAAATTAAACAGCGGCGACGCGTTATAAATCTGCCAGCCGCTGGTCACCATAATCAGCACCGCCAGCGCATTCAGCCAGTGGGTCAGCCGCAGCCACAAAGGGTGCACCGTGGCCGGTTTGGATTTTGCCTGATGAGGTAAGTCCGTGTGTATTGTCATAATGAAGTCCGGCTGTCCGCCCTGTGATGTGGTGAGTATTAAGCGGATTTGTTCCCCGAGACCTCACGCAAAGTTAAATAAAATGTGATAACTCGGCGGGCCTGGCTTGTGTAGACTCAAACCATGGGAAAACGCCACGTTTTGGGATAACACATGGATAAGACGAAGAAGATCCTGATCGTTGAAGATGACGGGGATATCGCAGAATTGCTCAGCCTGCATCTGCGTGATGAAGGTTATGAAATTACCCACGCCGCCGATGGCAATCTGGGGGTGGCACATCTGGAGAAAGGTGGCTGGGACGCGCTGATCCTGGATCTGATGCTGCCGGGCGTCGATGGGCTGGAAATCTGCCGCCGGGCCCGCAATATGACGCGTTACACGCCGATCATTATTATCAGTGCGCGTTCCAGCGAAGTGCACCGTGTGCTCGGGCTGGAACTGGGTGCGGACGATTATCTGGCAAAACCTTTCTCCATGCTGGAACTGGTGGCGCGGGTCAAGGCACTGTTCCGGCGGCAGGAAGCGATGAGCCGTAATATGAAGATGGACGCCGGTACGCTGAGTTTCTCCGGTCTGGTGATCGACCCGATTGCGCGTGACGTCATGCTCAATCATCAGCCGGTCGAGCTGACCCCGCGCGAATTTGATCTGTTGTACTTCTTTGCCAAAAATCCCGGCAAAGTGTTCTCGCGACTCAGTCTGTTAAATCAGGTCTGGGGCTATGAACATGAAGGGTATGAACATACGGTAAACACCCATATCAACCGGCTGCGCATCAAGATAGAAGCCAATCCGGCCGAGCCGGAACGGATCCTGACCGTGTGGGGAAAAGGCTATAAATTCGTGTCCTCTTCTGAGGAGTCACAAGGGTAAATCATGAAAAATCTCACGCTGG
The DNA here is from genome assembly GCF_000241955.1 of Rahnella aquatilis CIP 78.65 = ATCC 33071. Lineage (NCBI taxonomy): Bacteria > Pseudomonadati > Pseudomonadota > Gammaproteobacteria > Enterobacterales > Yersiniaceae > Rahnella > Rahnella aquatilis. Next base: position 250,022 of record NC_016835.1, read on the forward strand.
CGCAACGACTGACCCTGGTGTTTACGGGGCTGCTGATCGCCTGTTGCGCGTTTTCCGGTTACATGCAGGTGCGCTCGAGCAACCAGTACAGCCAGTCGGTGATCCAGCGTCTGTCGGCCAACCTGGCGACACAGATCGCAGCAAATAATCCACTGCTCAGCCAGGGGAACTGGGATCCGAAAGCGGTTCATACGCTGTTTGATCAACTGATGGCGGTGAACCCAAGTGTTGAGGTCTATCTCCTCGATAAAGACGGCAATATCGTCGGTAATGCTGCGCCCCCCGGACGACTGCAACAGCAGAAGATTGATTTAGCGCCGGTGAACGCGCTATTAAACGGCGCGAAAATGCCGGTATATGGCGAGAATCCGCGGGATCCGCAAACGCGTCAGGTATTCAGCGCCGCGCCCTTGCGGGTGGACGGTATCATCAAGGGTTATGTGTACATCATTCTTCTCGGCGATCAATACACTGCGCTGACCAGCGACGCGCAGTATCAGTCGGCGATTTCTCTGGCGCTGCGGTCTATGGGGCTTGTGGCGCTGTTTGGCCTGCTGGCGGGCGCGCTGGCGTTCCGCTGGGTGACGCGCCCGGTGCGTAAACTCACGTCGCAGATTGCCCGGCTTGATACCGGCGGCATGGAGGCGATTCAGGCGCTGGCAAAAACGAATACGCCGGCCGGTGCAGCCCGCGATGAAGTCACGCAACTGCAACAGGCGTTTGTCGCGCTGGCAAAACGCATCGACCAGCAATGGCAAAGCCTGATGGTGCAGGATCAGCAACGCCGCGAATTTATCGCCAATATTTCCCATGACCTGCGCACGCCGCTGACCTCCCTGCACGGATATCTGGAAACGCTGTCGGTAAAAGCCGATCATCTGAGTGATGAGGACCGCCAGCGTTATCTGAATATTGCCCTGACGCAAAGTAAAAAAGTCGGGCGGCTGGCACAGGAATTATTTGAGCTGGCGCGGCTGGAATACGGCGTCGTGAAACCGCAGAAAGAGCCTTTCTCGCTGAGCGAACTGGTGCAGGATGTTTTCCAGAAATTTGAACTGGCAACTGAAACCCGCGGGCAAAAATTACTGGCCGATATCACGCCGGGTATTCCGCTGGTGAATGCGGATTTAGGGATGATTGAACGGGTGCTGACCAATTTGCTGGATAACGCCATTCGTTTCACGCCGGAAGGTGGGGTGATCGAAATAAAACTGTGGAAACAGGCAGGGCAGGTGATGGTGCAACTGAAAGACAGCGGGCCGGGCATTGCGCCAGAGCTGAAAGACAGTCTGTTCGTCCGTCCGTCGATCCTCAGTACCAACAAACACCGTGCTGGCGGGCTGGGGCTGATGATTGTCCGTCGCATTTTGCAACTGCACGGCAGCGATATTAAGCTTATCGAACAGCCGAAACACGGTGCCTGTTTCCAGTTTTCTGTGCCGCTCTGAATCCTGATTATGTTTTTGTAACAGCATGAAAGAGTGAACTATACTCCTTCACTCTTCATGCTGACTGGACGACCAGAGACTCAGCCATACTGATGCAGGGACGACCTTGCGTGCTTTAAGGAACTGTCATGGCCTGGGTTTATCTGTTTTTCGCCGGTATTTTTGAAGTGGTCTGGTCGACTGCGATGAAAGAATCCCACGGTTTCACCCGTCTCATTCCCAGTATTCTTACCGTTTTCTTTATGATACTCAGCGTCGTTTTGCTGGCGATTTCCATGAAAACGCTGCCCCTCGGCACATCCTACACCGTCTGGGTGGGTATCGGCGCCATCGGCGCATTCATTCTCGGTGTGGTGATGTTTGGCGAAAGCCTCAGCCCGCTGCGCGTCATCGCCGTACTGCTGATTTTCTCCGGCGTCATTTTGCTGAAAGTGGCGACGAAAGGGTAAAAGCGGGAACGCGAAACATGACAAAGCCGCGCTGTAACAGGAGCGGCTTTTTTTACATCTTACTCACTGCTCTCAAAGAGAGTCCTGAATATCTGCTGAGAAACAGGCACCAGCCCGACTTTCAGACCAAAGGGTTTGAACAGTCTGTTGATGATGTCAGGGGTATAATTTCCTTTATCATTTTCTACTTCTGACAGTGACTTACGCGATACGGAAACCAATTTCGCGAAAGTGTCCTGCTTTAATCCCAGCACAGTGATCCGCAGAGCTTTTAACGCTTGTCCCTGCGTTATTTCACCCAAAAGTAACGCCCGCATGATGTTGAGTCGGGCTTCATTTCTGTCATTGGTGCTGACCGGTTTCGTCAGGCTCGATACTCTTCGCCGGGTTTGTTTTTTTACCGTGGAAGAGGTTTTTTCCTGAGCCAGCATTTGTCCGGCGTCACGCCGCGAATGATTCGCATCATTTTTTTTCGCCCGTATTTTAGCGATGGTGCTTTTCGCTGAATCGGCCGCAATCAGAGGTTCTTTCATAACAGCCCCAGCGGCGCAATTTTTCGGGAATAAAACTGAAACTTATCGCAGGCATGTTCAGGATCTGTTGCGGTATGCCACGGGCAGCAAGTCGTTCTTTCAGACCTGTCAGTTGATTTGCCGTACTCTGCAGAGCCGCCAGTAAAGTTTCTGCTGGCACGAGATCATCCAGTGATTGTGCAATTCCGGGATAATCGTATTCACCGCCAATTTCCAGCGGAGCCTTCCATTTTGTCGTTCTGGCAATCCCTTCAGGGTCGGCTTTCATCGGCGCAAAATCGTATGCCGCGCAGCGTTGACACGATTTGCGCGTCCGCACCGGCCATTCCTGCGCGGTCAGCTTAACCAGTTCTGCGTCGACACCGCTGCCTGCGCCAAAAATCAGCAAAGTATTCAAGGTTGTTTCTCTCTCTCAAATCGGTCAGGAATTGCAGGTCATCCGTGGGCGTCGCTGCGGTCATCATCATGATCGGTTTTTGTCCGGCATCAAGCTGCTGGTAATACATATTCAGGTTACGTGCCGTCATATACGGTTGACCATCCAAATTACCGCCCGCACCGCTTGAGATTGTGTGCATCCTTTTCGGGCGTTCCGGTTTGATAACCTTTTTGATTCAATTTCTGGTGTAAACAATAATAAATTTCCCATGGATCATTATTAATATAATTCAGCGTAATATAAGTATGAAAAATTCTTTATCAGGATGTTAAAATATTAACATCCTGCTTTTTTTTCTGCATCTCGTTGTCCAATCGTTGTATTTAGTGACGGTATTAATGCCTGATATTTCCCATCAGAATGCTATTATGTAAAAGCGGGTGGTTTGAAAAATAATCATATGTTTATTAGCCAGATAGCGTATTTTTTGGACATTTATCGTTAAAATTAAACAGGAGTTTTTATGAAAAAATTATTAAGCGGAGTGGCTGTTATGGGCATCATGTTTGCTGTCAGTGCCTGTTCCAGTGATTATATCATTTCAACCAATGACGGGCATATGATCACCACACATGGCAAGCCGGTGAAAGATAAAGATACGGGTCTGATATCTTATAAAGATACTGATGGCAGTATTCATCAGGTCCATCAGGGTGATGTCAAAGAGATTGTCGAAAAATAAGTGCGCTGGCACAGGATCCGCCATTAATATCATTAATGGCGTCATCCTCAGGTTAAAAAATATATATCGCAGGAAATCATAGCCGGTTGCCAACCCGAAACGCATAAACCTCCCATTTTCTGATCGCTTCAGATAATGCCGCGAAAAGCACGTGCTCCAGATTGTAATGATAACTATTATCAATTATCATCCAATTGTGAATTTCTGGTCTGGTTATGTAACTTTCTATGTCCACCAACGCTGCCGTATCGCCCGCCCGCGCGTTTGAAGCGCTGTACAGCTCGCACCACCGCTGGCTGAAAAACTGGCTCCAGTTCAAACTGGGGTCGGCAAATGACGCCGATGATCTGGCGCAGGATACCTTTATGCGCGTCCTGACCGGTGACAGCGCACAGGAAATTCGCGAACCCAAATCCTTTCTTTGCACCATTGCCCGACGCGTCATGGTGGATTTTTTCCGCCGCAACGCGCTGGAACGTGCTTATCTCGACATGCTGGCATTGATGCCGGAAGAGCATATGCCGTCGCCGGAACAGCGGCAGTGTCTGCTTGAAACATTGCAGCAGATTGACACGATGCTTGACGGGTTGGGCGAAAAAGTGCGTCAGGCTTTTCTGCTTTCCCAGCTTGAAGGACTGACGTATCCGGTGATCGCTGAACGTCTCAACGTTTCGGTCAGCTCGGTCAAGAAGTACATGGCAAAGGCGACTGAACATTGTTTGTTGTTCAGCCTGGAACACGGCTGAACGTGATGAATTCTTCCGTCTCTGATCATCAGCGACTCGCGTTGAAAATGGCCGCCCGGTGGTTCGCCACCTTGTGTTCCGGCGAGGTTACGCCGCAGCAAAATCAGAAATGGCAGGTCTGGCTGGCGCAGCATGAAGATCATCGCTGGGCATGGCAGCGGGTGGAATCCTTACAGGGCCAGATGCACAGCATGCCCGGTAAATTCAGTTATCAGACGCTCAGTCATGCGCACCGGCAATCGGACATCACCCGACGCCGTGTGCTGAAAGGGCTGCTGGTCTTGCTCGGGCTGGGAGGGACCTGGAAAGCGTGGCAGACGCCTGCCGGACAGGGGCTGCTGGCAGATACGCGCACCTCCACCGGCGAAATCAAAACGCTGCGTCTGGATGACGGTTCGCAGCTTTCACTCAATACCGCCAGTGCCGCCGATATCCGTTTTACGCCGCAGCAGCGGTTGATCCGCCTGCATCAGGGCGAAATCCGTATTACCACGGCGCGCGATCCGCAGCCTGTTGCACGGCCTTTTCTGGTGCAAACGCAGCAGGGCATGTTGCGTGCGCTCGGCACGGAATTTATCGTCCGCCAGTATGATGATGCGACCCGTCTGACCGTGCTGAAACACGCAGTAGAAATTACGCTGCCGGGCCATCCTGTGCCACGTTTGCAGGTCAGCGAAGGCCACTCCGTGCGCTTTACCGGCACGGCATTTGGCGAGGTCACGGCGATCGAAAGTGGTGCGGGAAGCTGGAACAAAGGCGTGCTGAGCGTCAGCGACCGGCGACTGGCTGAGGTGGTGGACGAACTCGCCCGTTACCGTCACGGGCACCTGAGCTGTGATCCGGCCGTCGCGGATCTGCGCATCAGCGGCACCTTCCCGCTGAACGACACCGACAGCGTGCTGAATATTCTCTCGCGCACATTACCCGTAAAAATTCAGACAATGACCCGCTATTGGGTGAACGTGGTACCTGCGTAATGCCGGTTAAAAATTTCTCTGCAAATAAAAATGATAAATAATCGCATTCGCGATTGTCCCTTTTGCATTCTCATCCGACTCCTAAGTAACACGCTCAAAAACACACAGTAAAAAAACATAAAATCTGGAGACGGTATGTCCATTTCACGCTCACGCGTTGTTCGTTCTTTTGGCAAAACAACACCACTGGCGATCGCTATTCACTGCGCGATCATTCCTGCTGCGCTGATGTCTGCGCTTCCCGCTGCGGCTGCGGTTCAGTCTGCGTCTTATCAGATTGCTGCGGGCGATCTTGATACCGCACTGAATCAGTTTGCGGCCAAAGCGGGTATCACACTGTCGGTGGATTCATCGCTGACGCGCGGCAAGCACAGCAACGGGTTGCAGGGAAATTATACCCCTGATGATGGCCTGACGGCGCTGCTGGCAGACAGCGGGCTGGAAGCCAAATCACTGGGTAATAGTGCTTTTACGCTGGCGGCTATCCCGGTACCGGTACAGACGCCGGAATCACTGACCGTGGTCGGTGACTGGCTGGCGGATGCGCGTGAAAACGACGTTTTTGAGCATGGCGGGGCGCGTGATGTCATCCGTCGTGAAGACTTTGTGAAAACCGGCGCGACGACGGTGCGTGAAGTGATGAACCGCATTCCGGGTGTGAATGCGCCGGAAAATAACGGCACCGGCAGTCACGATATGGCGATGAATTTCGGTATCCGTGGCCTGAACCCGCGCCTTGCCAGCCGAACAACCGTGCTGATGGACGGCATTCCGGTGCCGTTCGCGCCTTACGGCCAGCCGCAACTTTCCCTTGCGCCGGTTTCACCCGGTAACATGGATGCGGTGGATGTGGTACGCGGCGGCGGTGCGGTGCGTTACGGGCCGCAAAGCGTCGGCGGCGTGGTGAACTTTGTCACCCGTGCCATACCGAAAGATTTTGGTATCGAAGCCGGAACGGAAGGCACTTACAGCCCGACCTCCAGCCAGAATCACCCGAAAGGCACCGGCAACCTGATGATTGGCGGTACGGCGGATAACGGCCTCGGTGGCGCATTATTGTATTCCGGCACCCGCGGCAGCGACTGGCGTGAACACAGCGCGACGAAAATCGACGACGTGATGCTGAAAACCCGTTACGCGCCGAATGAAATCCACACGTTTAACAGCCTGCTGCAATATTACGAAGGCCGCGCAGAAATGCCGGGCGGTTTGTCCCGTGCCGATTACAATGCCAGCCGTTTTCAGTCCACGCGCCCGTACGACGAATTCTGGGGACGCCGCCAGCTCGCCAGTTTCGGTTATCAGTACCAGCCGGATCAACAGCATAAATTCAACATTCAGAGCTTCTACACCTACACGCTGCGCAGCGGCTATCTCGATCAGGGCAAAAATCTGACGCTTTCCCCGCGCCAGTATTGGGTGCGTGGTATCGAACCGCGTTACAGCCAGAGCTTCAATCTGGGCCAGACCGCGCATGAAGTGGGCGTCGGTTACCGCTACGTCAGCGAATCTACCCACGAACTGCGCTACTACAGCCCGGCTAAATCCGGCGTACTGCCGACCGGCAACAGCCCGTATGACCGCGATACCCAGTCCGGCACGCAGGCCAACGCGTTTTATATCGATGACCGTATCGACGTCGGCGACTGGACCCTCACGCCGGGTATGCGCTACGAACATATCCAGTCTTACCAGAATAACTATATCAAAGGCACGAAGCAGGAAATCAGCTACAACGCGCCGCTGCCTGCGCTGAATGTCGTGTATCACCTGAACGACGCCTGGAATATTTACGGCAACACCGAAGGTTCTTTCGGCACCGTGCAGTACAGCCAGATTGGCAAAGCGGTGGACAGCGGCAACATCGGGCCGGAAAAAGCCCGCACCTGGGAACTGGGTACGCGCTTTGATAACAACATTGTGAAAGCGGAAGTCGGTCTGTTCCTGATCAACTTTAACAATCAGTACGATTCCAGCCAGACCACCGACAGCGTAACCGCGCGCGGTAAAACCCGTCACACCGGGCTGGAAAGCCAGATCCGTTACGACCTGTCCGATCTGTCGCCGAAACTGGAAAACGTCTCTGCCTACGCCAGTTATGCCTATGTCAACGCGGTGATCCGCGAAGAGGGCGATACGCATGGCAATCAGGTGCCGTTCTCGCCGAAAAACAAGGGCACGCTGGGGCTGGATTACACACCGGGCAACTGGTTCTTCAACGTCAACAGCGAATACCAGTCCGGTCAGTTTGCTGACAACGCCAACACGGTCGAAGAAAGTGCTGACGGCAGCACCGGCCGCATTCCGGGCTTTATGCTGTGGGGCGCACGGGCCGGTTATCAGTTCGGTGCAGACATGGCAAACCTGAACCTGGCTTTCGGTGTGAAAAACATTTTCGATCACGAATATTTCACCCGCGCCTATGACGATAACAACAAAGGCATCTACGCAGGGCAGCCGCGCACGTTGTATATGCAAGGCTCCCTGAAGTTCTGAGACCCGCCGGGTTTCGGCAATATTTAATGACTGATAACGCACAGAGGTTTTATGTCTTTTTTCTCCCGCTTTGCGCTTTTTGCCAGCTTATGTTTTTTACTGCCTGCCGCGCAGGCCGTGACGGTAACCGATCAGCAGGGCAGTTTTACGATTGATAGCACGCCAAAACGGGTAGTGGTGCTGGAACTGTCCTTTGTGGATGCGCTGGCGGTGGTGGATGTCAGCCCGGTGGGTGTGGCAGACGATAACGATGCGGATCGCATTTTACCGCAGGTGCGTCAGCGCATCAGCGCCTGGCAGTCGGTCGGCACGCGTTCGCAGCCGAGCCTTGAGGCGATTGCCGCGCTGAAACCGGATTTGATCATCGCCGACAGCAGCCGTCACAGCGGAATTTACGCCGCACTGAAAGGCATTGCACCGACGCTGCTGCTGAAATCCCGCAATGAAACCTACAGTGAGGATCTGGCGTCAGCGGCGATCATCGGCAAGGTGCTGGGCAAAGATGTGCTGATGCAACAACGGCTGAAGGAACATCACCAGCGGATGCAGGCGTTTGCCGCGCAGTTGCCAAAAGGTACGCAGGTGGTTTTCGGCACGTCGCGCGAGCAGCAGTTCAATCTGCATACGCGCGACTCCTACACCGGCAGCGTGCTGACCTCGCTCGGCCTGATTGTGCCGGAGCCGGTTAACCAGCAGGCGCTGGCCAATATCAGCTTCGAACAGTTGCTGGCGATCAATCCGGACTGGCTGATCGTTGCGCACTACCGTCAGGAAAGCATCGTGCGCCAGTGGCAGCAGGATCCGCTGTGGCAGATGATGAAAGCCGCGCAGCAAAAACAGGAGGCGTCGGTGGACAGTAACGTCTGGGCGCGGATGCGCGGGGTATTTGCCGCCGAACAGATCGCCCGCGACACGGTGCAGATCCTGCATCATCAGGCGCTTAAAACCGCACCATGATGGCAGTAAAATATCTGTTTGCCGGGTGGCGCTGGACGCTGCCCCTGTTCATATTGGGCGTCAGCTTCTGGCTGACGCTTTTTTGCCGTTCTGCGGTGCCCATTGGCGCGGTGGAATCTTTGCGTGCCTTGCTGCCCGGCCCGCCGGTTTCTCTGGCGCAGGCGCTGGTACTGAACCTGCGCCTGCCGCGCAGTCTGGTGGCGATGCTGCTCGGCGCCAGTCTGGCGCTGGCGGGCAGTTTGCTGCAAACCCTCACCCGCAATCCGCTGGCGTCGCCTTCACTGTTTGGCATCAACGCCGGAGCGTCACTGGCGATGGTATTGGTCAGCGCACTCAGCCCGCAACTTTTCTCCGGCTTCAGCATCGCGCTGGTGGCCGCGCTGGGCGGCGGTGTCAGTTGGGGCACGGTGATGCTGACGGGCGGCGGCTGGCGGCAGGCTGGCGATCGCAGCCGGTTGATCCTCGCCGGCGTGGCGGTTTCTGCACTGTGCGCCGCACTGGCCAAAGCCACGCTGATCCTCTCCGAAGATCATGCCTACGGCATTCTGAGCTGGCTGGCCGGTGGCGTGGCACATGCCCGCTGGCCGGAATTCTGGCACCTGTTTCCGTTCACCGCGATCATCGCGCCGTGGGTGTTGCTGCTTGCCGGTCGCCTGAACCTGTTACAGGTCAGCGACGACAGCGCGCAGACACTGGGCGTGAACCTGCCGCGTTTGCGCCTGACCATCAATCTGATGGTGTTGCTGCTGGTCGGTGCCTGTGTCAGCGTCGCCGGACCGCTGGCGTTTATCGGCCTGCTGGTGCCGCATATTTCCCGTTACTGGATTGGCTATGATTTGCGCCGTATGTTGCCGCTCAGCATGATTTTCGGGGCCACGCTGATGCTGCTGGCCGATTTACTGGCGCGCTTTCTGGCGTGGCCGGGTGAATTACCGGCGGGCGTGGTGCTGGCGCTGATTGGCGCACCGTTCTTTGTCTGGCTGGTGAGGACGCGCACATGACCCGGCAGTTCACTCTTTTCCTCACGCTCAGCGCGTTGTTGCTGCTGACTTTTGTGATTTCCCTGCGCTACGGAACCCACACGCTGACGTTTGAGCAAATGCGTCTGGCAGTATCGCCCGCTGACAGCAACCATTTTCCGCTGTTTGAATACCGGTTGCCGCGCACCTTGCTGGCGATGCTGGTCGGTGCGGCGCTGGCGCTTTCCGGCGTGCTGGTGCAGGGAATTATCCGCAATCCGCTGGCCTCGCCGGACATTCTGGGGGTTAATCATGCTGCCGGATTAGCGTCAGCAGGGGCGCTGATGCTATTGCCTGCACTGCCGGTGTTATGGCTGCCGCCGCTGGCGTTTACCGGCGGCATCGCCGCTTTTGTGTTGCTGCGCCTGATGGCCGGGCGTTCAGCACCGCTGCGTCTGGCGCTGACGGGGGTTGCGCTGACCGCCTTTTACGCCAGCCTGACTGACTATCTGATGCTGTCGCACCCGATGGAAATCAACAATGCACTGCTGTGGCTGACCGGCAGCCTGTGGGGGCGCGGCTGGAATTTTGTTGAGATAGTCGCGCCGTGGTTGCTGATCCTGCTGCCGCTGAGTCTGTGGTTTTGCCGCGACCTGGATGTGCTGGCGCTCGGTGATGACAGCGCCTCGACGCTGGGTATTCGCGTATCCCGCGTGCAGCGGCTGGTGTTGTTGCTGGCAGTGGCGCTGGCGGCGATAAGTGTTGCGGCGTGCGGGCCGGTTGGTTTTATCGGTTTAGTGGCACCGCACCTGACCCGCAAACTGGTCGGCGGTCGTCACCGTGTGCTGATCCCCGCGTCATTACTGGTCGGGGCGCTGATTCTGCTGCTGGCCGATGTGCTGGCGCGAACGCTGCACCCGCCACTGGAACTGCCTGCGGGCGTATTAACGGCGGTGATCGGTGCGCCGTATTTCTTCTGGCTATTAATGAGAACCCGCTGATTATGCAACTCAGTGCAGAAAATCTGACTGCCGGATACGGCAATAAAAATATCCTTAATGGCCTGTCGCTGACGCTACCCGCCGGGAAAATTACCGCGCTGATCGGCCCGAACGGCTGCGGAAAATCCACGCTGCTGAAATGCTTTTCACGTTTGCTGACACCGGCTTGCGGTACGTTGCGTCTCGGTGATGATGATTTATCTACGCTGCATGGCCGCCCTCTCGCCCGCAAACTGGCGTTACTGCCGCAGCAGCATATTGCGCCGGAAGGTATCAGCGTGCGTGAACTGGTGGGCTATGGCCGCAGCCCGTGGCTGAACCTGTGGGGCAGGCTGGGGCAGCAGGATAAGACCATCGTCGAACGGGCGATGCAGGAAACCAATATCACAGAACTGGCAGAGAAACGCGTCAGTGAACTCTCCGGCGGGCAGCGTCAGCGGGTGTTTCTGGCGATGGTGCTGGCGCAGGATACGCCGCTGGTGCTGCTCGACGAGCCGACCACCTACCTCGATATCAGCCATCAGGTCGAGCTGATGAGCCTGTTGCGCAGTCAGAATCAGCAGGGGAAAACGCTGGTGGCGGTGCTCCATGATCTGAATCAGGCCAGCCGTTATTGTGATTATCTGGTGATGATGGCAGCGGGAAAAATTATCGCGCAGGGCACACCGGAAGAGGTGATGACACCCGAATTGCTGGCACAGGTGTTTGATATTGATGCGCAAATCTATCCGGAACCGGTAACGGGTAAACCGATGTGTATCGTGCGGTGACATGGGGTGTTAACCCCATTTTTATCATGACCGGTCATTCCATTCATCGGTATATTTAATATTGCCGTCAACACAGTGCCAGGTGATTTTGTTGTACATCATTGACACTGATTCCATGTGATTAATCTGCGAATTACCCGACATTTTAACGTTCGGCATCCCGGGATTTACGCCAGTAATCTTCACGCCCTCAATCGTCATAATAAAATAAGCCTCTTCTCGCCCGGCATCGTTAATACGATACCAGCGGATCTCAGCGGATTTTAGCGTTTGGCCTTTTGAGACCGCTTTATATAAATAAGGACTCGACGAATCGAATTCCTTTTCAAACATCATCGGTGAATGAGAACGTGTCCCGGTAATGCTGCCACTGCGGCTATCGACGGGAATATTCAGACCGTGGCTGAAACCGATGATCTCAATACTTCCCTCACGCCCTGCAACATCCACTGAACCTTTAATAGCGGAACCGCCATCATCATAAAGCCACATATAAGCGGGTATCGGCATGGTTGTAATTCCCTTTAGTAAAATGAGACTTCACGTTATGCCCATACTGCTATTAGTGCAATTAGCGGATGTCGTAACAAACTGAATTTTCAGAATTTTATTATCAATTCAGGCCGTCCTGGCGTCTGTTTTTTGCGGTGCGATTCCTGTAGTGTCTTCCCTTAGGCTAAATTTTCAAAAAGGCGGTTTCATGGCTTTACAAGGAAAGTTTGTTATTAATGATGCGGATTACTGTCCTTTGTTGATGTACGGAGTAGGTACCTACATGGCCTATTCTGGCAAAGATGCGTATCGCAACAGGGCAAGTTGTAGTGGAATTCTTAATTTGGGGCCGATTCCACATGGCCGCTATCATATTATCAAACGAGCAACGGGCGGGGTGAAAGGTATTGTAAGGGCTGATCTTCGTGATTCCTATTCGTGGTTTACGCCTACCCCGGTGATTAAGGCGGAGTGGTTTGCTCTTTATCGGGACGATGGTTCAATAGATGACAAAACGTGGATTGAAGGGGTTGAGCGTGGTAATTTTCGCCTGCATCCCCCGGGTCCACTAGGAATTTCTTTAGGATGTATCACCCTTCAGCATCGCAGTGATTTTATGGCTATTCGTCAGGCCCTGATGTCTACCCGGCAGACAGAATTACCTAATGGTTTAATGAGTTATGGAATGATAGAGGTGATCCTGAATGGACAGGCGTCGTGTGGCAACGGGATGTAGAATTTTAATCGGCTTGGGGATTTACATTCTGGTTTTTCTTATTCTGCGGCCTTCATCCCCGGTGACTAAAGAACAATATGCTTTTTGGAATGAATCAGCCGCTATATTTGGAGAACCAGATGTTGAAGGTTTTATCGGATGGGCGCTATTTATCATTTGTCCTGTTATTACCGTTATTTTATATCAGGTGATCGTCAGGCTTTTACACTGGCATCTCAACAAACCTGGTAAATGATGAATCCGTGAACACGATCAAAGCGGCGAGATTAAACCCGCCGCGCATTTTCAAGATTTCCCCTTCCTTCTACTCCCATGCTCTGCAGCGTGAAAATAGGGTTTTTCATTGCCATTGTTTTCTCTCAGGTTGTGTTTATCAGCTACACTTTTGACACCCCTACAGCGCCAATTACAAGAGCGCAAGATAACGAGAGAAAACAATGATTATTTCAGCATCAACGGACTACCGCGCTGCGGCAAAAAGTAAACTGCCGCCCTTCCTGTTTCATTACATCGACGGCGGCGCTTACAACGAGCATACGCTCAGACGTAACACCGCCGATCTGGCTGACATCGCCCTGCGTCAGCGCATCCTCAAAAACATGTCCGATCTCAGTCTTGAAACCCAGCTGTTTGGCGAAAAGCTGGCGATGCCCGTCGTGCTGGCACCGGTGGGTCTGACCGGTATGTATGCGCGACGCGGCGAAGTGCAGGCGGCCCGCGCGGCGGCGAAAAAAGGCATTCCTTTCACACTTTCCACTGTCTCTGTCTGTCCGATTGAAGAAGTGGCACCGGCCATTGACCGCCCGATGTGGTTCCAGCTTTACGTATTAAAAGACCGGGGTTTCATGCGCAATGCGCTGGAGCGTGCGCAGGCAGCGGGCGTCAGGACGCTGGTGTTTACCGTGGATATGCCGACGCCCGGCGCACGTTATCGTGATGCGCATTCCGGCATGAGTGGCCCGAACGCCGCAGTACGCCGGATGTTTCAGGCGGTGATGCATCCGCAATGGGCGTGGGATGTCGGCCTGAACGGCAAACCGCATGATCTCGGTAATGTCTCGGCCTATCGCGGCAAACCGACCACGCTGGAAGATTATATCGGCTGGCTGGCGGCGAACTTCGACCCCTCGATTTCATGGAAAGATCTGGAGTGGATCCGTGAGTTCTGGAAAGGCCCGATGATTATCAAAGGTATTCTGGATCCGGAAGATGCAAAAGACGCGGTAAAATTTGGTGCGGATGGCATTGTGGTCTCCAACCACGGGGGACGTCAGCTTGACGGCGTGCTGTCCACCGCTCACGCATTGCCCGCGATAGCTGACGCGGTGAAAGGCGACATCACCATTCTTGCGGATTCCGGCATCCGTACCGGGCTGGACGTGGTGCGTATGATCGCGCTCGGTGCGGACAGTGTGCTGCTGGGCAGGGCGTTTGTGTATGCGCTGGCGGCAGCGGGCGAGGCCGGGGTCATTAACCTGCTGAACCTGATCGAAAAAGAGATGCGGGTGGCGATGATACTGACCGGGGCGAAATCCATTGCTGACATCAGTGCGGATTCGCTGGTTTACGGACGGGATCAGGTGCATCGCGCGACCTTGTAACATGCTGAGGGGGCGCGATTTCGTTCGAAGCCGCGCCCTGTTTCATTGCCCCACGCAATAGCCGTTTCGTCCCGCATGCTTGGCGTCATACAGTGCGCCGTCGGCACGTTTGAGTAATTCCAGCGATGTCATTCCCGGCGACCATTGCATAATGCCCTGACTGACCGTCACCGTGTCTGACACCTGCGATAAGGCGTGGGGGATGGCCGCCTGCGTCACACTTTGCCTGATGCGTTCCGCGACCACTTCAGCGTCTTTTGCATCGGCGTTGTGCAGCAGGACGACAAACTCCTCGCCGCCATAACGGGCCACCAGATCGGCCGGTTGCCTGACGACCTGCTTGAAACACTCCGCAATGCCCACCAGACAGGTATCTCCGGCCTGATGGCCGTAATGGTCGTTGTATTTTTTGAAGAAATCCACGTCGATCATGATCAGGGAAAAGGTGCCGCCCTGACGTTCCGTTTGCGCAATCATCTGTTCAAGCTGGTTATCGAGCTGGCGGCGGTTCGCTATGCCCGTCAGCGGATCGTAATGCGCCAGATTATCCAGCTTACTGACCAGCAACTGGTTGTCGCATTCCCGCCGGACAGAAAGTACAAACCAGCGGCTGAGCATCATACGCGCCGTTTCAAACAGGGCGCTGACGACAATCATTGCGGCGATTTCCAGAATCGGAATCGCCGGTTTCAGCAATACCAGATGAAAAAATAATGAGAACCACAGCGGTAAGGTGAAGCTGTAAAGAACCGGCATGGTCGGGTACAGCGCAATCAGCGCCGTAAAAATCAGCATACAAAACAGCGGGAAGACCAGTTGTTGCTGCGCGTCACTGGCCAGCATGAAATGGAACACCACGGCCCAGTACAAACCGACCAGAAACGCCAGGATCATCGCGGGCATACGTGAGCGTATGAAGCGCAGCACCGGCAAAAGAATGATAAAAAACACCAGGAAAATCAGCGCTAATTTATCCAGCACCGGACCGGAAACCGCCACGTCGGCGTTCGGATCCAGCAGCACCCTGAACTGATGGCGGCCAAACAGAAAAAGAACAAAACTCAGGTTGGCGAGCAGTAACCAGATGCCGCTGGTACGCAGTGACGCTTTTTTATAGTGATCCAGCAGGGTGTCGAATGCTGTGTTTTGCAGCGTGTGGGTAGTTTTTTGCATGGTTTTCCTTAACTTCGTCTTCGTGGATAGTGTAGACGAAGAAGAGTTTTTACTCCTCCCCCTGCGGAGGCGCGGAGGGGGTTGTCCGGTTCTCGTACACAGGCGAGCAGTTGTTCTGTTGTCATCGTCGCAACAGACGCTTCATTGATTTCCGGCGCATACGCAAACTCCCTCAGCCACTGTTGCCTCGCTGCTTCCAGCCTGTCCGCAGGCTTCACGCTCAGCGATTCCCGCAGCGCGCCGTACTTTTCTTCCAGTGCTTCGGCGGAAATCTCAGCAACAAGCGCCGGAATGTCAGCGATAAAATCGCCGATAAGCCCCAGCAGCGTTTCTGCGTCATACACTGGCGACTGCAACGCAAACAGAATGCCGGACTGGCGCGCCGTCTGATGGAAACGGCAACTCACCACGTATCCGACATTTTTTTCGACGCGCAATCGCTGGAAGAATTTTGGCTCGAGGAAAGACGCCAGAACCTGCGTGGCGGCCAGACATTCAGCGGTGTTTTCCACCAGCGGGCAGAACATCAGCACGGCGGCATCGTCACCGGCAGCCGGCAACTCATGTACGTTGCCGGACGACCCGCTGACCACTTCCGGCAATGTTGCCAGCAGGGTGCGTATCGCGATATCCGAGTTACGCTGGTGCTGTTCCTGCTCATACAGCCGTTTACCTTGTGCCAGCGCGGTGGGAGAAGGGGCGCGCAGCAGTGCCAGCGCTGTGGCGAGTGTATGTGTTGCCCATGCCTGCGGTCCGCTGAGCTGCAACAAGCCGTTGCCCTGCACATGAGTAAACACCAGAGAATTGCCTTCATGAGCGGATTGCGCGCAAAGCGCCCGCAGGCTGGCGCGGGCGATGCAGGCCTGAAATAAGGTCAGCGGCGCACCGGTTGTGTGGATGCTTTCATCCGTTTTATGTGCGGTTACGGCAGGCGAAAGGTAAAACATAAAGGTTGATTTAGTGACGCTGTCACTTTTTGACTGCCATTCAGTTAAACTGACCGGCAGGGTGAAACCCTGAGCTGGCGCGTTATGCCCGTGAACATCCGGGGCAATCCACAGCCGTGTCATGTTTTCCGGTTTTAGTTCGCTGAGCAATCTCTGCCAGCCATTTTGCGCAGCGGGCGCAAAATCCAGCGTACGGACGCGCAGCTGATCCAGCGGGGTTAAGCGGCTGAAATCGCGACGGGCGAGGGCAGTATAATGCTGTAAATGCCCGGCGCTTAAATCACGGATCTGTTGCAGCCAGTGGCAGAACAGCGTTTCCACACCGGCACGTAACGTGGGCGCAGTGGCGCAGGTCATGAATTCGATGCTGAGGATAGCGTCACCGGCAGAGGCGTACGGCAGCGAAACCCGCACGCTGTCTGCCAGCGCCTGCGTTCGCAGTTGTTCCAGTAAACTGCCCGGCGCTTCATCGGTAAGCAACTGGCGCAATAACGTCAGCGCCGGGCAAGGCGTGACCGGGAACGAAAAACGCAGGCGTGGTGAACTTTCCAGACGCAACTGAAGATAGCGTTCCCGGCTCAGCGCCAGTGGCTGAGTATGCGCCGGTGGGGAACCTTTACCGGCAGCAAAGGCATTACCGTAATGTTCTGCCAGCGCGGTCAGTTCAGCGACAGATTGCGGGCCTTGTAACCATAACGTGAGCAGCCCTGCGGTGAAGAATCGCTGATGATAATGCCTCAGTGCCTGTTGCAGAGCGGAAATGTCCTCACCGAAAGCGGTACGGTGACCGATGTGAAAATCGTGCAGTTGTGCCGGAGCGGCAAAGGCCAGACTCAGCGCGACATCACAAAGGGGATCCGCATGAGCGCTGAGCATGCGGTATTCGGCGTCAATCACGGCCACTTCCTGTTGCACGGCATCCGTCGACAGCAAAGGCTGCACCAGCATATCCATAAGCCGCGCCAGACCCTCTTCAAATTTTGCCGGAATGATCTCGAAAAACCACGCCGTCGAGGTGGCGTGCGTGGTGGCATTGAGTTGTGCGCCCTCCGCCTGCGCCCACATCATCAGCCGGTCCCCGCCCTGAAACCGACGGCTTCCGGCAAACACCACATGCTCAAACAGATGTGCCAGTCCGGGAAATTCCGGCGGTTCGTGGTGGCTTCCGGCATTGAGATGAACAAGCGCGGCAGCGCGTGATGCCTGCGGGTCATGGAGAATATTGACCCGCAATCCGCTGGCCAGTGTCAGGGTGTGTACGGCTGGCAGCATCAGGGTATCAGCCTTTGAAAATCAGCTGAGAGTTCGCGCGGTTGCGGAACTGCAACTGGTTGATCTGAATGTTGGTGCAGTTGGCCTGTTCGCGCGCGGCGAGGATTTTGCCGTGATGCTCAGATTTGGAGCATACCGGATCGGCGTTGTCGGCATTGCCGGTAAGCATAAACGCCTGACAGCGGCAGCCGCCAAAGTCTTTCTCTTTTTCAGAACAGGAGCGGCAGGGTTCCGGCATCCAGTCGAAGCCGCGGTATTTGTTAAAGCCGAAGGAGTCGTACCAGATTTCCTGCAAGGTATTTTCCAGCACCGACGGGAATTCCACCGGCAACTGGCGCGCGCTGTGGCACGGCAGCGCCATGCCTTCCGGCGTCACACTGAGGAATATCGCCCCCCAGCCGCCCATGCAGCCTTTCGGACGCTCTTCGTAATAATCGGGCGTCACAAACAACAGGTTAGCCAGATTACCGGTACCGGCCATTTTTTCGCGGTACTGATGCACCACCTGTTCGGCACGGGCGATCTGCTCACGGGTCGGCAGCAAACCTTCGCGGTTGAGCTGTGCCCAGCCGTAAAACTGACAGGTCGCCAGCTCGACGTCATCGGCTTCCAGCTCGATACTGAGGTCGATAATCTTGTCGATCTGATCGATGTTATGACGGTGCAGCACAAAGTTCAGCACCATCGGATAACCGTGGGCCTTTACCGCTTTGGCCATCTCCAGTTTTTGCCGGAACGCTTTGGCGTTACCGGCCAGCGCGGCGTTCAGCGTTTCATCGCTGGCCTGAAAACTGATCTGGATATGGTCCAGTCCGGCCTCAGCAAAAGCATCAATTTTCTTTTCGGTCAGCCCGATACCGGAGGTGATCAGGTTGGTGTAAAAACCGAGATCCCGCGCGGCACGGATAAGCTCCGGCAAATCTTTACGCACCAGCGGTTCGCCGCCGGAGAAACCGATTTGCACCGCGCCCATTTCCCGCGCTTCTTCGAATACTTTGATCCATTGCGCGGTGGTCAGTTCTTTTTCCTGCTTAGCGAAATCGAGCGGGTTCGAGCAATACGGGCATTGCAGCGGACAGCGGTAGGTCAGTTCGGCCAGCAACCACAGCGGCGGTTTGACCGCAGGTTTAAGCAGGTTCACGGAAGGTAATCCACTTTTGTGCATGGGCCTGAGCGAAGAAATCTTTGACGTCATCATTCACGCCACCGGCTTCCGGAAAGCGCGTATTCAGCTCATCAATGATATTGGCAATTGTCCGCCCGCCATCCACCAGTTGTAAAATGAAGGTCGCACTGTCGTTGAGTTTCGCCATCCCTTCCGGATACAAAATCACATGGCAGTCCTGCGTTTTCTCAAACTGCATGCGGTAGCCGCGACGAAACATCGGCGTGTAGTGTTCGGTAATGGTGATCACAGGAGTCTTCCTTTATGCCAGACCGCCTGCTGCGTCACGCTGTGGTACGGCGGGCGGTTCAGTTCGTAGGCCATGCTCATGGAATCGAGCATGCTCCACAAAATATCGAGTTTGAATTGCAGGATTTCCAGCATGCGCTGTTGTTTTTCGACAGTATCGCAGTACTCCAGTGCCAGTTGCAGGCCGTGTTCGACGTCGCGGTTAGCCTGGCTCAGGCGGCTGCGGAAATAACCGTAACCCTCTTCCTCAATCCATGTGTAATGCTGTGGCCAGGTGTCGAGACGCGCCTGATGGATTTGCGGAGCGAACAGTTCGGTGAGCGAGCTGCACGCAGCTTCCTGCCAGACGGCGCGGCGGGCAAAATTGACGTAGGCATCGACCGCAAAACGCACCCCCGGCAACACCCTTTCTTCTGAAAGCAGCACATCGCGGTCTAACCCCACCGCTTCGCCCAGACGCAGCCAGGCTTCGATACCGCCTTCACTGCCGCCATGTCCGTCGTGATCGAGAATACGCTGCACCCATTTACGGCGTGTTTGCGCATCCGGGCAGTTGGCCATAATCGCCGCGTCTTTCAGCGGAATGCTGGTCTGATAATAGAAACGGTTCGCCACCCAGCCCTGAATTTGCCCGCGGGTCGCCTGACCGTTATGCATCGCAATGTGGTAGGGATGATGGATGTGATAAAACGCGCCTTTGGCACGCAGCGCCTGTTCAAATTCTTGCGGCGTCATCGGTGACGTCTGTGTTGTCGATATGCTCATGGTCGTTTTGCCCTACAGTTCGATGCGCATCCCGTCCCGGCTGACTTCGATGTTTTGTTGCGTCAGCGCCTGCCGCTCGGCAGAGGATTCATTGAGGATCGGGTTGGTATTATTAATATGGATGAGAATTTTGCGTTTTGCCGGAAGTGACGACAGCAGGGCGATCAGCCCTTGTTCTTCGGCAAGCGCCAGATGGCCCATGTCTTTGCCGGTATTGCGGCCGACGCCGGTGGTCGCCAGCTCGTTGTCCTGCCACAGCGTGCCGTCAATCAGCAGGCAATCGGCTTTATGCAGCCATTTCAGCAGTTCATCGTCCGGTTCGCCCAGACCCGGTGCGTACAGCAGCGAGGTGCCGGTTTTTGTGTCTTCAATAAAGAGTGCGATATTGTGGCCGGGGAGCGGTTTGCCGCGGTATTTCGAATACGGTGGCGCGTTGCTCAGCAGCGGAATGGCAGTGAATGTAAGATTCGGGCAGACGGCAACGGAGAAGCGGTTCTCCGGCCTGATAGCGTGGTGTTGCAGGCCGCCATTCCAGTGAGAAAGCATGGTGAAAATCGGGAAACCGGTGGTGAGGTCTTCGTGGACTTCCGGCGTACACCACACCTGATGCGGACAGCCTTCACGCAAATTCAGCAGGCCGGTGCAGTGATCAATCTGGCTGTCGGTCAGGATAATGGAACCAATGGAGGTGCCGCGTAAAACGTCTTGTTTTATCAGTTCCGGCGTGGCGGCAATCTGGTGGCAAATATCCGGCGAGGCGTTACACAGCACCCAGTCGGTGCCATTGTCGCTGACGGCAATCGAAGATTGCGTGCGGGGGGACGTTTTCATGGTGCCATTACGCACACCCTGACAGTTGCTGCAATTGCAGTTCCACTGCGGGAAGCCGCCGCCTGCCGCGGAACCAAGTACGATAATCTGCATGTAAGAACCAGGGGAAAGGGAAGGAAGATGCCCACAGTTAACCGTGGGCATAAAGGCTTAGCGGTTAGAAATGTACAGTGTCACTTCTAAGCCTAAACGCAGGTCTTCGAATGAAGGTTTAGTCCACATAATAACGTCCTCTTGATGATTACAGTGTTAAGTTCATTGCCCCTTTTATTGCGGCAGGTGATCGGCTTATTGTCAAATATCGCTGGTTTGGCTAAAAAATTGTTGCGATGAGCTCAAACCGATATTGCCCTGTAAGCCACAGGGATTAGCGCAAAATATCGGATGAAAAACTATTCACCCCAGGTTTGCTTTAATACTTTCAGCCAGTTGCGGTACGCGATTTTTTCGATCAATGCATCGCCGTATCCCGCATCAGACATAGCCTGAAGCAGCAACGGTAATCCGGCGACATCACCGAGCGTATCCGGCACATTGATACCGTCGAAATCCGAACCAAAACCGACATTTTCTTCCCCCAGTTTACCAACAAGGTTATCAAGATGTTTAACAATTTCGGTGATAGGGGTGTCGCCGTTGCGTTTTCCATCCGCCCGCAGAAAAGCCGTGCCGAAATTAACGCCAACGAAGCCGTTGCTTTCGGCAATGGCAGCCAGTTGTTTATCGGTCAGATTACGCGGTTGCGGACATAACGCGTGCACATTTGAATGGGTGGCTACCAGCGGCGCATCGCTGAATTTTGCCGTCTGCCAGAAGGCTTTTTCGTTCATGTGCGAGACATCGAACAGAATCCTTTTCCGGTTACATTCATGCAGCAATCCAAGCCCGGCGGGCGTCAGGCCATCTCCGGTATCCGGTGATCCCGGGAAATCGCCCTTAACGCCGGTACCAAACTGGTTGGGTAAGTTCCATAACGGGCCGATGCTGCGCAGCCCCTTTTCATACCAGCGCTCCAGCCGCGAGAAATCATCGCCGAGTGCTTCCGCCCCTTCGATATGCATCACCATCGCCAGCACATTCTGTGTAATACACGCTTCAATTTCACCGACCGTCCGGCAGATTTTTGCCCGCCCGGCGGACTGCGTTTCAAGGCGTTCCAGCAGTGAAATCTGTGCCTGAGTAATGGCAAAAGCGTCATGAGGTTCCGCAGGTGAATCGGGCTTCAGTTGTGGCATATATGAAGCAGGTGGTACGAAAATGGCAAATAACCCACCTGCGAAACCACCCAGACGACAGCGCCTGAAATCGAGATGTCCTTCCAGTGAGCCATCAAGAAACAAGGCAGCAGGATCTGCTGCATCATGCAGCCACAGGCGGAGTAACAGGTCGTTATGACCATCAAAGACAGGGGGATGAGGGATGGTGTTCATGATGTTAATGGTACTTTATAAAAGCATGTTGAAACATGGGGAATTATGTAAGTTTTGGTTTTTTTGCACGGATCGGTGCAAAGGGGGCGATTTTAAAATCAATGTCCAGGTCAAGGTCAAGACCGTGGGCGTCGGCCCACACCGACTTGGGGGGCGGCCTATCGCCGCCACCCCCCAAGACCCCCCGGGCTCTTTTACTGCGCGCTGTCGCAGGCACGACGGACATGTTCTGGTGCAATAGTGAGTGGCGCAAATCCAGGTGCTTCGCACTGCCTTCTCTCGGTCTTCGAGCCACAGGTCTCGAAGCCGCTCCGTTCAGCTGAATTTTGAGCACGCCAATCAACCTTTTTAAAAGATAAAAAACAGTATGCCGTTGAATTTAAGATCGTGGGGGCGATTCAGAAAGCTTGCTGAACGGAGCGGCCTGAAGACCTCAGGCTTCAGGACCGAGAGAAGGTACCGCGCAGCGGCAAGATTTCCAGCCTGTCGCGGAGATACCTGAAACATAGCCAGCGAGCGGAGCGCGTATTGAAAAAGCGAGGGGAGTTCAGAGGGGAAAAGCCTTTCCCCTCTGGTCGGTTTCGGCGCAGCGCGTCATGTGACCGCAGCACTTGAGAAACCGAAATATTCTCGATCCAGCCATCACGGCGAGTGAGAAACCGAAATATACCCGTTCTGCCCTCACTGCAAGTGATAAGCCGCAATTGCTGCGGCCTCAGCAAATCAGAAACTATAGCTCGCCGTCACCGACACATTTCTCGGTTCACCGTAAACCACATACTGGTTCACACTGGTGTCATATTCTTTGTCAAACAGGTTGTTGACGTTGGCCTGCACCGCCAGTTGTCGGGTGACCTGATAACGGCTGAACAGGTTAACCAGCGCATAACTGCCTTGCTCGGCATAGCGCGTACCGTTGCCGCTTGGGCCAGGAACCGTATCCCAGACATGTGTCTGCCAGTTCACGCCACCGCCGACGGTCAGATCCTGCAACATCGGCAGACGGTAGCTTGAGAACAGTTTCAACTGGGTGCGCGGCAGTTGCGGGTTCACCGCATCGCCATTTTCATCTTCTGCAATGTAACGGGTGCCGCCGAACGTCATCTGCCAGTTATCGGTCAGTGCGCCGTTCACTTCAAATTCTACGCCACGGCTGACGGTGCCATTTTTACCTTCGTAAGCGGTATCGGTCGTGCCCGGAATAACGCGGCCAGTACTTTGCGCGACGTTATCCAGTTCCGCGCGGAAGATGGACACGGAAGCCGTCAGACGGCTGTTGAACCAGTCGGATTTCACGCCCGCTTCGTAGTTTTTGCCGATGACCGGTGACAGATACCCGCCGTTGATATCGCGGTAAGTCTGTGGCTGGAACACTGACGTATAGCTCGCATAAGTCGACCAGGTATCGTTGATGTCAAACACCAGACCCGCGTACGGCGTGATGTTGTTCTTCTCGATCTGATCGGTGAGCGTGTGCGAATTCCAGTTGGTGTAACGTGCGCCAACGATCAGGTGCAGCGGGTCGGCCAGCGAAAGACGCGTCGCGACGTAAGCCGATTTCTGACGAATAACATTTTCTTCCGCCAGCGTGCGCGGGGCCCAGTCGGTTTCAGGGAATTGTCCGTTGAAATCGTTAAAGTTGCCCAGTTCTTCGGTTGAGATATTGGCAAATGAACTGTAATACGTGTTCTGCTGTTTGCTGTAGCTCACCCCGGTCATCAGTTCATGCTGACGGCCAAACAGTTCGTACGGACCGCTGGCGAAGGCGTCCACGCCATCGACTTTTCGTTTACCGGTGTTATAGCCGGTACCGGCGACGACCGGATAACCGGCATAAGCGGATTCCCCCACGCCGGTGGTTTTATCGAATGTCCCGTCGATATACATCATCTTACTGTCAATATGGGATTCGGTATGCGTGCCGTTCAGGGTGGCCTGCCAGCCGTTATCGAACGACTGCTTCAGGGTGGTGAAGAGTTTGGTGGTTTCTTTATCGCTGTATGCCCAGTCCGGGGCGGAGTTAAAGCCGCGACGATAATCGGTTTTGCTGCCGTCCAGATACCAGCGCGGCATACCGCCCCAGGTCGGGCTGTCGGTGTTGGTTTGCTGGAATTCGTAGCCTGCGGACAGCAGGGTGGAATCGGTGAGGTCGGCATCGACGGTGGCGTAAACGAATTTTTTGGTTGCGCCGTAACGCTCAACGTAGCTGTTTTTATCCTGATAACCGGTGACCAGACGGCCACGCACGCTGCCGGATGCGTTGAGCGGCGTCGATAAATCGGCCACATAACGTTGTTTATTCCAGCTGCCGTAAGTAGCCGAAACATTGCCGGTGAATTCTTTGCTGTCGGCGTGTTTACGCACCTGGTTGACGGAGGCCGACGGGTTGCCTGGTCCTGTCATCAGGCCGGTTGCGCCGCGCACGACTTCGATACGGTCATAAATCGCCGTGTCAGATTGCGAATCGCCCAGATCCCAGCGTGGATCGAAGGTGGTCGGAATGTTATCGACCATGTAGTTGTCGATCAGAAAGCCACGGGCGTAATAAGTGCGACGGTCAAGGTCCGAGACGCTTTCCTGAATACCGGTGGTGTTTCTCAGCACATCACCCAAAGATTGTAACTGCTGATCCTGCATGCGCTGCTTGCTGATGATACTGACGGACTGCGGAATATCGCGCGCCGTCAGGGTCATTTTTGTGCCTGCGGTGGTGACCGGAACACTGTAATCGGTGGCGGCGGTATCCGTTGCGGAGGTGCTATTGTTCCCGCCGGTCACCACAACGGTATCGCCCGCCGTTTTTTTAGCCGTTGTTTCTGCGGCATAAGCAGAATGCAATGACGACGACATTAACAACGCGATCACTGAAAGTGAAAGTTTCTTTCCTGAATTATTATCAATGTTTTGTTTATTGTTCCTGACAGCGCAATTCCCTGAAAAGACACACATAACTATTCTCCACACGGTTATTTTATTATTTTTTAAGCCACTGCAATTTTGTATTTATACGGCTCTCTCAGCATGAATCACCCCTCCGGGATCTCCGGATAGAAAGACTGGAAAGGAAGAATTTCAGGTTGAGTCAATAAAGCGAATGAGAATAATACGCATTGAGTTTACGAGTGTAAATAAGTATTACAGACGGGGGCCGTCCACACTGGCCTTTTAAGATCAAGACCGTGGGCGTCGGCCCACACCGACCAGAGACCCGGTAACGCGCGGGCCTCTGGACTCCGCGCTTTTTCACTACGCGCTGTCGCGGGCACGATGGACGTGTTTCGTGGCTATAGTAAGTGGCGCAAATCCAGGTGCTTCGCACTGCCTTCTCTCGGTCTTCGAGCCACAGGTCTCGAAGCCGCTCCGTTCAGCTGGATTTTGAGCACGCCAATCAACCTTTTTAAAAGATGAAAAACAGTCTGCCGTTGATTTTTAAGATCGTGCGGGCGATTCAGAAAGCTTGCTGAGTGAGAGGTTGCAGACCTGAGGCTGCAATCCCGAAATGAAGGCACCGCGCAGCGGCAAGATTTCCAGCCTGTCGCTGTGCTACCTGAAACATGGCCAGCGAGCGATAGCGCGTGTTGAAAAAGCGAAGGGAGATCCAAGAGGGAAAAAGCACTTTTCCCTCTTGGTCGGTTTCGGCGCAGCACGTCATGTGACCGCAGCACTTAAGGAACCGAAATATTCTCGATCCACCCCTCCCGGCGAGTGAAACCAGTTTGTCATTAAAAACCCACCTTTTAGCCATTAAGAAATCTAGACATCTAAACGTTCGTTTTGTAGAGTGTCTCCACCTCCCGGATTAACGATTGATTCGGTTAAGAAAAACACAATGGTGGTGGCACAATGATCAGTAACATTAAAATCCTTGATGGTGGCATGGGCCGCGAACTGGCCCGGATGGGGGCTCCTTTTCGCCAGCCTGAATGGTCTGCGCTGGCGCTGATGCAGGCGCCGGAATTTGTGCGGGCCGCTCACGATGCTTTTATTGCTGCCGGTTCTCAGGTCATCACCACCAACAGTTACGCCGTTGTGCCGTTCCACGTGGGTGAAGAGATTTTTGCGGAGCAGGGCGCTGCGCTGATTGCGCTCTCCGGCAAGCTGGCTCGTGAGGCGGCGGAGGCGGCACCGGCTGCCGTGCAGGTCGCGGGTTCGCTCCCTCCGGTTCTCGGATCTTATCGCCCGGATCTGTTCGAGCCGGTGGCGGCCAAAAAATTACTGCAAGTGCTGGTGGATAATCTGACGGACAGTGTCGATGTCTGGCTGGCGGAGACGCAAAGCTCTGTCGCAGAAGTCGAAGCGGTGCGCGATGTGCTGGGCGATGACCCGCGTCCGCTGTGGCTGTCTTTCACCTTGCAGGATAATCCCGACGATCAGGGTAATGCGCTGCTGCGCTCCGGTGAATCCGTTGGCGATGCGGTCAGTGCGGCGCTGCGGGTTTCTGCGGCGGCGGTGCTGTTCAATTGCAGCCGCCCTGAGGTGATGGCGACGGCGGTGAAAACTGCACGAGCGGCGCTGACGACGCAGGGATCTCAGCTTGATATCGGCGTTTATGCCAATGCGTTCGAGCCTTCCGATAATAAACGCGGCGCCAATGAAGGGTTGAGCAAAATGCGTCAGGACACCGATCCTGCCGGTTATCTTGATTTCGCGAAAGACTGGGTAGCGCAGGGTGCGACCCTGGTCGGCGGTTGTTGCGGGATCGGGCCGGAACATATTGCCGCGCTGAAACAGGCCTTCGCCAAATAATATCCATAACCCGAAAACATCCATAAAAACAATAAAACACACATTAATGCTGAAGATGCACTCTTCGCAGACAGGGAAAACACATGATTGATCGTCGTTCGTTTATTAAAAGTGCGGGGGCACTTTCCGTTGCTGCGGCTACCCATTCTCTGTGGCTGGGCAATGCCTTTGCTGCGGAGGCAGAAAAACCGAAAAAAGGCGGCCATCTGGTCGTCGGCGTGGACAATGCCTCCAGCACCGACCGTCTGGATCCGGCATTCTGGTTCGAAACTTACATGTATTTCGTCGGTTCTCAGATGTTTAACAATCTGGTGGAAATCGACGAAAACGCCAGACTGGCACCGTCACTGGCTGAAGCCTGGGCCTCCACCGATGGCAGCAAAACCTGGGTGCTGAAAATTCGCCAGGGCGTACAGTTCCACGATGGCCGCTCGCTGGGCGCGAAAGATGTGGTGTATTCCCTGAATCACCATCGTGGTGAGAAATCCACCTCGCCGGTGAAAGGGTATCTGGATACCGTCAGTTCAATTGAAGCCACCGGCGACCATGAAGTCACGATTAAACTCACCGCGCCGGACGTTGAATTTGTCTGGCTGCTGAGCGCCGTGCATTTCGCCATTACCGCTGAAAATGAAAACTTTGATAAAGGCATCGGCACCGGCGCATTTATCCTTGAGAAATTCCAGCCGGGCGTGTCCACGCTGACCAAACATAATCCGAACTACTGGAACAGCGAACGCGGGCATGTCGATTCTGTCGAAACGCTGGCGATGAACGATTCAACGGCCCGCGTGGCAGCACTGGTCAGTGGTTCGGCGCAACTGATTAACCGTGTGAATCCGCGCATTGTCAGCCGCATCGAACGTATGCCGAACCTGAAACTGGTACGGGCGAAAGACAGCATGATTTACACCTTCCCCGGGCTGTCAAATCTGGCACCGTTCGATAATGTTGATGGCCGTCTGGCGCTGAAATACGCCATCGATCGTCAGAAAATTATCGACACCGTGCTTGGCGGTTACGCCAGCGTGGCGAACGACAACCCGATTTTCCCGTCGAACCGTTATTTTGCAAAAGATATCCCGCAGCGTCCGTACGATCCTGAAAAAGCGCAGTTCCACTGGAAGAAATCCGGTTTCAGCGGTCCGCTGACGCTGAATGTCGCCGATGCCGGTTTCCCTGGCGCGGTCGATGCCGGTCAGCTTTATCAGCAATCTGCCGCCAAAGCCGGCATTAACCTGAATGTGGTGCGCGTGCCCGACGATGCGTTCTGGAATGATATCTGGCAGAAGAAAGCCTTTGTGTCGTCGAACTGGGCGAACCGTCCGACCGCTGATGCGCTGCTTTCTCTGGTGTTCACCAGCCAGTCTTCATGGAATGAATCGGCGTGGCACGTACCGGCATTCGATGCGATGGTCAAAGCCGCACGCGGTGAAGCAGACGAGGCACGCCGCAAACAGATTTATCATGACATTCAGGTAATGCTGGTTGATCAGGGAAGCGAAATCATCCCGCTGTATGCCGATGCACTCGACGGTTGTTCCGCCAAAATCAAGGGGTTCACTTCCGTTCCGGGGATGCCGCTCAGTGGTAACCGTGCGGCAGAGAAAGTCTGGATTGAAGGCTGAACCGGGTAAAAATATGTCTGACTTATCTGCACAACAGAAAGTGACTCAACGGCCTGCGGGCCGTTTTTCGCCACACCGTTCCGGCTTGCTGAGCATGGTGCTGGTGCGGCTGTTCTATGGCGTGCTGGTGGTGCTGGCGGTTTCCATGCTGATTTTTGCCGGTGTGCAGCTGCTGCCGGGCAATGCGGCGACGGCGATCCTCGGTCAGAGCGCCACGCCGGATGCCATTCGCGAACTGAATCTCCAGCTTGGGCTGGATAAACCGGCGGTCAGCCGCTATCTGAGCTGGTTGTTTGGCGTGCTGCACGGTGATTTTGGCACCAGTTTTTCTACCCGTGAAGCCATCAGCGGCCCGCTGTTTACCCGTCTGGGTAATACGCTGTTTCTGGCCGGATGCACCGCCGCGATTGCGGTTCCTCTGGCGCTGCTGATCGGGTTTATTTCCGTGCGTTATCACGGCAGCGTCATTGATACGCTGCTCAACGCCATCACCCGCGCCACGGTGGCGCTGCCGGAATTTTTCTCCGGTTATTTGCTGATCCTGATATTTGCCATCACGCTGGCGTGGGCACCAAGCAACAGCAGTATCACTGCGGATATGCCGCTGACCGCCAAACTCTCCGCCATTTCCCTGCCGTGCGCCACGCTGGTACTGGCGATCCTCGGCCATATGAGCAACATGACCCGCGTCGCGCTGATAGCCGCGCAAAGTTCGGCGTATGTGGATACCGCGTTGCTCAAAGGGCTGTCGCCGTCGCGTATTTTATGGCGTCACGTATTGCCCAATGCTGTGGGGCCGATCATCAACGTCGTGGCGATCAATCTGGCCTATCTGATGGTCGGTGTGGTGATTGTCGAGAACGTATTTGTTTATCCGGGACTCGGGCAGTACATGGTCGACAGCATCAGCAAACGCGATATTCCGGTGATGCAGGATTGCGCGCTGTTGCTGGCAGGTATTTATATCCTGCTGAATTTGCTGGCGGATGTAATGGCGCTGGTCGCTAATCCACGTTTACGCCACAACCGCTGAATCTTAGGAATTGCTGTAATGCCTGCATTAAAACCTGCTTCGATACTTGGCCTGCTGGTGCTGAGCCTGTTTATCCTTATCGCCATTTTTGCTCCGTGGCTGGCTCCGCACGCGCCGGATCAGACCCTCGGCATGTCGTGGGATTTACCGGGTCCTGATTCTGTTCTGGGCACCGATAATCTCGGCCGTGATCTGCTTTCCCGCCTGATCTGGGGCACCCGTGTTTCCCTGGGTGTGACCACACTGGCGGCGCTGGTGGCGTTTATCGTCGGTTGTACGTTCGGGTTTATTGCCGGACTGCGTGGCGGCTGGCTGGATCAGGTGATTTCCCGCTGCAACGATATCGTGATGGCTATCCCGACGCTGATCCTGGCGCTGATCGTGCTGGCTGTTTTGCCGAAAACCATTCTGGTGCTGACGCTGGTACTTGGCCTGCTGGAATCGACCCGTGTGCTGCGCGTGGCACGCTCCCTCGCGGTGGATATCGGTGTGATGGAGTTTGTCGACGTGGCGCGGTTGCGCGGTGAAAGTCTCGGCTGGATCCTCGGGCATGTGATTTTACCCAATGCGCTCCAGACGCTGATTGCCGAATTCGGCCTGCGTTTTATTTTTATTCTGCTGTTTCTCTCGGCGCTGTCATTCCTCGGACTGGGTATTCAGCCACCGACCGCTGACTGGGGCGGGCTGGCGCGCGATAATAAAGACGGTATTTTGTTTGGCGTCTGGGCGGCGCTGGTGCCAGGGGGCGCAATCGCGGTACTGGCACTGGCAGTCAACGCTGTGGCGGACTGGCTGATGAGCGGCGAGCGTCGTGTGTGGGGAAAAAAGCATGAATGAGCACGTACTGAATGTCGAAAACCTGTGTGTGGTGTCGCAGGGTAAAAATCCGCGCACGCTGGTGGATTGCGTCTCTTTCACCGTGAAGCGCGGCGAAGTGCTGGGTCTGATCGGCGAATCGGGCGCAGGCAAATCCACCATCGGGCTGGCCATTCTCGGGCATTGCCGTCAGGGGATGCGCATTCATTCCGGCAAAATTGCGTTCAGCGGGCGGGAACTGACTTCGCTTTCTGAGCGCCAGTTGCGTCAGGTGCGTGGCAGACAGATTGCTTATGTCGCGCAGTCTGCCGGAGCGGCGTTTAATCCGGCGATCACTCTCGGCGAGCAGGTCATTGAGGCGGCGCTGAAACACAATGTGTATCCCCGCCAGCAGGCGCAGGCCAAAGCCATTGCTCTGTTTGAACAGCTCGGCCTGCCGGATCCACAGGCGTTTTATCAGCGTTATCCGCATCAGGTCTCCGGCGGACAGTTACAGCGCGCGATGATTGCCATGGCGCTGTGTGCCGGGCCTGAATTGTTGATTTTCGATGAGCCGACCACTGCGCTGGATGTCACCACCCAGCTCGGCGTGCTGAAAGCCATCAGCGATGTGATCCGCCTTTCCGGCGTCGCGGCGATTTACATCAGCCATGATCTGGCGGTCGTGGCGCAGATAAGCGATCACATCATGGTGTTGCAGCATGGTAAAACTGTTGAACAGGCGGAAACGGCGCAATTGCTGAGCCAGCCACAACAGGATTACACCCGCCGTTTGCTGCACGCGCAGGGCGGGAACAAAACGCCGCAAACGGGCCCTGCACCCGTCGCGCTGGATATCAGTAACATCAGTGCGCGCTATCATGCACAGCCGGTACTGCAAAATATTTCGCTGAGTTTGCCGCGCGGGCGCACGCTGGCGGTGATCGGTGAGTCCGGTTCGGGGAAATCGACGCTCGGTAAAGTGATTTGCGGGCTGCTTACGCAGGAAAGCGGGGAAATCAGCCTGAATCAGCAAGTATTACCCGCCAGTTTGCGCCAGCGCAGCCGCGTCCAGTTGCGCGATGTACAACTGATCCATCAGATCCCCGACACGGCGCTGGATCCGAAAGAGCGCATTGGCGGTCAGATTTCCCGTGTACTGGCCTGCTTTACCACCCTGAACCGCAGCCAGCGCGAGGCCCGGGTGAGTGAATTGCTGGCGCAGGTCGGATTACATGCCGAACTGGCGGCGCGTTTCCCCGCCGCACTTTCGGGCGGGCAAAAACAGCGTGTGTGTATTGCGCGGGCGCTGGCGGCGGAGCCAAAAATTATCGTTTGCGATGAACCCACCTCAGCGCTCGACCCGTTAGTCGCCCGTGATGTGCTGGCGTTACTGCGCCAGATCCAGCAGGAAACCGGCATTTCTTACCTGTTTATTACCCACGATTTGCAGGTAGTGCGTGAAATTGCCGATGAGGTCGCGGTGCTCAAACAGGGCGTGATTGTGCGTCAGGGACCGGTCGCCTCCGCACTGGCCGAACCGCTGGATGATTACACCCGCGAGTTGCTGCGATCCGTGCCTGAAATGCGGGTTGGCTGGCTTGAGGAAATGTTTGCCTGATTAATACTCGTCCTCCTGCCCGGCGGTTTCGTTGTGCTCCTCCCCCTTCGCAGGGGAGGGAGCTAAACGGTCATCCTTCTTTACACTTTCTCAATATTTACGTCACTAAAGATTCCCTTATTTATACCGATAACCCCTGTTGAATTAAATAAATCATTAAAATGTAGTTCCGCTATGTAATCAATATATTGAATTATTTTTCATGTTATTTGTTTTATTGGCAGGAAATAAGGGAAATAAAAATGTATAAACTCATCAACAATATGCGTGTCGGTGCCCGTTTAGGGGCAGCATTCGGTCTTATCATTTTGCTTTTGTTCATTGTCAGCGGCATCGCAATCACAAAAATAAGCAGCATTAACAGCAGTATTGAACAAATAGTCAACGATCGTTACGTGAAAGTCCGGCTGGCATTTGACGTCCGCGACGGCGTAAATGACCAGATTAAATATCTGCGCGGCATCGTTATTGATACTAAAAATCCGGAGCAAAATAAGAAGCGTTATTTGCAACTGGATGACACGGTAAAAAAGACCAATGTCGCGATGGATAAAATCGCCGCGATCCAATCCACCGTAACGGGCAAGCAGAAAATTAAAGCGTTGCAGGAGGCGGGTGAAACGTTTGAGGCTGCGAAAGAGCAACTGATTGCCTTAGCCCGTGCCGGTGATATGGACGGCGCGACCGAA
This sequence comes from Rahnella aquatilis CIP 78.65 = ATCC 33071, assembly GCF_000241955.1. Classification (NCBI taxonomy): domain Bacteria; kingdom Pseudomonadati; phylum Pseudomonadota; class Gammaproteobacteria; order Enterobacterales; family Yersiniaceae; genus Rahnella; species Rahnella aquatilis. The sequence continues at coordinate 282,652 of NC_016835.1, forward strand.
TATGTTCTGCGTAAACTGACTACCTCGCAAAATGCGTATCTGGATCTGGCGACCGCTTTTGCCACCTCTCAGGATCAGCAACTGCAAGCTGAAGGTAAAACAGCGGTAGCCGATGGTGCCACCGCCATTCAGCTGACGTTGATTTTCTCCACGCTGGCCATTTTAATGGCGGCCGCGCTGGGTTATTTCCTGAGTCGTTCAATCACCCGTCCGCTGCATACTGCGGTGAAAGTGGCTGAAAACGTGGCGGCAGGGGATCTGACCACACAAATTCTGGTGACTTCGCAGGATGAAACCGGGCAGCTCATGCAGGGGCTGAAAAACATGAATGAAAACCTGCTGAAAATCGTCACCGAAGTGCGCGCAGGCACTCATGCCATCACCAGTGCATCCAGCGAAATTGCTGCCGGAAACCTCGATTTGTCTTCCCGTACCGAACAGCAGGCCAGTTCGCTGGAAGAAACTGCGTCGGCGATGGAACAGATGACCGCAACGGTGAAACAGAATGCCGATAACGCACGGCAGGCCAATCAGCTGGCGGCGCAGGCTTCCCGCGTGGCGGTGCAGGGCGGTGAAGTGGTGGGCGAAGTGGTGAACACGATGGAAGGTATCAATACTTCCTCGCGCAAAATCGTCGATATCATTGCCGTGATTGACGGCATTGCTTTCCAGACCAACATTCTGGCACTGAACGCTGCCGTTGAAGCGGCCCGTGCCGGTGAGCAGGGGCGCGGCTTTGCCGTGGTGGCATCCGAAGTGCGTAATCTGGCGCAACGCTCTGCCAGTGCCGCCAAAGAGATCAAAGTGCTGATCGACGATTCTGTAGCGAAAGTGGATAACGGCACGCAACTGGTCGCCAAAGCCGGGGCCACCATGGCGGAAGTGGTGTCCAGTGTGAGAAATGTGACTGACATTGTGGGCGAAATTGCGATTGCCAGTAACGAACAAAGCACCGGTATCGAAGAGATCAACAAAGCCATCACTCAGATGGATGAAGTGACCCAGCAGAACGCCGCATTAGTGCAGGAAGCTTCTTCGGCGGCGTATTCGCTCAATGAGCAGGCTGAGCGTTTATCACAGGCGATCAGCATCTTTAAAGTCAGCGCCGGTTCGGCGACGGCAGCGGTGCGTAAAGCCGGGCAGACAAAATCTCCCGCCTTGCTGTCAAATCGTCAGCCGGTTCCGGCCGCTGATCAGGGCAACTGGGAAACGTTCTAAATCTCCTTTAGTTTCCCAAAATTTTCCGTTTCATGTTTAAAACCTGACAATTTCTGTCGGGTTTTTTACTTTCTGCCTCAGCTTTTGCCATAATCCCTTCGCCAATATAAAGGAGAAGGCTTTGATGATGAAAAATACCCTGCGTAAAACCGTGCTGATGGCGGCGGCTGTGGTGCCCATGCTCGCATTCAGCGCGGCGTCATGGGCGCAAACGGCCACTAAAATGACATCTGTACAGCAGCAACTTGCGGCGCTGGAAAAAGACAGCGGCGGTCGTCTTGGTGTAATGCTGATTAATACCGAAGATAACTCCCAGATTGCTTACCGCGCTGATGAGCGTTTCGCCATGTGCAGCACCAGCAAGTTCATGGCCGCGTCAGCCATTCTTAAGCAGAGCGAAACGCAAACAGAGTTGCTGAACCGGCACGTCAGCCTGAAAAAATCTGATCTGGTAAATTACAACCCGATCACCGAAAAGCATCTCAATACCGGCATGACGGTTGGTGAACTGGCTGCTGCTGCCTTGCAGTACAGCGATAATACCGCCATGAATAAACTGATCGGGCAGCTTGGCGGCCCGCAGAAAGTCACGGAATATGCCCGTACGCTCGGCGATAAAACGTTCCGTCTGGATCGCACTGAACCGACGCTGAACACTGCCATTCCGGGCGATGACCGCGACACCACCTCACCGCGTGCCATGGCATTGAGTCTGCAACATGTCGCGCTGGGCAGTGCGCTGGCTGAACCGCAACGTGCGCAACTGGTGGAATGGATGAAAGGCAACACCACCGGCGCGATGAGTATCCGCGCAGGGCTGCCTGCGACCTGGGTCGTCGGCGATAAAACCGGCAGCGGCGATTACGGCACAACCAATGATATCGCGGTGATCTGGCCGGATAATAAGGCGCCGCTGATCCTGATTACCTATTTCACTCAGCCGGAGAAAGACGCGAAATCCCGTCGTGATGTGCTGGCTTCCGCTGCCAAAATTGTCACGCAGGGATATTGATTGCTGAAACCTGGGACGGCGGAAGGAGACTTTCGCTGTTTTCAGACTTTTAAGAGACTTCCCCTTTCTGCCTGTCGCCCCGCTTTATATTCTTTCCCGGCAATCCGATGTTTTTATAAAGAATTTTAAATATTTTGGAAAGGGAGTTTATCCATGTCAGGTTCTTTATCCCGCTGGGCCCGCATTACCTGTACTTCTGCATTACTTCTCAGTTTCACGGCAATTGCCGATCAGCAAGGCAGACAACAACTGCAAGAGCACTTCGCCGATCAAAACCGGCAACAGGAGGAACAGATGCGGCAGATTGAACGCCAGCAGAGTCAGTATGCGGCCGATTATGCCCGGGAAAGTCAGGAACGGGTCGACCGGCAAATCAAAGAACAGGAAGAAACCACTACCCGAATTCAGAATGAAGCCATCGCCACTCATGAGAAACGCGACGCTGAAGCCCGTGAGGCGGCAAGACAAAAACGCGAGCAGGCAGGTGACCCGGAGCGCAACTAAGCCTGAATGTTCACGAAACGTTTAACGCCGGACGCGGGTCTGCAATGCTGCCGGATAACGGTCCCCTGAACCTCAACGGTTCCCAGTGCGGCGGCGATAGGGCCCCGCACGCTTTGGGTGAGCGTCACGTCGACTGCCCTCCGGATTTTCCCAGCAGCCGTTTTTGCATGTTATTTTCTTCTGCCGCAAAGGTCGGTTAATAAGCTGAATAATGAGGGAATATTTGAAAAAAGGATTTATACGTAGCGGATATCTTTCGTTGTATTATTTCTGTCATAACCGGACGATAGACCGATGTGATATATTTCAAAATTTATAACTGACGGTTATTCAGCCATTTACTGCCCCGTACTTTAATATCATCGCTCATATAACAGCCTGCAGGCTATAATTACACAACTTTCCTGAAGGACTGTTTAGGGATAACAACCTTTGCGGCGACCTCATGATCAGCAGGTCTGCCGGCGTATCTTAACGGCTCGATTTTAAGCCTGTTCTGTCGCGTGTTTACACGCTGTTTAGCAAGCCGGACGTGCTTTTTAGTGCTTTATTAATGACTGCCTAACACAGTTAAGTCAGCATTATCGTTCATTAAATCAGCAACATATTGATTCATATGGGAAAGAATAAACAAATCTATACAAAATAAGTTATTGAGGTGGGGGCAAAAAAGCCATATATTGGCCGCGTTTTTCACACGCTGGTAATTTTCTTAATCAAATTTATTCAATTGTGGCGTTCTAATAACACACGGTTGTAGGAGAGATATGATGACGGATAAAGTCCGTATTGACAGTTTAGGTGCGAATTCATTAAACGGAAACAATGAAACCTATTTGGCGAGACAAGCTGAATTTGAATCGAATGTTCGGAGCTATCCACGTAAATTGCCACTGGCAATTGCCAAGGCCAATGGCGTTTGGATCACTGATGTTGAGAATAAACAATATCTTGATTGCCTGGCTGGCGCGGGTACGCTTGCGCTTGGACATAATCACCCTGAGGTGCTGCAAAGCATCCAAAATGTCATTACCAGCGGCTTGCCGTTACATACACTGGATCTGACAACGCCGTTGAAAGATCAGTTCTCTGAATATCTGCTCTCTTTATTGCCACAACAGGGCAAAGAGTATTGCCTGCAGTTCACCGGCCCGTCGGGCGCTGACGCAGTTGAAGCCGCAATGAAACTGGCTAAAAAAGTCACCGGCCGTAGCGGTATCATCAGCTTCTCGGGTGGCTATCACGGTATGACGCACGCCACGCTGGCAGTGACCGGTAACCTGTCTCCGAAAGAAGCGGTTAACGGCATGATGCCGGAAGTGCAGTTTATGCCTTATCCGCATCAGTACCGCTGCCCGCTGGGCATTGGCGGTGACGCTGGCGTTAAAGCCTTAACCTATTACTTCGAAAACCTGATCAACGACGTTGAGAGCGGCGTTCGCAAACCTGCGGCTGTCATTCTGGAAGCGGTTCAGGGTGAAGGCGGCGTGAACCCGGCTCCGGCTGAGTGGTTGCAGCGCATCCGTAAAGTGACTCAGGAACACGGCATTATGCTGATCCTGGACGAAGTTCAGGCCGGTTTCTGCCGTACCGGTAAACAGTTTGCGTTCGAACACGCGGGCATTGAGCCTGACATCATTGTGATGTCTAAAGCGGTTGGCGGCGGTCTGCCACTGGCCGTTCTGGGTATCAGGAAAGAGTTCGATGCCTGGGCACCGGGTCACCACACCGGCACCTTCCGCGGTAACCAGCTGGCGATGGCCACCGGCCTGACCACGCTGAAAATCCTGAAAGAAGAGAAAATTGCCGAGAAAGTGGCGGCACAGGGTGAGTGGCTGAAAGGCAAACTGGCTGACATGCAAAAACGTTATCCGGTGATGGGTCACGTGCGGGGTCTGGGCCTGATGATCGGTATCGAGATCGTCAAACCAAACGAAGCGCAGGATCACATGGGTTGCTACCCGGCTGACGGCGAACTGTCTGCGTTGTTGCAGAAAAAATGCTTCGAAGCTGGCCTGATCCTCGAACGCGGCGGCCGTAATGGTTGCGTGCTGCGCCTGTTGCCTTCCCTGCTGATCACCAACGATGAGCTGGGTATTTTCCTCGACAAGTTTGAGCAGGCGCTGTTAGCGGCTGGCATCAAACCTGCCTGAGCGGAGTAAGAGATTCTGATGTCCGAGTTAAACCCGATTCTGGCAGGCTCAGCGCAAAGTACTGAAGCCTACCAGCAGGCCATTGCACAGAGCAGTGAAGCTGTTGTGCAGTGGCTGCAACAACCTGAGATGTATCAGGGCAAAACCGTTGCTGAGCTGCGCGAGCGTATTACGCTGGATTTCAATCCAAACGGTCTGGGTAACCAGGCCGCGATTGAACGTGCGATTGAGTACTTTTTAAAAGACAGCCTGTCTGTGCACCATCCGCAATGTGTTGCGCATTTGCATTGCCCGAGCCTGGTGGTCAGCCAGGCGGCGGAAGTGCTGATCAACGCCACTAACCAGAGCATGGACTCCTGGGATCAAAGCCCGTCAGCGACCATCATTGAGATGAAACTGATCGAATGGCTGCGTACTCAGGTGGGCTATCAGGCTGGCGACGCGGGCGTGTTTACCAGCGGCGGCACCCAGAGCAATCTGATGGGGCTGATGCTGGCGCGCGATGCATTTTTCGCACGTCAGGGACATTCCATTCAGCAGGATGGTCTGGTCGGCAATCTGCGTAAAATTAAAGTGTTATGTTCTGAAAACGCGCATTTCTCTGTGCAGAAGAACATGGCGCTGCTCGGTCTGGGTTACCAGTGCGTGACGCTGGTGAAAACCGATGAGTTCGCCCGTATGGATCTCAACGATTTACGCGAGAAGGTGGCGCAGGCGCAAGCTAATGGCGATCAGATCCTGGCCATTGTGGCGACAGCCGGTACTACCGATGCCGGTGCTATCGACCCGCTGCGGGCTATTGCTGAACTGGCGGCAGAGCATCAGATTTGGGTTCACGTGGATGCGGCGTGGGGCGGGGCGTTATTGCTGTCTGAAAAATATCGCCACTATCTGGACGGCATCGAGTTGGTGGATTCCATTACGCTGGACTTCCACAAACAGTTCTTCCAGACCATCAGCTGCGGCGCGTTCCTGCTCAAAGAAGAGCGTCATTACGAGCTGATGCGTTATCAGGCGGCTTACCTGAACTCTGAGTTTGACGAGGCGGCTGGCGTACCGAATCTGGTCTCCAAATCCCTGCAAACCACCCGTCGTTTCGATGCGCTGAAACTGTGGATGGGGCTGGAAGCGTTAGGACAGAAACAGTATGCCGCGATCATTGATCATGGTGTGACACTGGCGCAGGACGTCGCGCAATACGTGGGCTCTGAAGCCGCGCTGGAACTGGTGATGAAGCCGCAACTGGCAAGCGTGCTGTTCCGCTATCGTCCGGCGCAACTGGCGGGCAGCAGTGATGCGGCCATCGCACTGCTGAACCAGAAAATCGGTGATGCGTTGCTGGAGTCCGGTCGTGCCAACGTGGGTGTGACCGAGCATAACGGCATTACCTGTCTGAAACTGACCCTGCTGAACCCGACGGTTACGCTGGAAGATGTGAAAGTGTTGCTGGCGCTGGTTGAGAAAACCGCACAGCAATTGCTGAACGCATAAGCCATCACTGAACGCATAAGTTTCGTGCGGGGTTAACCTGCTGCAAAAGCCGGTGATACGAAAGTGTCACCGGCTTTTTTACGTCTGAACGATTGCCGAACCCGGACAATTCTCAATGCTAAACGGCAGGCAAAAAAGAACCCACTTTATGGGTGGGCTATTTAAGGGTATGGTGCTTACTGTCTACTGCTCTTTCGGCAGCTAATCTAAGAATAATCCCAGACCCCTGTGCTGTTCAAGTGATTTTGCCTGTGCCGCAAGCCTGCTGTTTACCGAACTTTCCTATTCTGGAGCCCCGCGCTGAAGCGTTTCCTATACTGGGAGTTTGTGATTAATTCCGGGAGGGAAGATGAATTTTCTATCACATTTCGATGTTATCGCGCTGATGATGACGCCGGTGTTCTGGATGGGTGTTGCGACGATGTGTGTGGTCACGCTTGTCACGTACTGGTTGCTGAGCTGGCTGGTCTCGTTTTTGCGCAAGGGCGTAAAACGCTGGGGGGAGGTTAATGAGGCCAGCCACCGGATCCGTTTTATTCTGGGCGAGATCCTCGACCGGACGAGCAATTTGCTGATTTTCATTGCGGCTTTTTTGTTCAGTCTGCGGTTCGTTAATCTGCCCGATAATCTCTACAACACCATCAGTCATGCGTGGTTTCTGGTGCTGGCGTTTCAGATGGCGCTGTGGCTGGATCAGGCCGTGGTCTCGTGGTTACGTCATATTATGCGTCAGCCCGGGATGAACAAAAATCCGGTAACGCTGGTGATCACCGGGCTGATTTTCCGCGCGGTAGTCTGGTCGGTGATGCTGCTGTCGATACTGGCGAATGTGGGCGTGAACATTACCGCGCTGGTTGCCAGCCTGGGCGTGGGCGGTATCGCTATCGCACTGGCGATCCAGACCATTCTCAGCGATGTATTTGCTTCATTATCTATCGGCTTCGATAAGCCTTTCGAAATAGGTGATTTTGTCGTTTTTAATGATGTTGCCGGTACTGTTGAACATATTGGTCTGAAGACGACCCGGATACGCAGCCTGAGCGGGGAACAGATCGTTTGCGGTAATGCTATTCTGCTCCAGCAAACGCTGCATAATTACAAACGCATGCAGACCCGCCGCATTGTTTTCAATTTTGGCATCGCGATTAATACGCCGCCGGAAAAGCTGCGTATTATCGGTGACATGGTAAAGGAAATCATTATTGATGTCGGTGAAACGAAATTTGACCGTGCGCACTTGCTGGGCTTTGGTACCGACCGTCTGAATATCGAAGTAGTTCATATCGTCAATACTGCCGATTACAATAAATACATGGATATCCAGCAGGAAATTAATATCCGCATTATTGAAAAGCTGATCGAGCAGGGGATTGAAATGGCATTGCCGAATATGATTATCAAAACGCAGGCAGAACGTGAAGAAGGCGCAGGGGAAAGCACCCGTGAAAAAGGGCAGGCGTAATCCGCAAGTTCACCGGGTCACAGCAAACGCATCTTTGTCACATCGGTCATAATGCGGGCGGTGCAAATCACGGACAGTGAGCACCGCCCCGGAGGCATGTTGCCACCGCATTATTTCTTGTAAGGAATAATCGATATTTTTCCATTCTTTTCTAGTATGGCGAATTTAATCTCATCCATACTCACTATTGCTTCCTGCTGACGAGCCACTACCATGATTTCATCTTCCGTAAGGGAGCATTTACGCAACCTCTGATCCAGGATCTTGCCATTTTCGATCAGGATAATCGGCGAGCCATTCAGCCATAAATTAAACGTAGGGCTTTTATTTTCGAGGAATCCTAAACTTTTATCGATGAAAATCAATGTCCCGATAGTGATCATCGCGCCCATAAGGGAGAAGTCTTCCCCAAGCAACGCCTGTTGCGTGGCCTCACTGATAATCAGCACCAGAATAAAATCAAAAATGTTCATTTCGAGCAGCGTCTTACGTCCTGAAATTTTAAAAATAATAAACAGGAAGACATACATAATGGCCGCTCTGAGGACGTTTTCCATTTTAATTCTCCTTTAAGGGAAAACAATCTGTTTGAAAATAAAAGGCGAATCATTATTGGCAGCAACAGAAAGTGTGTAGATCCCAAATTTTCTTGGCTTGAGTGTGAGTTGCACATTGCCCGCATTCGTAACGCCGGTATTATTCGGATAGATAATCATTGTGCCGGGGCTGCGATGTATCACGGCACTTTCCGGACTGACATTAATAATGTCATATTCATTCACGAATTTACCACTGAGGGTTATATGATCGCTTTGCGCTTCCTTAAGGGGATAGGCGATAATCAGCGGTGATTCGGTGTCACTGCGCAGATATTTCTCATAGGTGATTTGTGTCGATTTTTCTTCGTTTTGGTAGCGTGAATCGCTCAGCCAGCCCTGAGAAAACCCTCCCAGCAAGGCATAAAGAATAAACAAGCCAAGCAGAAAAAAACCAATGCGCTCAAGCCGCCACGCGGTTTTGATCCACCCGATGTTTTCTTCAACCGGGGTGGTTCTTGGTTCAAACTGACTCTGATTGTCTTTATCCATGTCGCTTCTCTCTGTTTAAGAGGTTGCGTTAAATTATAGTGTCTGTTCCCGTGGTTTTGCCATTTTTGACACTCTCTGAGAGGGCACTAAACTTAATACTCTCGTTGATAATTATTTTACTATTATCTCAACCCGTTTGGATAAGATCTGAAAGGAAAATTACTCATGAGAGCATTGACTTATCACGGTCCCTACCGTGTCAGTGTTGATAATATGCCTGACCCGACACTTCAGGCCAGCGATGATATTATTCTGAAAGTAACGGCAACGGCGATATGTGGTTCCGACCTGCATCTCTACCGCGGAAAAATACCGGGTACACATCATGGTGATATATTTGGTCATGAATTTATGGGCGAAGTGGTCGAAGCCGGATCGGATGTGACTGCCGTCGCTAAAGGTGACCGCGTCGTTATTCCCTTTGTTATTGCCTGCGGGGAATGTTTTTTCTGCAAACTGAATCAGTATGCCGCCTGTGAAACCACTAACAGTGGCAAAGGTGCGGCACTCAATCCCAAAAAAATTACCCCTCCGGCGGCTTTGTTTGGCTACAGCGACTTGTACGGTGGAATTCCGGGCGGACAGGCTGAATATGTGCGCGTGCCGAAAGCCAATACAGGACCTTTCAAAGTCCCGGATGGATTAGCCGATGAAAAAGTGCTGTTTTTATCCGACATATTACCCACAGCCTGGCAGGCGGTTAAAAACGCCGGACTGATGCCTGGCTCGAGTGTGGCGATCTTCGGGGCGGGACCAGTGGGGTTGTTAAGTGCCGCCTGTGCCCGGCTGGCGGGCGCTGAGCAGATATTTATGATTGACCATCATCCGTACAGGCTGGCATTTGCTCAGGAACGATACGGGGTGATCCCGATTAATTTCGATGAAAATGACGATGCGGCGGCCTGGATTATTGAGCATACCGCGGGGCATCGCGGTGTTGATGCAGTAATCGATGCTGTCGGTTTTGAAGCCAAAGGCAGTGTCACCGAAACCATTCTGAGCAATCTGAAAATTGAAGGCAGCAGCGGGAAAGCGTTACGCCAGTGTATTGCTGCGGTACGCCGCGGCGGGATTGTCAGCGTACCGGGCGTCTACGCCGGATTTATCCACGGTTTTTTATTTGGCGATGCCTTTGATAAAGGGCTGACCTTTAAAATGGGACAGACCCACGTTCATGCTTATCTTCCTGATCTGCTGATGTTAATTGAAAGCGGGCAACTGAAACCTGAAGAAATTGTTACTCACCATATGCCGCTGGAAGATGCCGCGAAAGGGTATAGCCTCTTCGAGAAACGTCAGGAAGATTGCCGGAAAATCATTCTGTTACCCGGCACACCTTCCCGCGTATCAGCAGCATAGATCTGCCCTGGTCATGTGAAGTTCCTCTTTCCTTTAAGAAGGGGATGAGGCTATCAGGATGACGGGGGAGAAACCCGGCCATGCCGCCATATCTAACCGGCCAGCGGACGTCATTTCTTTATTACTGAACAGTTCGCGGTAGTGCCGGTAAGCCAGTTGTGGCGGCAATACGATCTCCGTCTGCGGGAACGTCTGCGCCTGTAAACCCAGCACCAGACGCCGTGCCACAACAATCACGGCGTCATCATTATTCACACGCGCAAACGCGATGACGTTTTCGCCGTGATCCCCGCTTGCACTGAGCGGAACGTAGTCGCCCTGCTGAAACAGCGCGGGCTTTTGCTGGCGAAGCCCGGCGAGTGCCGACACAAGGTATTGCTTCAGCTGGCCGTTCAGCCAGCTTTCTGGCTTGTCCCCCGCCGGTTTTTTATCCTGCATTAACAGCCGTTCCAGCCCGGTGAAATCCGGCAGACGGCGGTTATCCGGGTCAACAAGACTGAAATTCAGCGCTTCGCTGCCCTGATAGATATCCGGTACACCCGGTGCCATCAGTTTGATTACCGTCTGGGTCAGGCTGTTCACCAGACCGGCATGGATAAATGGCTGGATCGACGCGTGAAAATCTTGCAGGAATAACCGGTTTTCCGGTGAAAGCAGGTGATGCGCGTAGTCCAGCACTGCCTTTTCATAGTCTTCGTTGTTGTCATCCCAGTTGGTACGCAGCTTGGCTTCACGCAGCGCTTTTTCGACGAAACTCTGAAATCTCTCGTCGAGTTCCTGTAAACCCTGTGCATCTTCCGGTGTCAGCGTGGCCGGCCATGCGCCCGCCAGCGCCTGATACAGCATCCATGTCAGCGCAGGGCGCGGGGCCGGGCCATCGGCAAGCATCATCACGTGTGACTCATTCATCCGGTGCCAGCGTTTCACGCATGCGGCCCACTCTTGCGGCGCTTCAGTCAGCGTAAACAGTCGGGCGCGGGCATCTTCACCCCGTTTGGTGTCATGCGTGGATGTCGCGGAAAGCGCTTCCGGCTGTTCTTCGCGACGTTTTATCATCCCGGTATGGAAGCGGCTGAGGGAGAAGGTACGAATTAACGGTTCAGCGCCCACTTCATTCAGCGCCAGTTCCATGTTCTGGCGGAAGAAAAGCGTGTCCTCCACCGATTTTGCCATCAGCGGTCCGGTCAGTTGCTGGAAACGTGTGCGGAATAAACCGGCCTGCGATGATGATACTGCGGAGGTTTCCCCACAAAGAATACGCACCAGAAACGCGAGGATTTCAGGCTGAACGGCAAGGGGTGAGGTACTGATCTTGCGCTGGATCTTGTGCAAAAGCGTAGAGTCTTCCGCGGGCATCCCCTGTTCAGTGCCGTAAGTGCGGTACACCGGAAATGCGATCAGTAATTCGCACAGGGCGGTACGGACATCGTTTTCGTCATACCCCGTGCCTTCGGTCGCGGCGATGCCGGTAGCCAGTTTCCACAACGTGGTGAACTCGCCTGCAAAATTTTTCTCCACCATCATCAGCTTGGCCGCGCGCAGTTCGTTGCGTATGTCCACCGGCTTGCCGACCACGTTGTCGTAAAGCTCACTCAGCACCGCCATATTCTCATCATTGACCAGCACATCCGAAAGCGAGGCAATAAACTCATAACCGGTGGTGCCGGAGACCGGCCAGTCCGGCGGCAGGCGCTCGTCTTTGCCCAGAATTTTCTCTACCGTGATATAGCAGTCTGCCCCGGCTTTCTCCCGCAGGCGTTCAAGATACGCTTTGGGATCGGCCAGACCGTCCACATGATCGACCCGCAGGCCATCGGCCACACCGGAGCGGACCAGTTCGAGGATCAGCCGGTGCGTATCATCGAAAACCCCGTCGTCTTCCACGCGCACACCCGCGAGACCGGTGATTTCGAAAAAGCGCCGGTACGAGAGTTCGCGGGGCGCATCCCGCCAGCACATCAGCCGGTAGGGCTGGCGCTCATGTAATTCAGTCAGTTCTGTTTTGCTCAGGCCGCCTGTTCTCACCGCCGTGAGGGTGCCGGGCGCAACGGGATAATACGTGTCGAAATAAGCGAAAGTGGGCTGACCGGTTTTGGGATCAGACTTGAGCGTAATATCGCCTTTTTCCAGCGCCTCCTCAAACGAATCTCCGAGAAAAGGCAGCGTCAGCCGACGCGACCAGTCGATGTCAAAATGCCGCGCATAACGGCTTTTTTCGCCGTGTTCAATGACGTCGCGCCACCATGGATTCTCCAGGGAAGCCGCCATATGGTTAGGCACAATGTCGAGGATCAGCCCGATCCCCGCTGTTTTCAGCGCCTGTGCCATACGGTCGAAACCTTCGCGCCCGCCAATTGACGGGTCAATTTCGTTGGCGTCAGTAATATCGTAGCCGTGTGTGGAGCCAGAGGTCGCTGTAAACACCGGGGAAGCATAAAGATGGCTGATCCCAAGCTGTTTTAAATAGGGGATAAGCCCTGTCGCGGTATCAAAGTCCAGTCCATTACGGAACTGAATGCGGTAAGTCGCAGTAGGGATTTTCACGGTATGACTCCTGGCGCAAGACGGACAATAAGGGAGCAGGGCGCTGAAATCGCCGCATCCTGCGGCCAGGCGAAGAGAGTTTCTCCCGGCAGTTCAGGAAGCGGATGCGTGTCTTTGCCGATATTAAGTACCAGCGAAAGTGTGCCACGGGGGAATACCCATTTAACCGCGAGAAAACCGGCTGAGGTTTCCACGATCTGGCCGACTTCGCCTTTGGCGGGCGTCAGTAAAGGCACAATATGTTTCCGGCGCAGCGCCAGCAGCCTGCGGGTCAACGCCAGCGTGTTTTGGCTTTCGGGATATGTCAGCTTTTGCCAGTCAAGTTTCGAGTTTTCGAACGTGCTGAGGGCATTAGGGTCGGGTACCGCCTGGCTGCCGTAACCGCTGTGCCCTTCAAATTCACGGGCCCGGCCCTCGCGGACTGCCTGCGCCAGTTCCCCTTCAAAGTCGGTGAAGAACAGGAACGGATGGGTTTCGCCATATTCTTCGCCCATAAACAGCAGCGGGATATGCGGCGATAACAGTAAAGCGGCAAGCAGAATGTGCGTTCGTTCAGCGCCAGCCAGGGTGAGCAGCCGGTCGCCGTGTGCACGGTTGCCAATCTGGTCGTGATTTTGAATGAAATCAACAAAGGCCACCGGTGGCTGCCTGCGGCTGACCGCTCCGCGCGGTTGACCTGTTTGCGGCGATTTTTCGCCCTGATAGGCGAAACCTTCTGCTAATGCGCGTGCAGCCAGTTTCTCAGGATTTTGCGCGAAATCCTGATAATAGGCGTGCGTTTCACCGGTACTGAGAACATGGATGGCATTATGGAAATCATCATTCCATTCGGCGGTAAACAGCGGCACGGTGCCGTCGGCATTGCGCGGGTGCAAAAAGGTGACGTTGCGGCTGTCTTCAGTGGTCAGATGCACCGGGCGGTCGGTGATCTCTTCGCGAATTCGTTCGGCGATTTCAATCAGGATATGCGGGGAAGAGGTGTCTTGCATCTGGTCGATGGCATCAAAGCGCAGGCCGTCAAGCCGATATTCTTTTAACCAGTACAGCGGCGCTTCCACAATGTAGCAACGGGCCGCGTCGTTTTGATAATCGATGCCCGCCCCCCAGGCTGTCATGCGTTGTGAATCGAAGAAATCCGGCGCGAGCAGCGGCAGATAATTCCCTTCCGGGCCAAAATGGTTGAGCACGATATCCAGCACTACCGAGATGCCGACACCGTGCGCCGCATCGACAAACGCCTTGAAATCATCCGGCGAGCCGTAAGCGGAGTGAGGTGCGTAGAGCAAGACACCGTCATAGCCCCAGCCGCGCTGGCCACCAAATTGCGAGAGCGGCAGCACTTCTATCATGGTGATGCCGGTTTCAGCCAGATAAGCGAGTTTTGCCTGCGCGGCGCTGAAAGTCCCTTCGGGTGTGAATGTCCCGATATGCATTTCATAGATGACCGTTTCTTCCCACGGGCGGCCTTTCCAGTCGTGATTTCGCCATGCATAGCCAGATGACGAGGTGACCAGAGAAGGGCCGTTGACGTCCGCCAGTTGGGCGCGCGAGGCGGGATCAGGAACCGGCAGGCCATCGGCCAGAATGAACTGGTATTCCTCACCGGGAGAAACACCCGTTGCCACAAACTCAAACCAGCCGTTTTCCGTCGGCAGCATTTCCCTGTTTTCGCCGGAAAGCCGTAGTGTCATTTTGTCCTGGCCGGGTGCCCGTACCCGAAAGCGAACTGTCCCGGCGGAAATGAAACTGGCCCCCCAGCTTGTCATAAATGCATCGCGTTGCATCGATTTACCTCGCAAAAGATTGAGCGATAAAGCAGGCAGTTAGCAAACGAATAATAATGATAGACGAGGATGAGCAGAAGAGGAGTCTGTCGGCTATTATGCCCCGGTGAAAACCGGGGCATTAACGGCAAAGATTAAGCTGACATCAAGAAGAAGAGGTGAAAAATACAATGGAAATAACAAAAGAGACAAGGGTCCCGATGAGCAGCATGCATTTGTGGGGAGTAAAGAACTTCTTGCTGGTGTTGCCTTTATGCGCCTTCACCAATAGCCACAGCATCACAATGCCAACGATAATAAATATAATGCCACCTGATATACTCGCGACTGGAGCCATATAATTCTCCTTTTTACCGATAAATTTTAATTATAGCTCAGCATCTGAGAAGCGTTTTCCGATTGATATTCACGGTTATCACTGAAACTCATCTCAGGCGATCTGTGTTGCCCGACCCGCCGCAGTGTGCAGTTCTGACTGTACTGATGCAGCCGACCAAACGTATAATATACCGCCGCGATAATTGCGCGGTGGCACTACCGGTTTTACGGTGACTTAAGTGAAATAAGCCGTGTAACAAATCGGTTTCTATAAAAAATGAATTTCAGCCGCAGATAATAATCACACAATACCTAAGGGAATTAAATGAAGTTACTTCATGGTTTGCTTTTTATGCTGTCAGTCGTGATTACCGGGCAGTCCGGTGCCGCAACAACCACACTGACTGATGTCCTCGGAAATAAAATAACCTTAGAGACCCCGGTGAAAAGAGCGGTATTAGGTTTCTATTTTGAAGATTATATGGCGGTCGGCGGTGAACAGGCGTTTGATCATATTGTCGGTATCTCCCGTGAAGCCTGGCATGGCAAGGTTCCTGCGAACTGGGACATGTATATTAAATACCGTCCGTCCATCGCCAGCATTCCGGATATCGGCGAAATCGACCTGCACAACGTGTCACTGGAAAAAGTGATTAGCCTGAAACCGGATGTGGTTATTTTAGCCAGCTGGCAGTACGCTGCCCTGAAGTATGAAGTTACCCAGCTTCAGAGCCTGAATATCCCGGTGGTTGTGCTCGATTACAATGATCAGACGGTGGAAAATCATGTGAAATCCACGGAAATCATCGGGATATTAACCGGCCAGACTGACCGCGCGCATGAGCTTGCCCAGCTTTATAAAAATAACATCACGCTGATTGAAGACAGGATCAGACAGGCGAATCTGCCTAAGCCAAAAGTCTATATTGAGTTTGGCAATAAAGGTCCGGCGGAGTATTCATTTACCTATGGCGAAAATATGTGGGGCGTAATGTTGCGTCTCGCTGGCGGTGAAAATATTGCAGCACCTTTCGTTAAACAGTGGGGTGAAATTAACCCTGAGCAGTTGCTGGTCGCCAAACCGGATGTCATTTTTATTTCCGGCAGGGAGAACAATAAAGTCGATACGGCGTTAGAAATGGGCATCGGGGTCAATGAAGCCACCGCAAGAGCAAAACTCAACGGATTCGCTCAGCGTGACGGCTGGCGTTCATTACCGGCCATTAAAAACGACAAACTCTTCGGGGTTTATCAGGGGGCATCGCGTACGCTGGTCGATTTCACCATGGTGCAGTTTATTGCAAAGTCCCTTTATCCTGATTTATTCAGGGATATTGACCCGGTGAAAAATTATCACGATTATTATAAAAAATATCTGCCCGTCATGCCGGTGGGCACCTTTGCATTATCGGCCAGCGGAGAGCCACACTGATCGTGGATTTCTCCTGTTGAACAGTCCGCAGACTTTAGCAATATAACGGCTTCCATGACGGGGAGCCGTTTGCTTAGGTGCCCTCACCGTACGGCAGTCGTAGCAGGAAGAGGCTAACGACGTATCAGTCTTCACTGGGTGCCCGGATGCGCCAAACTCCGGCAGATCATACCGATGAACACGACAGCCTGCATCGGCAAATATCGGGTCGCGGTGCCCGCCTGATAAATATCACCGTTTACTGGCCGGTATCGTTAAATCATCTTCTTATATTTTATTTAAAAGAATATTAAATTTAATTCGTCAATAAAAATATTCCCATTCTTCTGGCGGCTTCAAGGTAAATTTTGTCTGAGCACGATATATTGCCAGCTTGTCAGATTTCGGATGCCCGGGAATGTACGAATTTAATTTAATATTACTGCTGTTACAACAAATGTGCGTGTTTTTGGTAATAGCCTGGCTGATGAGCAAAACGCGGTTATTTATTCCGCTGGTGCAGGTGACGGTGCGTCTTCCGCATAAGCTGTTGTGCTATATCACGTTTTCCATTTTTTGCATTATGGGAACCTACTTTGGCCTGCATATCGAAGATTCTATTGCCAATACCCGTGCGATTGGTGCGGTGATGGGCGGGTTACTCGGCGGCCCGGTGGTCGGGGGATTAGTGGGGCTGACCGGCGGGATCCACCGTTACTCGATGGGCGGTATGACCGCGCTAAGTTGCATGATTTCAACCATCGCTGAGGGGTTATTAGGCGGTCTGGTACACAGCGTTTTGATCAAACGCGGGCGCATCGATAAGTTATTTAATCCGCTGGTCGCGGCCGGTGTCACCTTTGTCGCAGAAATACTGCAAATGCTGATCATCCTGCTTATTGCCCGTCCGTTTCACGATGCGCTTAATCTGGTCAGCAGTATTGCCGCGCCGATGATGGTGACGAATACCCTCGGGGCCGCGATGTTTATGCGTATCCTGCTGGA